>JBBRMS010000001.1:0-179107 GCA_038230715.1 Pyrinomonadales bacterium
GCGCCGCGCGCAGCGATCGCGCCCAGTTCAATCGCCGAAACATCCTTCAGCGCTCCCACATACTCACCCATCGGCGTGCGCTTACCGCCGAGAACAAAAACATCACGAGCCATTTGCTTGGTACCCTCTCTGCTCAGGACTTTGTCATACTTTCAAAAGAGAAGACGTTAGCAGACCGCTCGGAAACCCGTCAATTTTGGAGGGCGAGCGAGGTTTGGTTAAGAGGGCGAGACCTTGGCGCCGGCTGAAAAATCAGATGGTCCCCCTCAATCGATAAACCGGTGGCGCTCGCGATAACGGTGCAGCAGCTCTTCCAGAAAACCTTCGTAGCTGAAGGTCGCCAGATCGTAGCGCGGCCGCAGTTTGAAGAGAATCGGCATCGCTACCCGCCAGGCCATCCACTGCCGCGGATAGTCTTTTAGATCCCAGCGTCGTCGCAGAAAGCCCTCGACCACCAGTATTTCCTTTTCGCTCAATTTGTTTACGTCGGCGGTAAATTGCACTGGCTGGAACGAACGGCGGAGAGCGGGATCTATCACCGCTGAACCAAACACCTCGGCAAAGGCCGGTGCTTCCGCTTCGCGCTCGCGCACGACCACCGTGCCTGCGACCAGATCCCCGACGCGCTGGTCCCGGTCAGTGGAAAAAACAGAGATCAGTCCGATCGAGTAGAACGGAAAGGGCATGATGTCAAAGTCGCGCACCAGGTTGCGCACGAACGCCTCAAAGAAACTGATCGGCCGCCCGTCTTCGCGAATTACCCGCAGCTTCAGCCAGCGCTTGCCCGGCGTTTGGCCGCGCCAGATCCATTCGAAAATAGCGAAGTAACCGGACATCAGCACAAAGACCAGGATGACCATCAGGGCGATCACCCACTTGGGCGCATTGGTCAGCCGGCTGCTGAAATCCGCGTTGTCGCTGATGATCGAAAAGACGGTATAAATCACAATCAGAGTTAAGATCTGAATCGTGTGATCAATGGCGCAGGCGATGAAACGATTGCCGATCGAGGCGAGTGCAAAATGCACCGGTACGCGTTCAGGTGTTTCGATTACGAGAGTTTCGTCGCTGGTGATTGCGGCAGACATTGGGTGCAGATTCTAGCAGGACGTTGAAAAATAACTAAGGAACATGTTCCGACCCGGCAGAGGCGTGATCATTTATTGATGCGAAGCATAGTTGCCTGTTGCAGGCTTTAGCCACGATTCAACAACGCCCGCTGAAGCACGCTAAGTGGCAGCAGGGTAACCACGACCCAACGCTAAAAAAGCGCTGGGCCAGTAACCCTTCGGGAAAGCCGTCTGAAGACGGCAGGGCAAACTCCACCGCCTCTGAGTTCCTGACTACAAACTCTCAATCGCTCCCAACACCTTTGCCACCGCTTCCGGGTAAAGCCTGTGCTCTTCTTTCAAGATCCGCGCGGACAAACTTTCAACCGTGTCGTCCGGTTCGACCGGCATGACCCGCTGCGCAATGATCGGACCGCCATCCAGCGTTTCGTCGACAAAGTGAACGGTGCAACCGGACGATTCCACGCCGTGTGCCAGCGCCTGCCTTTGCGCGTCGAGCCCGGGAAATGACGGCAGCAGACTCGGATGAATATTGAGGATGCGCCCACGGTACGCAGCAATGAACTCAGCTGAAAGCACGCGCATGTAACCGGCCAGACAAATCAGATCGATGTGGCGCGCGCGCAAGGCCGCAACGACTTCGCGATCGTGTTCTGCGCGCGGGCGGCCAAGGCGTTCGATGGCCAGGGTTTCGATCTCAAATTCTCTCGCTTTGGCCAGGCCCAGCGCGTGCGATTGGTCACTGATCACAACCGATATCTCAGCGTTCCCCAACCGGCCATCCCGCACAGCTTCCGCAAGCGCGACCATATTCGATCCGCGTCCGGAAATCAGAATCGCGATCCGGGCGCGCTCAGTTGGTTTCACTGCCTGGGCCATCACCTCGTCGGCTCACTTCTCAAAAATCTGGCTGAGGTGGTGCTTAAGATGGACGACGTAGTCCTTCATTAAATATTCCAGGGTCGCCGGCTCAGACTCTTTGACGGTTTCGAAAGCGATCTGTTGAAAGCTATGGGCGGCGCAGCGCCGGTTTAGCTTTTCCGCCGGCGTGGTGCGCATCACATGCAGCAGATGGAGATTGTATGCACGCCATAAGTCCACCAGCCGGGACCAGGTAGCCTGCTGGTAATGCTGGATCTCAACCCAGCTGTTCTGGTCATAGCCGGGAAAGACCAGATCATCTTTGATCTGGGCCAGCACGAACCGCGCGTGATTGTTCGTCGCCGAGTCGATCAAATGACCGATGATTTGTTTTGCCGACCAGTGCTCTTCGACCCGCGCTCGTTCGCTTTCTGTCTCGCCGATTTGCAGCAGTCGCTGCGAAGCCGAGTCAATCGTCGCTCGAAAATCTTCCAGCCAATCATTCATCGGGGGTGTCCTCTTGGTCTATTCGATCACTACCCTGCGCGGACCTCCGGTAACGTGTCCGATCTCAAAACAATTGGATCCACGCTCTCGCACCTGTTCCGCGATCCGGGTTGCGTCTGCTCCGGCGCAAACCACGACCATTCCGATTCCCATGTTAAAGGTGCGATGCATTTCAGCGTCTTCAATACTGCCGATGCGTTGCATTACTTCAAAGATTGGCAGCACCGGCCACGAGCCACGTTTGATTTGCACGCTCGTTCCTTCGGGCAGGATGCGGGGAATATTTTCCAGCAGTCCGCCGCCGGTTATGTGCGCCAACCCTTTAATCATTCCTGAATCAAGCAGACCGCCGAGCGCGTTCAAATAACTGACGTGTGGTTTCAAGAGCGCTGCGCCGACAGTCTCGCCAAGATCATCAAGATATGTGTCCGGCCCACAACCGGCGTCTTCGAAGAAGAGCTTCCGCCCCAGCGAATAGCCGTTCGTGTGCAGTCCCACCGAAGGCAGTCCCAGCACGAGATCGCCGGGAACAATCGCGTGACCGTCAATCACTCGTTCACGATCGACGACGCCGACAATAAAGCCGGCCACATCGTATTCACCGTCCGCATAGAAGCCGGGCATCTCCGCCGTCTCACCGCCGAGTAGCACTGTGCCGTTCTCACGACAGCCGTTGGCAATTCCGGCTACGATTGCGGCAACCGTGTCCGGGGCCAGTCGACCCGTAGCGATGTAATCGAGAAAGAAAAGCGGTCGCGCGCCCTGAACCAGAATATCGTTGGTGCAGTGGTTCACCAGATCGCGCCCGATCGTGTCATGAATGCCGGTGGCAAAAGCGATCTTCAGTTTGGTCCCGACACCGTCGGCTGAGGCCACCAGGACTGGCTGGTTCATTCCGGGGAACGCGCCATCGAACATGCCTCCGAAGCTGCCAATCTCAGACAGTGTGCGCGGGTTGAAGGTGGCCCGCGCCAGTTCCTTAATTTTTTCGGTAGCGCGGTTGGCGGCGTCGATGTCCACGCCGGCGTCGCGATAAGTTGCAGGTTTGGTCATGTTCAAGGACGCGTGATCAGTGCGCGGCGAAGCCGCGCAGGTCGCACTCACTTCTTCTTTGGCTTTTCCGTCTTTGGTTTCGGGGGAGCACCGAAATCACCGTAGGCGATAAAGCCGGAACGCGACGCGTCATCTTTGCTGCCATCACGGCCCAGCCCTACGTCTTCCTTAGTCTCCTTCGCAGCCTTGATCTCGTACAACTTGCCTGAGTCGGCTTTGCCTCTGGTGGTGATCGTGATCTCGCCCTGCAGATCCGTGCGATAGATTTTCGCGTTTGCTGCTTTCAGACGATCGAGAACCGACTGGGCCGGATGTCCGTAACGATTCCACCCGCCGTCAGAGATGACGGCCGCCTCGGCCTGCACGCGCTTAACGAAATTTTCGGTAGTTGCGTACCTCGAACCGTGGTGCCCGATCTTGATCAGCCTGGCTTTTAAGTCCAGATCGGGTTTGCTCAACAGGCGCTCTTCGGTCTGTGCTTCCGCATCACCCATGAAAAGCATCGAGAAATCACCGTAATCCAATCTGAGCACGATCGAGTTTGCGTTGGGATCATTACCACCGGTCTTCATTTGGTCTTTGGCAAAGAAAGGCTCGTTCGGTGCGAGCACGGTCAGGATTGCGCCGCCGCCTAGATCATATTTCTTGCCTGGCTGGGCCTTTTCGTATTGCGCACCGTTCTTTGTCAGCGCCTCTTTGTATTCGTCAAAGAAGCCCATCACAGTTTTCGTTTTATTTTTCTTTGCCGGAGGAGTTGGCGCTGGCTTGGCCTTGCCGGATTGGGTTGCGGCCGCCGGCGCCAGTGTCGAGAGATCGATCCCGTTATCGATCATGTTTGTGACTTTGATTCCGTTGAGCACTTCATCCGCCCCGCCAATATGATCCGGGTGGGGATGGGTGGCGATGAAGTAATCTAGATGGTCTACTTTGTAACGCTTCAAAGCGTCGAGCACCACTTTGCCCTTGCCGGCATCGCCCGCATCAATCAGCACCGACTTGCCCGTGGGTGAAATCAGCAGGATTGAATCGCCTTCGATCGGCCCCACATCAAGTACATGCACCTGCAGTTCGCCGGATGGTTTGGGCGGGCGCGTACGCCACCATGGCAGGCCCCATTTGATAAAGGCGAAGGTGCCTCCCGCCAGCACTAGCACCAGCACCGCAATCGCGCATCCACATCCACGTGTACTTCGTTTCACGGTTTTTTACCTTTGGGGCGCAGGTCGCATATTTCGACGAGCGACTTGCACTCAGTGCCTGGGTTTTACTCTTGCTCCTCCTACCGAATCACTTTCAAACCAGGTGGAGGATCGTACTTATTAGCGAATGTTCGCACAGTGGGAACCACGTCATGCTGGCCACGCGAGTACGCTCGCAAGGCTTTCTCCACTCCGGTCGCGCGCCAAATTGTATCAGCGCCAAAGACCTCGTCGACGCCCAGAAAGAGTTGATCAGTGCTTCGCAGCTCAACCTCAACCTCAGGGTGAAAGATAAAGGTTTTGATCGAGTACATCGCCATCTGAGTGCGTTCGGTCCAGGTGATCCGGCTCCGCAATCGACCCGTTGGGTCAATCACCAGCAGAATCAGATGAATTCCCAACAACCGTTCGCCCGCGCGGTTCGCCACCGCGCAATCGAGGCTGAATTCTTTGTTCTTGCTTAACTTCGGCTCGTCGATCCGTGCCGGAAGATCTGTGACATCAAAGAAAATTATTTCCTTTGCCGGCGGAGGTTGCAGGGTCGCAGCCTGTGTCGTGAAGCAGCCCAGCCAGATGGCCAGACCTGCTTGCACCACGACCCGCAGCTTGCTCTTCATCGCCCTGTGAGTATGCGATGCCACGCTTTAGTTGCGCAACTGTTAGGTCAGGTCAACACCATGCGTTTCACCTCGCAGCTTTTAATGAATGTTCAGTACCGTGCGCAGCTGTCGTAGCGCCGCCTCAACATCGGCGCGCGTCACATCGTAATGGGTCACCATTCGGATTGATGAGCCAAAGCCTGAAGCTAAAACGCCGCGCTCGCGTAGTTGAGTGCAAATGCCGTCAGCGGTCAGACCGGTCTCGCTGACTTCGAAGATGATTATGTTGGTGACGACTTTTTCGGGATCGATCCTGATGCCGGGGAGTTGCGCAAGTCCTTCGGCCAGCAGTTTGGCGTTGGCATGATCTTCGAGCAGACCTTTGGGCGATTCTTCGAGCGCAATCAAACCGGCCGCAGCCAGCACGCCCGCCTGGCGCATGCCGCCGCCGAGCATCTTGCGCACCACGCGTGCTTCATCGATGAACGCGCGCGTTCCCAGCAGCATCGATCCGACCGGCGCGCCCAGACCTTTTGAAAGACAAAACATCACTGAGTCGACGGGTCGCGCGAGGTTCGCGACTGTATCGCCCATGGCGGCGGCCGCATTGAAAATTCGCGCGCCGTCCAGATGCACGGGCAAATTCTTCTCGTGAGCCCGGGCGCAGATATCTTCGGTGCGAGCGCTGGTCAGAACCGAACCGCCGGCCAGATTGTGTGAATTCTCTAAAGCGATCAGACCGGTCGGCGCCACATAGTAAGCTGATTGGGTGTGAATCGCCGGAGCGATTTCATCCCAGTTAAGAATGCCGCTGCCGTCATTGCTCCTGACTGGTCGCGCCAGCACTCCCGCAAACGCCGACATCGTGGCCATCTCAAAATTGTAGATGTGCCCGCGCTCTTCGATGATGACTTCCTGGCCCGGTCGCGTATGCAACTTGACCGCGGTCTGGTTTCCCATGGAACCTGTCGGCACAAAGATCGCGGCTTCCTTCTCGAATATCTCGGCAGCCCGTTCCTGCAGACGATTGACCGTCGGGTCTTCGCCGTAGACGTCGTCACCGACTTCGGCGTCGGCCATGGCGCGACGCATTGCCGGCGTCGGCTTCGTTACCGTGTCACTACGCAGATCGATCATGTTTTAGGAAGCTTCAAAATGGACTGAGAAAGCAGTAGGACTCTAACATGTTTCGGGTCACAAACTTTAGTCTGCGATCGAACCGGGTAGTTCCCGTGACAACGAAACGATCCACGAAAACACACTTAATCCGCTTCGTGTGTTTTCGTGGATCGTCTATAGTCGCGGCAATCCTGGTGGAGGGCACGAGTGAAATTATTGGTCACAAGTGGGCCAACTAAATCTGCCCTCTACCCGGTGCTGCTTTCATCCTTCAGCATCCGGCAGTCACCCTGGAAGATCGCGCCGGGTTTCATGGTAAGCATCCGAGTAGAAATGTTGCCATTGACCACAGCGGCTGCGCCCAGCTCAACTCGCTCCTGGGCAATCACGTCTCCATTGACCGTGCCGCTGATCACTACCGCCCCGACTTCGATATCGCCGTCGACCAGGGCCGACCCATCGACGATTAGAGTTCCCTTCTGCGAACTCACCTTGCAGGCGATGTGACCATTGACTCTCAGCATGTCCTTGAAATGAATTTCGCCGGTCAGTTCCGGTTCCGGCCCGAGGCCCTGGGGACGTTGTTTGATTGCCAGCGTGCTGCCGTTCGCTCCCAGTTGGCCGGAGATTATTCCATCGACGGGCATCCAGCCGCGAAAAGTAGCTTCGCCGATGACTGCCGGCACACGCGCCTGAAAGATTGAATTGTTGTTTTCGCGGCGAGGACGAGCCAGAGGGATTGTTCGCAGGGGTGCGACCGGCCCTACGACTGCCGATGGTTGTTCGGTGGTCTTCAGGCTGCCCGGCATCAGGGCCGGCAAAGCCGAGACTCCTGGGGTGCGAATTACTTGTTCAGCTAAGGGCTGAATCTCGACCGCTGGCTCACGTTCCAGAGCCGCCTTCGCTTGGGACATTTCTTTTTCTCCACAGAAACTGCTTTTGCAGTTTCATGGTTGGATCCATTTTGGGTGTGGGACGAAGCCGCTTTGACAACTGCCCGGACGAGCTCTTAGATACAATCGCCTGCGTGCGGCGCACGTTATCACAGGCTCTGCAAAGGGTTCAAGGAGTTTTCGCCCGGAAGCCGCGGGCCCAACGTCCTGGCAATTAACAAAATCTGGGAGACGTCGATCCTGGCGTGAGTAATAATGCACGCCGACCGCGGATTTCTTTCCAACTGACGGAACTTCTTTGCTATTAGTGGGTCTTTGCTTAGGGCTTCTCTGTGGGTCTTTATTCTACTTCTCCGGAACCACTCACCGCCGTGACGAAAAAACTGAGGGCGCAGAGAACTTCAAACTGTAAAGGCACTTTAATAAGAGCCGCTTCTCAAGCATGATTATGACTTTGCCTTCTCTGATAGCACCGCGTCGCTCAAGACCGGACCTGGTGCGACTAACGCGAATCGCGGTCATGATATTTTTTCTGAGCGGCACGGCCTCTCAAGCACCGGCGCAGTCGTCCTCACCTACACCAGGCGAGGACGTTCCGGATGTTGTCCGGGTGGACACGACTCTGGTCAATCTACCCGTTACGGTAAGGAATCGACAGGGTAGATTTGTGCCCAAACTGCGGCCCGAAGATTTTCATATTTACGAAGATGGGGTTGAGCAACGCATCACCCACTTTGCTGAGGTCGAAAAGCCCCTCGTCGTCGCCCTGTTGCTGGACACCAGCGCCTCAACGAGTTTCCGGCTCGAAGACATCAAAGCGGCCGCGATTGCTTTCATTGATCAACTACGGCCGGATGATCGGGTGATGGTCATCGCCTTCAGCGACTCTGTTAAGGTAATTGCAGGGCCAACCGCCAACCGTCAAGTCTTACGTGCTGCCGTCCTCGGAGCAAAGTCGGGAAACAGCACGCATCTTTACGATGCTGTAGACCTGGTACTGAATCAGAGGTTCAGTCGCATCTCAGGCCGCAAGGCAATAGTGCTGCTTACCGACGGGGTGGATCATGTGAGCCTTGAGGACAGCGGCGCTACTCTGCGCGCGGCTGAAGAAACCGACGCGATAATTTGTTCAGTGCAATACGACACCTTTTTTGATCAGACCCGAATTGCCCAGTGGGGAAGTGAAATCACCAAAAAAACTACCAGGCTTTATCCTCCGGGACTGGGACGTGAAGACTACCGGCGGGCTACTGCGTACTTAAACGATCTGGCGACGAAGAGCGCCGGCGAGTACTATCACGCTCCTGATTTGGGAAATATAAAACACGCATTTGCGCGCATCGCGGAACAACTGCGGTCGCAATACAGCCTGGGCTACTACCCGGCAAGGATTGCTTCCGAAACCCAGTCACGAACTCTGAACGTGAAAGTCGGTCGCCACGGCCTGGTGGTGAGAACCAGGCGCAGCTACATTTACCAACCTCCTAAAACTGACGTGAATCCGAAGCCCTGAAGACGACACCGGGTTTATTTCGAGTTCTGAATATTCAAAGCCAGCACGTCGTTCATCGCGCAGATTGACGCGCGTTTCACCGGCGCCGCCAGTTTCAGGTTCTTTAACTCCACCGACGAATTGCCGGTGATGTTGGCCGCGCCGACCTTGATCCAACCTTTACCCAAATCCAGATAAATCGGCACCAGCATTTTAAATTGATCGCTCACGCCGGATTGGGTGATTCGCCCATTCAAGGTGTCCCCACCAGGACTGAGTTGATACTCGAACTTGTAGCTGGGCATTTCTGTGCCGTACACCCACTCGTTGAAAAACCAATCCATGCGCTGATTCCCGTCGAGGTCCATCTCCTTCGTCATATGTTTCTCGACGATGCGTTTGAAGTCTTCGGTCGAGACGTCCTGGTTGAAATGGGTCTGGACAAAGTCTTTCATCATTTCCTGAAACCGTTTGTCGCCGTCACCGTGGACATAAAACATCATCCGCAGCATGTGCAGGATGTAGGCGCCCTTCGGATAAACGAGGAACCGGTACGCGGCGCGAGTCTTCGCGTTGCTCAGGCGATAACCTTGCGTAACCGGGCCGATCGTATAAGGCTTAATGTCACGCGTCTGCGGTCCCGATTGCGTGATCAGATCGCGCTGGTTATTCCAGAACTCGATGAACTTCGCCGGGTCGCGGCGGACATACTGAACGTAGAGCGAGGCCGAGAACTCGGCAAAGCCTTCACTCATCCACTGATCGTGGTAGCTGTCCCAGCCAACGATGTGTCCCCACCATTGGTGGGCAAGTTCATGCGGTGCAACATAGCGCCAGAAATTATCTGTGCCCCCGCGCACGCCCAGCATCTGGGCCCGTTGCGTAGTATCGATAAACGCGATGAATGGCATGAAGACCAGAGTGGGCCAGGCTTGTCCAAAGAACCCGGCCGGTTGCTGAGTCATAGCTATCCGCGTGTATGGAAGCTTCCCATAAAAAGCGTTATAGATGCGGGTGGCGTTTTCAGCGTCAGCCAGCGCGGTGTTCGCCATTGAGGTAGTCGAGATCGAGCCCAGCGTGGTCATGGTGTTGATGCCGGAGTTTTCAGCTCGTTCGATGTTGTGCTGCATGGCTTTGACTGAGTCCGGCAATTCCTCGTTGCCGTAAAACTCGATGTTGTAGCCCGTCTCCTTATCGGCAAATTCCTTTTTCTTGAAGCGGCCATAGTTGAATCCCGCTACAGCCAGATCGGTCTGGCCGCTGGACCACTTTGCGACCATCACGTCTCCGTCCTTTTGATCCGGTTCGACCTGAGCGCCGGTACCAACGAACGTGTAGCCCTTGGGATAACGAAAGGTAAAGTCGAACTTTGCCCGGTCGCCAAATTGTGTTCCGCTGTTGTTGGGATACCAGGTGGATCTGGGGACCAGAATAAAGTTGCCGCCCCCGGAATCGCGCAAAGCGTCGTTGCCGGCATACTGCACGGTCAGGGTATAGTCTTTTCCGACCTCCAGAGTCTGCGGCATGATGACGGCAAAGTCCGCATCTTCATCCTTGTTCTCCTGAATGAAAGGTATGTCTTTGCCTTCAATGTCCTGGACCCGACTGACCCGCAAGGTGCGATAAAGACTAAAAGGCAAGACGCGTCCCGGGACCAGGGGACGAAAAGTCACCCGATCATTTGCGGTTATGGTTGCGCCCTTGATCGCGCCATCGATCTCATGATGTGTGATGTCGTAGAGCCGATGGTCTTCCGAACTGGCGGCGGTTCCTTTGCTGTATTCCTCGGCAAAATGAAAAGCGGTCCAGACGCCGCCGTCCGTATCACCGTAACTGAACAGCGCAATCTCCTCCGGCGAGACCTGGGGGATGCCGAGCGGATCGAGTAGGAATACGAGCTTGCCGTGTCTCTTTCCATCGATAAAGGAAGTGAAGTATCCGGGACGCTGGGGTCCATAGAGGTCGGTCAGCGTACGGATGTCGGCATTATCGCGAAGTTGCTTGCGCAACAGTTGTTGATTATCGCGATAAAACTCGCGGGCCTTCGGCGCCTGTGAGCCGCCGGCGCCCATCGTCGCATTCGTTGAGGCTTTGATCTCTTCGAAGGTCTTGTCAGTAAAACGGATCACCAGCCGGGTAAACGGCTCAGTGAGCCGCTCCTGTTCGATGAACAGAGACATGGTGTGCTGCTCGATCTTCGTGGGTGGGATCAGCGTTAACTCACCATCGCCGATGAAGACTGCCGCCGTGACTCGGCCATCAACCGGCGGAGCAAAATAGACTTCGCCGCTGCGCAAGGTGAAGACCGCCGCGTCACGTTTCAGCACGAGGTTATTTACGGTGGCGAAGGGGCCGCCAAAATCCCCGTCGGTCCGGCCGGTCTGTCGCAGTTGCTGATATAGGGGATCGGTGTTGGGCTTAACGCCGGAAACGGTCACCGAAGCCTCGACGCCGGCAATCTCGAGTTTAATGTCGACGGTCGTGGCTGCGCCGTCGGTTACCGTGACCGTTTCGCGGCGAGCTTCGCTGAATCCCGCAGCCGAAATGATGACCGTATAGGTGCCGGCGGTGAGGCCTTCAATTTTGAAGTGTCCCTCAGTATCCGTGATCGCGGTGAATTTCTGTTCGCTCGCCGGATCGAGCACTGTGATCTGGGCGCCGAGTACGCTGGCGCCCTTCGGATCGGTAACTTTTCCTTCGATGCGACCGCCGGCACTGTGAACGATCATTGTGGGCATTGCCACCAGCGCCAGACAAACAGCCATAAGGCCGATCTTGAGTCTTGAATTATTCATAGGGGGGAACTTCCTTTGGGATCCTGATCGGTAAACTTTGATTGATCGAGAAATGCGAAGAACTGAAGAAACTCACATCTTCCTAGCTGCGGCATTATTGCTACCTCTGGTCAAATGCGTCAAGACATATTGCCTTGTCAGGGCTAGCAATCACGTGGCATGCTCAAGAAACATTCGCACGAAACCGGAAAATGGTTCCATGAAGTTGGAGAACAAGGCCAGGATCAGACTGCTGCGTCGCATGGGCGAGGCGATTTCAGACTTTCGCATGATCGAAGACGGCGACCGGATAATGGTCTGCCTCTCGGGTGGAAAAGACAGCTACACTCTGCTCGAGTTGCTCCTCGACGTGCAACAGCGCGCGCCGGTAAGGTTCGATCTGCTGGCGGTTAATCTGGATCAAAAGCAACCGAATTTTCCGGCGGAGGTGTTGCCCAATTATCTCAGCGGTCGTGGGGTGTCGTTTCGCATCGTCGAGCGCGATACGTATTCGGTGGTGAAGCGACTGGTGCCTGAGGGCAAGACCTTCTGTGCGGTCTGTTCGCGTCTGCGCCGCGGCGTGCTCTACAACATCGCGGTCGAGGAAGGCTGTAACCGGATCGCCCTGGGTCATCATGCCGACGACATCATCGCGACCTTTCTGCTGAACCTGTTTTATGTCGGCTCTCTGAAAGCGATGCCGCCGCTGCTGCGTTCAGACGATGGCCGCAACACAGTCATTCGGCCGCTCGCCTATTGCCGCGAAAGCGACATTGCCGAATTCGCCGCCGCCGAACAGTTTCCGATCATCCCCTGCGACCTGTGCGGCTCGCAGACAAACCTGAAACGGGTCAAGATCAAAAATCTGATTGCCGAGCTCGAGAAAGAGATTCCGAATGTGCGGGCATCGATGCTGAACGCGATGGGGAAGGTGATCCCATCGCACTTGCTCGATCACGGTTTGTTCGACTTCAAAAAACTTTCCGCAGGCAGCGGTGACGTGGCTGCCGAACTTGATCTGGCCCTCGGACATACCGATAGCGAGCCGGCGCTGGTGGCGATTGCTTAAGCGGCTCTGCGGCAAACAGGAGCCACGATCCGAAACCCACATCTCCGCTCTACTGACTTAACTTCCACCTTGTGGTTAAATTCCCCTCATGCCCGCGACGAAAAAGCGCGAACTCGATCTCAGCGATTTTCCTCCGGGAACCGTGACTGAATACACCACCCTGGTTTGTCTCGCCTGTATCTTCGATATCTTCACCAAACAACTCGGACTGGCGCCGCGCACGGCCTTCTCCGAAGTGAAACGTCACACTCCGACGATCGCAGAGCTGACCAGCCGTGCCGCCGCCCGGCCTTACTTTGACAGCGACGAAAAGAACCCGCGCTGTCCTTACTGCGGTGCAGCGAAGCGTTGGCTGGCGCGTTTTGATACCTGCTGCATCGAAGGCGGCAAGACTACGGATGCGCCGCGTCGCGCGCTGCAAAAAAAACTGCCCCGGGCGGACGATCAGTTTCTGGTGATGGAAAAGAAATCCGATTCGCGCGTGGTCCTGTTTGAATGGCTGGACACGATGCGTGGCAATCTCGACCTCGATCAGGAGCGGTGGCTGGAGGACGCCACGCGGATGTACCTGGAACGTCGCGAGCCGAAGACGAACTGGGTCGAAGTCTTTGAGGAATTGCGCTCAGTGCGCCGGTCGAGTCGCCTGGCCGAGGGTTGGGAACGTGACGGCGGTCGTTTATTTCTGGCGCCGAGTCTCTACAGCGAAGCGATTTTGATCCAGTATCTGGTCAGCCGTTCACACGCGCATGGCGGCCTGACCCTCGAGGGCCGGCTGACTCTGATGGAATTGATCCGCCGCCTGCGTTACAGCGGCTACCTCGATCAAATCGGAATCACTCAGCGCGAACCGGGCGAGGTGTTCGAAAAACTGGTCGAACACCTGGCTGCAAAACACGAGTGGTCGCAAGTCAGTACCCCGGGCGGCAGTGACAAGTCAGCACCTGCCAAAAAGAAAACGGCGACGAAGAAAAAATCCGCAAAGAATGCCGCTAAAAAATCCAGCAAGGGAGCGCTCCCTGAACCGGAAAAGGTCGTCGGCGAAACAGTCAAGCTTCACTACCTCATCGACCGTCGCGATTTTCTGGAAAAAGTTAAAAGTGTCTATGCCAGCTATGCGACATGACTCTCAGAATTCTCTGGGAGGTTAGTTCTGGCGCTGACGAATAAAGTCGGCGATCGAACGCAGGAGTTCTGCGGGTGGGTCGATTCCTTCAATTGCCTGGCACACGGCCTGGTGAACGTCTTCGAGCTGGGCGCGGGTGGCTTCAATTCCATAGAGCGCAGGGTAGGTTGCCTTGCTCGATCGCGCATCCTTGCCCGGTGTCTTTCCCAGGTCTTCCGCCGTCGCCGTCACGTCAAGCAGATCGTCCGTGATCTGAAACAAGAGGCCCAGGTTCGTCGCATACTCGATAATAGCGGCTAACTCGCTTTGATCTGCGCGCGCAATCATTGCACCGCATCGCGCCGAAGCGCGGATCAGAGCACCGGTCTTGTGATGATGAATCCGCTCCAATTCCTGTTTGCTGACGTCGCGAGATTCGGCGTCGAGATCGTGGGCCTGACCCGCAACCATGCCCGCCGGAGTTCCAGCCGCCCGAGCGATTTCCGCGATCAATTGAACTCGAAGTTCAGCCGGCAACCGGTGATCTTCGGCGATCGTTTGAAAGGCCAGGGTCTGCAGTGCGTCGCCGGCCAGGATTGCGGTGGCTTCGTCAAACTTCAAGTGACAAGTAGGCCGCCCGCGCCGGAGTTCATCGTTGTCCATCGAAGGCAAATCATCGTGGATCAGTGAGTAAGTATGAATCATCTCGAGCGCGCAGGCGGTGCGCAGGAGATCGTCCGGGTTCGCGCCGAATGTTTGTCCGGTCGCTAGTAAGAGCGCGGGACGAAATCTCTTGCCGCCCGCAAACAGACTCCAGCGCATAGCTGAATGCACCCGCTCGGGCGGTTCGGATTCTTTGGGAATTAGCCGGTCAAGTTCGGCGTCAATCACAGCGCGACAGCCCGTCAGGAATTCACGCGCGCCGGTGAGGTGGCCAGTTTGGTAAGCTTCGGTAGACAAGATATTTGCTTATGGGGCTGCAGTGGGGCGGCCATAACTATAAACATCTGGCTCCTACGGAGCCGCGTCAGAGGATTCCGTTCTATTCTTCGTTGCCGTCGTCGCTCGGCTCGGGATCGAACGGCCGCACCGAAGCACGGCCCTGATTGTCACCCATCAGGATCTCGATGCGGCGCTCGGCCTGCGACAGGCGATCCTGGCACTCGCGCGAAAGCTTCACCCCCTGCTCGAACAATTCGAGACTTTTTTCCAGGGTAAGTTCACCCTGCTCCAACTCGCGCACGATTCGCTCGAGTTCCTCCAGCGATGTTTCGAAAGGTTTTGGTTTAGCGCTGCTCATAGTTGGCCAGACATGTAGGGCAAACTTCAGTTTGCCCAGGTTATCGACAAGCCAAAGCTTGTGGTAGTCCTTACTTCAACTTGTCCAACTGTTTTTGAATCGCATCCTTCACCTCAGAACCAGTCGAGGTCAGGCTGCGAGTCACTCCGTCGGCGATCATTTTTGTCAGCTTGTCATCCTGCACCCCAGTGATTCGCCAACGCTTCGCGTCCACGGTCGACGGTTGCATTGTAAGCTGAAGATGCTCGTCTTTGATATTCACCTTAACCTGAGCCACATTGTTTTGTTGAGTGATATCGGCAAAGCTGGTTATCGCCAGCGCGACCAGAAGGAAAGGTTTGCCCTTCGCCACCTCGGTAAGTCTCTGCACCTCCTTCATCAACTCCTCGTGCACAGTCTGCTTGAGTTTGGGCGTGACGGTCTGCATCGCCGAAGTGGTTTGGGCCGGCAGAATTGAAGTGATGGCCGAGAGCGCCGAACCGCCCGCACGCTGTTGCACCTGGGCCACAAAATCATCGCAGACCTTGTCGCTGTCAATGATGCTTTCGACCTCCGCAGTGTCGTTTCGCTGAGCTGCATCTGCGAGAAGGGCGAGGCTATAGGCAGGACTGTTCTGATAATTGCGCCACCAAAAATAGCCGCCGGCAGACAGACCGCCAACCAACAGGAGCAGCACTACGCCGATGATCAATAACAGCCGGCCGGCGCCCCTGCGCGCTCGTCTTCTGCGTCCTTTACCTGGAGCCGCGCCGGCTTCATCAAGATTGATAACGATTCGGTTGCGTTTCATTTTACTGTTCTTCGGTCCCTTCGACACGGCAGTTCACTACACCCTTCCATAGGCGGAGCCTCAAAGCATCGTCGATCGACACGGCGCTCGCTTCACGGACGATGTGTCCCGCTGAGTCATGCGCAATCGCATAGCCGCGTTCGAGCACCCGGAGCGGCGACATCGCGTCGAGCGCAGCCGCAGCGATCGCCAGTTGTTGCTTCGCCGTCTCGATCCGCGTTGCGACTCCGGCATCGCGCGCCTTGTTAAGCGACTCGAGCCGAGTGCGCGCAGTCAGCACAGCGGAACGAAGCTGGGCCGGCGACAAGCTGTGGGTCGCGGCGCCTACCCGGCGTTGCGCACTCTGAACAAAGCGCGTGATCGCGGTCTGCAACCGATGTTCGGCATCGCCGGTCGCCGCCCTGGCCTCGTGCAGCCGCGTCGCCACCGCGTCGAACGCGGGCGAGAGGGCCAGTTCCTGCACTTCGGTACGCGATCCCGCGATGCGGTAGCGAATCGAGCGCGCGAGAGTCGCTGTCAGACTCGCGAGCAGCGAGCATAACTGAGCTTCATGCGCGGCGACAATCTCAGCGGCGGCCGAAGGTGTCGGCGCGCGCATGTCGGCGACAAAGTCAGCGATCGTAAAATCAGTTTCGTGGCCTACGGCTGAAATTACTGGAATTGTCGAAGCCCGAATCGCGCGCGCCACGACCTCTTCGTTGAAAGCCCAGAGATCTTCTATCGAGCCGCCGCCGCGGCCTACGATGATTACGTCAATTCCTTCGTCCGCCGCCGCGCGCGCATGAAAGTCGTTGAGCAATCTGATCGCGCGCACGATCTCCTGGGCGGCGCCATCGCCCTGAACGCGTGTGGCCGCGAACAGCACGTTCACCGTGCGCGTGCGTCGTGCGATTACGTGCAGGATGTCTCGAATCGCAGCCCCGGTCGGTGAAGTGATCACCCCGACGCGGCGCGGCAACATGGGAATTGCGCGTTTCAAACTTTCGGCGAACAAGCCTTCGGCCTGCAACCTGGCCTTGGTTTGCTCGAAGGCCAATTGCAGTGCGCCGGCGCCCACGGGCTCAAGCCCGTCGACAATCAACTGGTATTCGCCCTTCTGCTCGTAGACGCTCAAACGGCCGCGCGCGCGCATCTGCAGGCCATCTTCGGGACGAAACCGAATCCGCTGATTGCTGCTGCGATAACAGGCGCAACGCATTTGCGCCGATTCGTCTTTCAGAGTGAAGTACCAGTGTCCGGAACCGTGTGCGCGAAAGTTGGAAATCTCTCCCTCGACCCAGACCGATGAGAATCGCCGCTCGAGCTCGCCCCGGATCATGCCGGTTAGTTCAGACACACTCAGCGGCTGGCGTTCGGTAGTGTCAAAGAGTGCTGAGAGAAAAGGCTGGGACATGAGTTCACTTGCCTGGTACGGACTGCTGATAAGAAAGCTGGACACCCGCGCTGCGTAGCACGGGATTCAGAAGCTCCAGCTTAATCCGGCCTGGGCCTGGTCGAGAGCTAAAAGAAATTACGTACTGGGTGCGAAGCTCCTGTCCGATTTCGGCAAAGATGCCGGTGAGTTCACCGAGCTTTTTGGGAAAGAATGCCCGCCCCCCAGTGCGTTGGGAAAGTTTGCGCATTGCATCTTTATCAATGCCAAACTCCGGCTCGCCGATGCCGATCGAGTAGACGGCGATTTCATCTTGCACGGCTCTATCAACGGCGGCTGACATCTTGCTCTGGCTAATCGTGTCCCATCCGTCGGTGAGCAGAATGATCGCGCGTCGGGCATCCACTGCAGACGACGCCAGCACGGCACTACAGGCCTCGATTACAGCGTCCCATACAGCCGTGGAACTCGCCAGGCTCGCAGCGGTACGTTTGACCGGTGGTGGTGGGCCAATAATCAAACCGCCGCGCACATAACCTGGCGGCGGGACAAATCGCGCGCGCGCAATCGCCTGACGCAGTAACGAAATATCCCCAGTCAGCTTTTGCTCGAGCGCGAGAGTGCCGGTAAAGGTGGCGACTGCTGCCCGATCGCGAGAGGGCCGGATGATTGTCTCAACGAAAGAAGTTGCGGCGAGTTTTTGCTCTGGCAAAGTTCGTTCTTGCGAAGCGCTGGCGTCGATTAGAATCGCCAGAGATACCGGGCGCTCACTGATCTGCTGCAAGCTGCTTATTGCCTGCGGCGTACCATCCTGGAAAAGCTTCAGGTCATCCGCCCGCAGAGTGTTGACGAAATGCCCATTCTTATCAACCGCGGTGAGCAGAATCCGCCCCTCGCTGGTCTGCGGACCGGCAGAGTTTCTTGCCTGACCGGGCGTTTTGCCATCGCCCACTGGCATCACGAACAGGGCCGCCAGAGCCAGCCAAAACCCATGAAGGCTCTTGTATTTCAAAGGTGTCATTTGCAGAAGCGCTCCGGCGCAATGCTAGCATCGCCCTGACTACAAAAGCCACAAAACGCGTTGGGAGTCGGAATCGGGATTGACTAGAAACCCTAGCAAGTACACAATAGCCGCCACTTTCAGTCCCGACAGGGTTTTTTACTTTTCACGTTCGACCACCAGGCAAGGTAACCAAAAAGGATCCAATGCGCCGAATCCCCTATCAGTTCATGTTTAGATTTGTTGAGAACGTCTTTCAGGCGCGTTACGGTCGCGGCCCCAATAAGAAACTCGTCAAGCCAATGATCGCCGGCTTCTATGTGACGATGAAGTGCAACTTTCGCTGCACCTACTGTGACGACGGATCCGGCAATATGTATCCTGACATCGCCGAGAAACGTCTGAACACGGCGCGGACGATCGAAGTGCTCGAGATTCTGCGGCGCGCATCGCCAGGTCTCAATATCACCGGGGGCGAGCCCACAGTTCGCGGCGATATCGACGAGATTTTCGAGAACATCGGCCGGCTTGGTTTTTGCCCCGTTACTTTCAACACCAATGCTTATCTGCTCGATAAGCACCTCGCCACTTTGAAACATATCGATTACCTGGTGATTAGTCTGGACTCGCCGGACGATGCTCGCAGCGATGATCTGATTAATCTGAGCAAGGACGGACAGACCTCGCGCGTCAAGCAGAACATCGAACTGGCGAAAGAGTATCGCCGCGAACACAAGCTGAAGTTCGACTTCAT
Organism: Pyrinomonadales bacterium; assembly: GCA_038230715.1. Classification (GTDB taxonomy): domain Bacteria; phylum Acidobacteriota; class Blastocatellia; order Pyrinomonadales; family Pyrinomonadaceae; genus UBA11740. Next base: position 18,955 of record JBBRMS010000001.1, read on the forward strand.
CATCAACTCAGTAATTTTTCCGGAGACCATCGACGACGCCTGGGACGTGTTTGAATATTGCGTTGAGAATGACTTCTACTGGACACCGATGCCTTACATCGTGGGCAAGTATCCATGCCCGGGTCTGGTTGATAATCCGCGTTGGCAAGCCCTGATCGATGAAGTCGCGCGAGCCAAGCGCAAAGGCGCGCGAGTCTATGGCAATGCAGAGGTCCTGCGCACAATCAGGGATTTCAAGCGATTCGAATGCTATCCAACCACCCGCCCGATCGTTTACCCGCACGGTGACATTTTTTATCCGTGCGCGCCTTTGAATAGTGTAGCCGGAAACCTTTTGGACATCGGCGACTATTACAAGGCGATGGAAATCGGCGAGGAAAAGTTCGGCATCATTCCCTACTGCGATTCGCGTTGTCATGTCGGTTGTTACACCGAAGGCTCGACCGCAATCACGCATCCATCGGTCGGCGTGGTCGAAGCTTTTCGGCACCTGGCCCCGAGATTCAACAAGAACATTGAACTTCATCCTCCCCAGCGCGAGCAGGTGCGATCAATGCCACCGCCGTTTGCGGAATTGCGTGGTCTGCCGTCACTGCCGCCGGACAAAATTCGTGAGTTGCGGCGTGCGGGTATGCTCGAAAACGATTTCACTTCCCTGGTTCGCATCAAGGGAGAAGAGACTTACATGCCGCCCGTCCAACTGACGCGCGAACCAGTGTTTGCCACAGGATAAAAGGTCTTGCTCCCATGTCTGAATCGTCCCCCGAACAGATTCAGAGATTTCCCCTGCCGCGCCGCCGCGTCCTCGTAGTCAACTGCTACCTTGACTACTCACGCGAACCGATTCGCCGTCCCAATAAGTTTCCGCACGCCGTCGGCCCAATCTATCTGGCCGGCGCGTGCTCGCGCGAGCTGTGCGAGGTGCGCTGCTATGACGAAGTATCGAGCGGCCCGCTGATCGACCCGGCCGTGCTCGGCTGGCCCGACATGCTGGTGCTGACGGGGCTGACTCACTGCTTCGATCGCATGTTGCACCTGACCGCTTATGCTCGCACCAAAAACTCGCGCGTGATCGTAGTCGCCGGCGGGCCAGCGGTCCGCGCTTTGCCGCTGCTGTCAGAAAAGTTCTTTGACTACTGCTGTCTCGGAGATATCGAAGAGTTGCGCGAAGTCATAGCCGCCGCCTGGGGCGAGCCCTATGCGGCCGAACGGATGGAGCCGCGTTTTGATCTGGCTTACTGGGTCAGGTATATCACCCATGTTGAGAGCACGCGTTACTGCAACTTCCACTGTTCGTTTTGCGCGCTGACCGGCGAGGGCCGGAGTTATAAAACCTATGATATCGAGAGTATTCGCCAGCAGATTCTGGCTGCGGGAAAAAGACGAAAGCTGCTGTTTGTCGACAACAACTTTTACGGAAACGACCGGGACCACTTCCAACGGCGCATCAGCCTGATCAGGGAATTGCGCGCCGCCGGACATTTCCGGAACTGGGCCGCGCTGGTAACCAATGACTTTTTTAACCGGCCCGAGAATCTGACCCTGGTAAAAGAATCCGGATGCGAGCTGCTGTTCAGCGGCGTCGAGTCGTTCGATGCCGACTGGTTGCGTTCCTTCAACAAGCTCCAGAACACCTCCACGCCCCAGGTTGAGATGATCAGTCGCTGTCTGAACGCGGGCATCATCTTTTGTTACGGGTTGATGCTGGATATCAGCACGCGCACGGTGGCCGATGTCCGCCGGGAACTTGAGTTCATTACCGGCACGCCGGAGATTACTCTGCCGGCATTCATCACGCTTTCGATACCAATTCTCGGCACTCCTTATTTCTTCGACTGCCTCAACAATCAAACTATTCTGCCCGATACGAAGCTGCGCGACATGGACGGGATTACGATTGTGCAGAAGACGCTCGATCCAATTGACGAGGCCGTTGAGTTCGTCCGAGGGGCGGAACAGTTTCGCGGCTTGCGCGGGCGAGTGGCCAAACATTCCGTGCGCTTCTTCAATCTCTACCGATCGAAACTAAACCCGCTGCAGTTGTCGATAGGATTTGAACAGGGGTTGCTGCTGTCGGCGCACACGCTCATGACTTCCACCACCGCGTTGGGTTGGTTAAAGAAGCGCCGCACCCGCACCTACGTCAGCACGACTGAACCGCTCGATGACCTTTACACGCCCGCCTTCCGTGTCGACCCGCGTTTCCAGACGCACTTTCAACCGACGATGGTGACTGATAAAGCAGGCAATCTCTCGGGTGAGTTGATTGATTCGGGATTAATGAAGAGCGTGGGAGTGAAGCAACGAGCGTTGGCGTGAACCAGGGGCCTGGGTGTGAGGTCAGCACCACCCGCGTGAGCGCGTGGGTCAAAGTCGCATTCTGATGTGGAACGATACCGATGCGCCCGCTCGGATATTTGATCCTTCAGGTGCAACGGCGCCTGGCAGCATGGCGATGCGCGCGGCTCAAGCTCACTGTTCACTCTCTGCCTTCGTCATTTACACGCACTTCCTGCCTTACCCGCAGCGCCAGCACGCGCCGCAGAATTTTCCCCGCCGGGCTCTTCGGAATCTGATCGATGAATTCCACCCTCCGGATCTTTTTGTACGGCGCGACACGTTCGGCTACATGGTCCATGAGCTCCGCCGCGGTAGCCGTTTCCTTGAGCACCACAAACGCTATCGGCACTTCGCCCGCCTGCTCATCCGGACTGGGCAGGACCGCTGCGTCCGCAACGGCCGGGTGTGAAAGGAGCAATGCCTCGAGTTCCGCCGGCGCAACCTGCCGGCCCTTGTATTTGATCAATTCTTTCAGACGATCGACGATGTACAGCGCGCCGTCTTCATCCGCATAGCCGATGTCGCCCGTGCGCAACCAGCCTTCGCTGTCGATTAATTCGGCGCTGGCCTCAGGTTGGCCCAGGTAACCCTTCATGACTTGCGGGCCGCGGACGCATACTTCGCCTTCTTCCCCCGGCTCCAGTTCGGCCCGGCTTTCGATGCCGACGATCTTACAAGTCGTATTTGGGAGGCAATAACCTGCGGAAGCGGGCTTGTGTTCAGCGGCGGCGGGATAAGTCAGGTGCGAGAGCGGACTCAGCTCGGTCATGCCGTAACCGTAACTGATGCCGACCCCCAACCGCTCGCAGGCGGCGTTGGCCACTTCGACCGAAAGAGGCGCCGCGCCGCAGTGCAGCGTTTCCAACCTCGATAGATCGTAACCTTCAACCAGCGGTGATCGCGCCAGGATCAGCACGATGGGCGGCACCACCGGCACGATGTTGATTTCATACTTCTGCAACGCTCTCAGAAAGTCTGCCAAATCAAACCGCGGCAAAGTCACCACGGTGGCGCCGGTGCGCAAACCAAGATTCATCACCACATGAAATCCATAGACGTGATAACAGGGCACCACGCAAATGACCCGGTCGCCGGCGTGCAGCACTGCCGCCGTTTCCAACTGGCGCAACATGGCGACGAGATTGTAGTGAGTCAGCATTACGCCCTTGGGCAAACCAGTGGTGCCGCTGGAATAGGGCAACGCCACCACGTCTTCCCGGGGCTTGATATCCGATTGTGGGGCACGGCCTTCATGCTTTTGCAGGTCGCTGAAAGAAGTAGCATCATCAGCACCGTTTGATTCGCCCAGCACAAAAACCTCGCGCAGGTTGACCGCCCGCGCGGCGGCGATCGCGGTTGCGAGTGACTCTGAGTCCGTCAATAAATAGTGCGCGCCGCTGTCTTTCAATTGCACGGTAAGCTCGGCTTCATTGAACAAGGGCGAAACCATCGTGGCGACGCCGCCGAGCTGGGCCACAGCGAGAAACGCGACCCCGTATTCGGGCATGTTTGAAGAATTAATCGCAAAGACATCGCCTTTGCCAAAACCGCGCGCCGCCAGACCCGATGCCGTGCGAGCGACTGCGGTGGCGAGCTCGTCGTAGGTCAGTTGGTTTCCGGTGTTGCCGTCGATCAAAGCAGCTCGGCTGCCAAATTGCGACGCGTGTTCGAGGATGAACGAGGTGATTGGAACTTCGGGAATTTCGATGTCCGGGTAAGGGCTTTGAAAAATCATTTCGGTGTAAGGGTCCGTTAGATCTTTGGGATTAGAAGAGCTAGAGAAAATCGTTCTTCCTCTCTAATTGGAGAGGGCTTTGATGAACAGAGGCTTCGCACCCTCCCCATCAAAGATAGTACTGATCAGTTGCGATTGGTAGAGCCCATGAGTCATCAGGGATTGATTGATCGTCAATTTAGTCATCATCAGCGGATTGAAGTGCAGGCGCGCAATCCGTGCGGTCATCTCTGCGGCCCTTTGCGAAAAACCTTTGCGTCCTCTGCGGTTAATCAGTTGGGGGGTGGCTCACTAAACCCCGGCGCCAACAAATTCGCCACTGCTGCCGGATTCCTGATCTGCTGTTTGCTCATCCACTCTTCCGCCTGAATGATCAGATCCGCACCCTGGTCGCCGCCGATTATTTCACCCAACTTGCGCCGGGCGGCCGCGGCATACAATGCCATGTCAGACGCCTCCAGACCGGCAATGGACTGGGAAAGTAGGGCCACCGCGCGGCTCTCGTTTCCGCGGCGCCGGGCGAGTCCCGCCCGGATTATCAGGGCGAGAGGATTAGACCAACCCATCTGTTCTTTCTCGATGCTGTGCGCGAGGCTCTCCGCGATTCGCAAACGTTGCTCTCGTCGCGAGCCAGCGGCGCTGGCCAGAGCCAGTCGTGCCCGCAAGTACTTCGCTTCGATCCGCAGCCCTTGAATGCGCAGCAGCATGGATTTCTCCAGCGGCTTGATCTGTCCCTCGATGTGCCGCCAGGCCACCTCATAGTCTCCCGTGTAGAGTTCGATTTGAGCGAGGGCCACCAGCGAACTGTAGTGCTGCAGGTGAAAGCCTTTGCGCGGCCAGGTGGTCAGAGCCGAGATCACCTCGGCCCGCGCTCGATCGGGATCGTCGGCCGCCAGCCAGATCGGATTCATGCGCGTGCGCAGATCCGTCGCCGCGAAAAGATTGCCCTGCTCCAGGGCCGTCGCCAACAAATGCGGCACGCGCCGCGAAACCTCGACCATCTCTCCTAAAAACATCAGCGAGCTGAGCATGAAGCGATGCGCGATCGTCAATTCCCAGGTCACGCCGGTGCATTCGTCGCGCAAAACTTCCGCGGCGCGTTCACACAATTCAGCCGCCTGCTTCCAGTCGCCAACCAGATAGGCACTTAAGCCGCGCGCCCAGATCGCCAGGCCCAGAGCGTGCGGATTCGCGGCCCGCTGCGCCAGGTGTTCGGCTCGTTCGGCGAGCTCCATTGCCTGCTCTCGCTTTGCCCCACCACGCGCGGCGGTTTGGGCTACTTCGAAAGCCATCGCGCGGGCCACGCGATAAATTTCCCCCGCACGCAAAGCCAAAAGGAGATGCCGGCTTTGAAAGTCCGCGCCGCGGATCAGATCGACCACGCCGAGTCCCGCGGCGACTGACCAGCAGATATCAATACGGGCCAACTCCTCCTCGGGGATTTCGCTCGCTTTGCGTTCCGTGAACTCAAGCCCGCGCAGACCAATCCACAAGCGGCGCATAATCAGAGAGGCCAGTGCGCGCCTGGGTCCGTTGGCTAACTTGAATCCGGCAGTCTCAAGGACTGTGCGAAAAACTTCCAGACCCTCTTCGATATGCCCGCCCGTCAACAATTGTCCTCCAGCGCGTTGTTGCAGGGCGAGGGCCCGCTGCGATCCGCTCATCTTAGCGGCGTCGAGAAATTCTTTGGCCGCTTCGGCCGGGCGGCCGGCATTCGCCAGAGCATCACCGAGACTGATTTTAAGATCAACCAGGTTCGCAGCAGCCGGTTTTAGTTCGATGGTCCGGCGGTAATACAAAGCGGCGCGATCAAAAGCCAGCGCTCGCGCAGCTTTTCGCGCGGCCGCTTCAGCATGCAGGGCAGCCCGCTCTTCATCGCCGGCGCCGAGATAGTCTTCATACAAGGCCTCTGGATCGTCGAGACCGCGTGCTTCGACCGCCTGGGCCAGACGACGATGAATCTGGCGCCGCTCGTCGTCACCCAGCAGGGCAGCCAGCGTTTCGCCAATCCGGTCATGATAGATTTCAACGCCATAGCTGGTGCCGCCGCTGCGCACAAACTCCGCGCTACGCAAAGCTCCCAGAATTCTTGAATCATCGTCGGCAAGTCCCGCCGCCCTGATAGCTACGTCCTGATTGACCGGACGCCGGGCCACTGCCAGGGTGTCCAGGAATTGCCGCGCGCCAGAAGGAAGTTGCTTGATGCGCTCATCGAGCATCGTGGCCAGAGTTATACCCGCGGTCGCCGCACGCTCGTTCATCATTCCGTAATGCGTCAGTTGCTCGAGCAGGAAAGGACTACCCGCAGCTTCCTGCACGATGGAATCAATGAAAGGCTCGCTGGAGATTCCGACCGAAGCGAAGAGCGAACGCGTCAACTCGCGCGCCTCGCCGGCCGGCAACGGACCGATGAAAAGTTTACGACAGGTATCAGTGCCGGTGCCCTGCAGGAGTTGTTTTAGGAAAGGTTTGTCGTCGACGTCCTCGGCGCGAAAGCTACCAACCAGCAGCAGCTGGGGCTCGTCCGGCGGGCGCAAAAGATCTTCGAGCAGAAAAGTACTGTCGGCGTCGGCCCATTGCAGGTCGTCGATATAGATCACCAGGGGCTGACGACTGGCGATGCGACCGAGCAACTCCTGAAGCGCGCCGAAGGCCTGCCGTCGCAGGGTGAAAAGATCGACCGTCTCCGGGCGGTCGGACCGCGCATTGAAGATCGCGTCGACTTGCAGCATGACCGGAAACACCCTGGCCAGGGCGAGGCAGTTTTTCGGCAATAAAGCTTCGGCCCGCCCATGACGCAGCGAAGCGAGATGCTTGCTTAAACTATCGACCACTCCGTCCAGGGCCTTGTATGGCACAGACTCACGTTCGTAACAGCGTCCCTGCAGAATGATCGGTTTGAGCTTTTGCCCCTTGCCCTGCTCCCGGATTTGATCCAGGAAGGTGCGCACCAAAGTCGACTTGCCCATGCCCGATTGCCCGTGGACATAGACCGTGACCGTTTCGCCTTCACGCGTCGCGCAATAAGCATCATGCAATTCGGCCAGCACACGTTCTCGGCCGATGAAAGGGTTCTCGGCAGGAGACTCGATGAACGACGCCGGCAAGGCGCCGGTTGTGCGTGCACCTAACGCGCGCAGGACCTCGCGCCCGGTGGGCCGGTCCTCCGCCTCGCGCCGCAGCAGTTTGACGCACAGGTCGTTTAGGTCGCGCGGAACTTCGCGATTAATCTCGCATGGCTGGATGGGATCGCGCGATTGCTTGCGCATCATGACTTCAAAGAACCGGCCCCTGAACGGTAGCCGGCCGGTCAACGCCTGATAGAGAATCACGCCCACGCTGTACCAATCGCTGGCCTTTGAGATCGCCATCTGCGCGCCCTGCTCGGGCGACATATAGTCGGGAGTGCCGGCCAGCAGCGTCTCGCGAAGTTCCGGCTCAATATCTTCGACCAGACCAAAATCGAGCAGGACAACGCGGCCTTCATCTGTCACCAGTACATTCGAAGGCTTGATATCGCGATGCAGTTTGCCGAGTTCGTGCAAACGATTTACGCCTTCGGCGAGCTGGCGCAACGCGGACCGCAAACGGGATACATCGAGTTTGTAGCCAGCCGGAACCGGAGGTGGAGTTGCCGTCAACGCTGCCATTTCGCTGGAGTCGAGTGAAACGCCCGAACTATCGAATACTTCGGTATCAGCTTCCGAGTCGGTGTGCCGGGGCAGCCGGACGCGCCCGCCCAACAGAGTATTCTCAGCGGAGGTGTCTAACGCGCCGGCAGTTTCCGGCCGCACGTATTGAATGAAGGTCACGCCCTTGACCAGTTCCATGGTAAAGAACCAGTGGCGGCCGTCCGACATTAATTCGTACAGTGCGACCAGATTGGGGTGCGAAACATCAGCGAGCATGCGAAACTCACGTTTGAAGCGATAGATGTGGGCGGCCTCTGCGCGAGTCAAAGTTTTGAGGGCCACGACTTTGTCCATCTCGCGGTCATGGGCTTCATAAACGACTCCCATGCCGCCCGCGCCCAGCCGGCGGCGCAGGGTGAAGCGCTCAGTCCCGATAAATTCTTTGGTGGGTTCAACCGCCGGGAACATTTTATTAACTCGCGTCCGTTTAGAGTTCCAACACGGCCTGTGACAACTGGTCAATTGTGCCTTACATGAATTGCGCAATCAATAAAAGCGTGAGAAGCATGGCTTAGAATCGGGGTTTGCATTCCTACTTTAGTCAGGTCTGATCCTGTAGTAACCGGCTGCAGTCGGTACTCCGAACCAGGCGATCGAAATAAGGAGTTCAAATGGACTGGCGCTTAATTCTGACGACCTTTGGCATAATCTTTTTGGCCGAGATGGGCGACAAGACCCAGATCGCGGCGATGACCATGGCCGCGACAAAGAAGCGGCCCTGGGAAGTTTTCATCGGCGCATCGATGGCCCTGGTGGCCGTCTCGGCTATTGGGGTGATTGTCGGAAGCCTCTTGGGCGATTACCTGCCACTTGATTGGATCAAGCGCGCAGCGGGAGTGGCTTTTATCGTGATCGGTGCGTTGATTCTTTGGGGGAAGTTTTAGGCCGGAGCGAGGTCTTATGTGGAGTGCGCTGACTTGTCAGCGCTTTAGTAGTCGGCGACCTGTCGCCGACAGAGATGATTCAAGCGGGTGGCCGCGATAAGTCGCGACCTGAGAAAGCGGCGACGAGTCGCCGCAATCCATATTCGCTGCAAGGAGAATCTAATGCCGCAAACTCGACATACGGAAAGACACTTCACTGCGGGCGAAACCGTTCGCGACATAGTCATCGGCATGTCGGATGGATTGACCGTGCCTTTCGCCCTGGCGGCCGGCTTAACCGGCATTGCCAGTGCCAGCCCCGGCATCATCGTTACTGCGGGCCTCGCGGAGATCGCTGCCGGCTCGATCGCGATGGGTTTGGGTGGTTATCTGGCGGCCAAGAGTGACGCCGAACACTATGCCAGAGAGCACGAACGCGAGAAGCGCGAGGTTAACGAAATCCCGGAAGAAGAAATGCGCGAAGTGGCCGAGGTCTTCCATTCCTACGGCCTGACCAAAAAAGAAAGCACCCCGATCGTCGAAGCGCTGGCGCAAAATCATCAGAAGTGGGTCGACTTTATGATGCGGTTTGAGTTGGGTCTGGAAGAGCCGGATCCTAAACGCGCCCTTGCCAGTGCTTTGACAATCGCGGGTGCTTACATTGCGGGTGGTCTGATTCCTCTCGCGCCTTACATAATTGCTGGTTACCTGAAGCCTATGGCCGTCTCCAACGCGCTGCTGTTTTCCATAGTCTTCACCGTGGTCGCTTTGTTTGTATTTGGATTCATCAAAGGACGCTACACCGGGACCCGCCCGGCGCGCAGCGCTTTGCAGACTGCTTTGATTGGCAGCCTGGCGGCGGGGGCGGCGTTTCTGATTGCGCGCGCGATTTCATGAGGATCTTATGCGAGTTCGAAACAGCGGGTGGCGCACCCTGCGTGTTTTGGCGTTGGTTACCGGGGTACTACTTGTCATTGTTCTCGTGTCTTTGGAAGCGCGACACAAGCTATGGTTTGGCAGGTTTGTTTCATACGGCTTGGATGTTCACGTGTTGCGAGAGTCGGCGAGTATCGGAATCCCGGGCATCGGCTCAATGTACAGCGCCGAGCTGTACAACTACACGTTCAAGACAATTCAGTTTGTGGGCTGCAGGGGACCGAAAGACACTTCGCCGTACTATGAAATAGTTTATCGATACGAGGTGCAAAAATGGGACGCACTTAATAGAAAGTGGATTCAAATAATGGGAATCCCAGCGGGGCAATGTCCACCCAGCGGGGCAATGTCCAAAAGAGTTCCTCACGTTAACAGACCTTCTGCCGATACACTCTCTCGTTGTAGTCGACTGGGAATCTACGGCTGCCCGAGACGGTTTACATAAAGGCGATTGGGCGAGATTCAGAGTATTCACCTCATTCAATGCAGAAGAAGGGGCTCCGTCTCAAACGATCATTGCTTCAGCACCTTTTCGATTGGATGAAGAGTCAACCGACCGATCGACCACTTACAGAATCGCGCACTAAGGGAGCGTTGAATGAAACTTCACGTAGGCACCAGCGGCTACAGCTACAAAGAATGGAAGGGCAGCTTCTACCCTGAAGACTTGCCGGCCAAAGAGATGCTCTCCTACTACTCGCGGAAACTGCCGGCCGTGGAAATCAACAACACCTTCTATCGTCTCCCTCAACCCTCGATGATCGAAAACTGGAAAGAGCAGGTCCCGAAGCGTTTCCGTTTCTCGATCAAGGCTAGCCAGCGCATCACCCACATCAAGCGCATCAACAACGTCGCGGATGAAACGAAGTATCTACTCGAGACAGCCGCGCTGTTGGGAGATCGTCTTGGTGTTGTGCTTTTTCAGCTGCCGCCGAACATGAAAAAGGATACGGTGCGGCTGGCGGCCTTTCTGGATCTCCTGCCCGCAGCCACGCGCGCCGCTTTTGAGTTCCGCCACGAGACCTGGTTCGATGAAGAGGTCTTCGGCTTGTTGCGCGCGAAGGAGTGCGCCCTCGTCGTTTCAGATACAGACGAAAAACCGCTGACTGAAATCATCAGCACTGCTAAGTGGGGGTACCTTCGGCTGCGACGGGCGGTTTACGACGAAAGAGATCTGGTGGAATGGATGAAGCGGGTGCAGTCTCAGAAATGGAAAGACGCCTTCGTGTTTTTCAAGCATGAAGACGAAGGCGTCGGCCCAAAGTTGGCGGCACAGTTTCTGGGGTTGACGAAATAGTAGCGCCAAAAGGCACAAGAGGCACAAAGGGAAAGTGATCTCAGCCACCTCCTTTGTGCCCTTTGTGCCTTTTTCGCGGCTAATGCTTTCCGGCTTACTTAATCTTAATACCAGCCGAAGCGCGAATATTATCCTGACGCTTGCCGTTAAAGAACGTCGGGAGGTAATCAACCTGCACTACGCGTACGTCGAGGTGCTCGCCGGCATGCACATCGAGACCGCCGCCAAAAGCCATCGCAAACGAAGTTGCGGTGCTGGTGCGATCGTCAAAGGCCGCGCGGATATGCGAAATGCCGAACAGTCCATGGACGAACGGCGTCACGTTGGCCGTGCGCCAGTTGTAACGCGGACCCGCCAGCAAATCGTAACGCTGGACGTTGGCCCGAACCGTATTACCCGACCTGTTATCGAAATACCCCTCGTTGTTCTTGTAGGTGCCGCTGAAACTGGTCACGATGCCGATGTGACGAGTCACATTCTGATTGAACTCAGCCTCAAAGCCGTTGTAGCCCGTTTTCTGAGAAGCAAAATCACGCGTGGCGCCATTGATCCTGGCCCGGCCGTTCTTATCGAAGGTGTCGGCGTTGTTGTTGGCACGCTCGTGCGCATAGCCGACGTAAAATTCGTAAAATGAGTAGTCCTTGCTCTGGGCGAACGCCGCGGGCGCGCAAATCAGAGCGATTAGGAGCAAGAGAAATAACCTGTGCATTTTCGGGACGCCTCCTTGTCCTTACACTTATTCTGCAAACTGGGATGTACGGGTACATTAATACAACCAATCTCGGAAAATTCCCAGATTTTTGAGTCGATTACCACTTTTTTATTTTAAGGGCCGGTGGGCTGGGGACCGGGGAACATCTAAAGAAGTGCAAATCGACGCTTAGCGTCCCCGTGGATTTAGCCCGGCCTCTTAAGGCCGGGAAGAGTTAATGCCGGCGGACAACAAGACTGAAGCTGTGCCATTATTATGAAGCTACTAATCAAACTGATCATACTTAGTGGGGCCCTGCTGATACCTGGTATCGCACCGGCCCAGGCCCAACAGTCCACCGACGCCGTCAGAGAGTCGCAGAGACTTACGCGCGTGGCCCAGGTGGCCGAACAGCAGGGTCGCTATGACGACGCGATCAAGGCTTACCGGACCATCACGGTCATAGCTAAGAGCTCGCCCCGAATCGCCGCGTCCGCGCTGCTCAATGCCGGCAACATTTACATGTCTCTGGGTAAGTTCGAGGCCGCAGCCGCGGCTTATCGTGACTCGCTGGCTTTGGATCCTAATTCAGCGCCGGCGCAAAACAATATGGGCGAGGCACTCGGTGAGCTGAAGCAATACCCGCGTGCGCTCGAAGCGTTTCAGCGGGCCGTGGCCCTGGACGGTGGGTACGTGAAAGCTCGATACAACATGGGCGTCACCTACGACCGGCTCGGCCAATTGAAGTACGCGGAATTTGTTTACAGAATCCTGATTCGAGATCACCCTGATTTCCCGCTCGCTTACGACAGCATGGCCGTAACGCTATCTAAGTCAGGCCGGGCGCGCGAAGCGATCCCACTGCATCAAAAAGCGATCAGCCTCAATCCGCAGGACCCCTCGTTCTATTACAACTTCGCCGTCAGCTATATGGTTTTGGGGGAGGTGAAGCGGGCGCAGGAGCAACAGCAGAAACTCCGCGCACTGGATCCGGCGATGGCCGATCATCTCGGCACCGTCATCGCCAAACACCAGCGCTAAAAGGATGACAAACTTCAGTTTGTCGTCGTGAGTCTAGATCCCCCTCCGCTTTGGGAAGGACCGGGCTTGCGGTCGAAAAGCCCTTACCCGAAACGAGGGGGAGCAGACCCTAAAATTTCTGCCTTAAGACAAACGAAAGTTTGTCCTACAACTTAGAAGTTTCCCTGACAGTTTTCGTGGCTGCAATCACAATCGAGTTCGATGGTGTCTCCAGTGCCTTCACATGATGCACTGCAGTACTTGCCGTCTGACGGTTGCGGACACGAACACGGCGGGTTCTTGCACTTTTTCTCTTCGGCCATAATTTCCTCCTGGGGCTTACTAAAAATGGTTTGAATAACGGGAGCCAGAGCTTAACACAATCAAAGGTGACATGGGTAAAGGCGAACGGTTTCTCTGGGGTCTTTCGGGCCCCCGGTGTTCTTTCAGTTCGGGTAGTTTCGTGGATCCTTTTCTGTCGGAGTGGGAAACAACAGCCGACTAAGACTGGATAACCTGACCACAGGTTGACCATGCGCCTGCTCCTCGATTATTAATGATCGGCTTCTGACACGCTCACATCAGCAGAGAGAGGGAGGAGAATGGTCTTGAACGACAAGGAGCCGATTAATCGGACAGAGGCGCCGCCCGAGACTGCGATGTTGCAACTGATTTCCGGCTTCTGGATTTCGCGTTGTATTTACGTGACTGCCAAACTGGGCCTGGCTGATCTCGTCAAGGACGGACCAAAAACGGCGGCCGATTTGGCGGCCGCTACGAATACTTATCCACCTTCGCTCTATCGAGTGCTGCGCGCCCTTGCGTGTGTCAGGGTGCTTACTCAGGACGGCGACAGGTTCGGCGACACCCCCGTTTTGCGAACCCTGCGGACTGACGTCAAGGGCTCTTTGCGCTGGTTTGCCATGTCCGAACTCGGCGAAGAACACTATCCCGCCTGGGGTGAATTTCTGCACAGCGTGAAGACCGGAGACATTGCTTTTGATCATGCCCTGGGAATGGATGTCTGGAAGTACTTTGCCGAGCATCCTGATAACGCGAAGATCTTTAACGACTCGATGAGCGGCCTAACCGCCCAGGCCAATGAAGCGCTTCAACCTGCGTATGATTTTGGCGGCATCGGCACTCTGGTAGACATCGGCGGCGGTCACGGCAGCCTGCTCACTTCGATCCTGCGGCGCAATCCGCAGATGCGCGGAATCCTGTTCGACGCGCCGCCAGTGATAGAGGGCGCTCGTGCAATAGTCGGAGAGTCGGATGTGTCCGATCGCTGCGAGCCGATAGCTGGAAATTTTTTTGAGTCCGTGCCCAAAGGCGGTGACGCGCATATCCTGAAATGGATCATCCATGATTGGACCGATGAACAGAGTCTCACGATTCTGAAAAATTCTCATCGAGCCCTGCCCGAAAACGGAAAACTTATTGTGATCGAGGCCGTGGTACCTGAAAGTAACGAGATGCACTTTTCCAAGTTCATGGATCTGAACATGCTCGTCATGACCGGAGGCCGCGAGCGCACTGAAGCAGAGTTCCGGGACCTCTACGAACGGTCCGGTTTTCGCTTAACGCGGATCGTGCCGACCGGATCACCATTCAGCGTGATCGAAGGCGTGCGCGTTTAGGGAGGCGGCTGGGCCAAAATATCTGGCCCAGCTCATTGTGGGATGAGGAAGTGTGCGAGGACTTATTCCGGCGCGCCGCGAGATTTCAATAGCTTTACGATTTCTTTCTGTTCAGCTTCGCGTGCCAGAGCCAAAGCCGTGTGCCCTTCGGCGTCTTTGGTCGCATCATCTGCGCCCGCATCCAGGAGGACTCTGACGTTTTCCTCCTGTCCACTGAGGACGGCGCTCATCAACACGGTTTGGCCTTGCGTATCGACGGCATTAACCTGCGCGCCGGCCCGTATCAGCAGTCGAACGGTGGCTTCGGGCCCACGCTCAGCCGCCAGCATGAGCGCTGTGTTTCCAGCGCGATCGCGCGCATCGATCTTCACGCCCGCTTCAACCAGCAGCTTTGCCAGCCGCGGGTCTTCATTCATCGCCGCCTGCATCAGGAGCGTTTGTCCGTCGTTGTCATTCAGGTCAATTGAGGCGCCATGCTCGATCAACGAGTGTGCCTTTTCGAAATCCCCGAAGCCTGCGATAGTCATCAATGCCGTCTGCCCGTCATCATTTCGGGTGTTTAGGTCGACGCCGGCATTTGTCAGCAGTGCGATCGCTTCCACGCTGTTACCGCGCGCTGCCATGAACAGGGCTGTTTCGCCGCTGGCATTGGCCGCATTGATCTGCGCTCCCATTTTGATCAGTTCGCTCAAGACCGCTCCCTTGCTGCCACCGGCGGCGTTCATCAGCGCGTTATTTCCATAGTCGTCCCGCGCGTTTAGCTTCGTCCCCGCGAGCACCAGATCGCGAACCAACTCGGGGCTGGCTTTGTCTGATAGCGACATCAGAGCTGTTCGGCCTCCGCTGCTTCTCTTATTTAGGTCGGCTCCCGCCGACATGAGCACGGCTACGATTTCGCGATTGCCGCTCTCCACTGCCTCGGCCAGCACCCAGTTTGTCGATTCACCGCTGCCGTTGATATTCGCTTCAGCAAAGGCAAGCATTCGAACTTTAGCGAGGTCTTCCGCGGTCACGGCCTCCAGTAATGGGTTGCTCTCGCTTAGCACCATTGCCGCGGCGCCCATTAGCCCAAATCTGCGTCTGGGATAGAGTTCAACATTCTGGCGAACAGTTGAGTTGGCGTTGACGTGGAGGCTATTGCTCGAGGTTTCAAAAGCCGGTTTGCGTATCCAAAGCAAATAGTTTCCAGCCGGCAAAAACTGAAACGCATACTCGCCGCCTGGCGAAGAGGTCGTGTTTCGCTCTTCACCGGTTTCGCGATCCACGAGCACGACGGTGACTGCCGCCACCAACGCCCCAGCTTCAGTCTTGATGGTGCCCGCAACGCTGGCCGTGAGTTCGTCCGCCACGGCTTCCAGTTCTCCCGACGCAAGCACCAACTCGGATGCGTCATGTGTTTGCTCAACTGAGGACGGGCGCGACTGAGCTATTGCGCTGGAAACGCTGAGGCTCGCGGTAAAGACGCTGGCGGCAATGCGCGAGGTGCGACGACCGATGCGATAGAGTTTGTTGGGTGCCAGGGTCAAAACGCCGCCACCCGGGCGAGGCACGAAACGCACGCACAAGCGTCCCTGCGATTCGGCTACCAGCCGCATCGCATTCGCACGGTTCATGTGGGAAAGATCCGTAACGTGCAAGCTACAGTGTTCACAGAACCGCACCTGTTCATTACCGGACATGGAATCCCAATCGGCAGTGCATGGAGCCGTAATCGTGAGTCGATCGAGAGAACGGAATTGAGGCATAACTGAACTCCTTTGTCTAAGGCTGACAGCAGGGCACAAAGCCGGGGAGAAATGCGACCTCACGATGATTGGTTAGACCATGACTCCGGCAATTAGTTTCAGGCGCCGGCCATCAAAGTCGTTTCACTTCACGAGGAACTTCACCGGCGCCACGATCGCGCGCGCTTCCGGGTTGTAATAGTCATAGACCACTGACGCCGCCGTCTGCGCTCGCAGACCGAATCGTGGTCGAAACTTGAAATCGAATTTGGTCCCGCCGGCTCGTGGCCACAGATAGACGACCACTCGATCCGGCAGAATGTCGTATTGGCTGATACTCCAATCAGAGCCTTTCATTGCCGCATCCAGCGAAGCCCGGTCGACGTCGGCCCCCGGCGGCAAACCGATCTCGGCCAGCATCATGCCGTAGCCGCTAAACCCAATTCGCTCGGCCTCGACATGACAACTGATCGGATCGCCGACCTGGCCTTCAGTCTTGTCGAATTTGGTGATCAGGCGCAGGCCGCTGGATCCGTTCGCTCGCCAGTTTTGATTCTGCGTGGCCAACGATTCCGGCCAGGGCAAATAGTAGGTGGCCACTGCCTGAGCCGACGCGGGCGAGTTTCCACCCTGGAGTTTTATCTCAACCATGTTCGCGCCGCCATGAACAAATCCGTTGAGGTCGATTGTTATCGGAGTCGACATGCGGCTGGCTGCCGGCAGCTTGACAGTTTTCACGCTCCGTCCGTTGGTGAGGATCTCGGCGACCGGCGTCGCCTGTGTACTGCTCGTAACCACATCACGGGCAAGCAACACCAACAATGAATCCAGCACGTTAATTGTCGCCTGGGTCGAGTACCAGACTCCGTAACGATCCTTCGAGCGCAGCAGAAACAACAACCCGCGATTGATCAGCTTGTCCTGATGACGAACGAGTTCGTCACCTGATCCCGTTCCTGACTCGTATCGCGCCAGGGCCTGCACCACCAGCGCCGTCGTTTCCACTCGACCCGCGAGTCCCCAGCCATAGAATGGTGTGTTGGTTTCCAGGGACCAATAGCTCGCACCATCCTCTTCGTGCGCCAGGGCGCGCAGCTTCTCGATGGCTTTTTGACCTCGATCCCGGTCCTCCGCGTCCAACGCCGCGAGGGCGTAAGAGGCGATCAGGTAGGGCTCGTCAATCTCGTCGACCCGCGCGCCGAGATAATCGAGAGCACGTCGTAATTCTGAAGAGATCGTTTTGAATGGTTGTTGTTTAGCGCTGGAGGATCCATCGATCTTTGATAAAGGCCCGGTCATCGCCAGCACGCGCGCGATGTAGGCAGTGAGCAGTGCGGTGCGACGTTTGTCTTCTATCTTCTGGCCATAGTCATACGCCGCCCAACTACCGTCCGCGCGCTGTTGCTTGATCAGCCAGGCCCGCGCTCTGCTGACTGTTTCGTCGTCGACCGCGATCAACTCCTTCGCCTCAGAAAGAAATCGCAGCGCATAAGCGGTTAAAGCGAGGTCTGGATCTCCATGGCCCCAGTAGGTGAAGCCACCGCTGCTATCCCGATAGTTGAGCAAGCGGTCGTAACCCGCGTGCAGGTAACGCTCTGCCCTCGCTCGCAACGGAGAATCCTGGCCCGTCTTTTTGTTATTGCGGAGCAGCAGAAGACTCGGGTACGTCGACGAAATAGTTTGCTCGCCACAACCGTACGGTCTTTCCATGATCGCTTCGACACTCTCGGCCACGTGGGCCATCAGGTTGGGATAGATTTTCAGTTCCGCGCGAACCGAGTTGGGTATCAGCGAGTTCGGCAGGTTCAGTGTCAGCACGCTGGACTCCCCAACCACATCGCTGGCCGTGACGGATTTTTCTTCGCCGTCCGGATGCACGGTGACAGGTTTCTCGATGGCGTCGTTGGCATCGGCGCCGGTGGCCGTGATGCGTTGCTTGCCGTCTTTCACGGAAGCACTCGCGCGGAAATCAAAAGTCCCGCGTCCGGCGTCGCCGGCCGCAACGTTGACACTCCGGGTCGGCGGCCCCAGCAGGGCAAACCAACTCTCTGGTTTGATCTCGAGATTGACGGCTTGGGCACGATCAAGATAGTTGCGCACCACGACCGGCAGAGATATCTCGTCTCCTTCAGTCAGAATCCTGGGCGGATCGTGTTCGACAAAGAAAGGCTGAAACGACTTGATCTCTTTTTCCACGGTGCCGATCTGTCCGTCCTCGGTCGAGCCGATCACAGACATCTTCCAGGTGGTGATGTTGTCGGCCAGTTTGAACTTCAGTTGAGCGCGGCCTTGCTTGTCCGTTTCCAGCGAGGGTTGCCAGACGAGGGTCTCGGGAAAGTATTCGCGCAGGCGTGGAGTAGCGAGTTGTGGCGCAGCCACGCCCGGGGCCAGGTTGACGAGCGACCTCACGGATCGCTGTCCGTTAACAACCGTGGATGAACTACTCATGGTCATTTCGATCGCGCTGGCGGTAACGGTGACCGTGGCTGTGGCGGCCGCCACATTTAGGCTGGCGTCGGCGCGAGTGAGATTGGACGAACGCACCGAAACATCGATGAATACAAAAGACGAAAAACCCGCGGCATCAATCCTCAGATCATATAGACCTGCCGGGAGGTTGCGCACCATATAGGCACCTGAGTCATCGCTCTTACTCGTGTACTCAATTGAGGTGCGCTTGTTCTTAGCGGTTATTGTCGCCCCCGCAACTGATGCTCCATTGGGATCAGTAACGGTACCGGTAATCGCGCCAGTGGACCCGGGCAGGATCAACGTTGGATTTGCTGATTGTGGACTGCGTTCATTGCCCGCCTGTTCCGTCACTACTCGTGAAAAACTGGCCACGTTGAAATCATCTGGTGTTCCTTCCTTGCCGTCTTCCCCGACGCTGCGCAGATAGATGTAACTGATTTGCTGCGTCACCGGCGTCAGCTCAGTTTTCTCTTTCGTCTGCTGGCCATAGGTCGCATAACTAAATATCGTCACGCGATTGCCGTAGACGGCAGTTTGCTTGAACGTGACGTAGTAGGGCCGGCCCCATGGATCGAGCAGGCTATCTGGAATCACACCTGCCCGCGATAGTGTCTCCTTATATTCAGCCTCGGTCTGAGGTATTTGCCCGGTCGCTTTGAAGTAAGCTACCAGCGCGGCATCGATCCTCGCCTGCAGGTCGGCGGAGTAATTAATCGATGACGTCCAGAGGAGGACATCGTCACTGTCCCTGGAGCTAAACTTTTTATCGGGCCCGCTGCTGCGTACCCACACCAGGAAATTCGTTTGACTCACCCCAAAGTCGGCCTCGTATGGCCGGCCCCATGGATCGCGTAGCGAGACGAAATCAATTCCCTCCAGCTTGAGCTCGTTGTTCAGCATAGCGGCGTCACGAATAAATCGGCCCGTGCGCGCGTGATAGCGCTTGTTTGCGCGATTGATGGCTTCGCCGGTGAAGCGAAAGTAAGGCCGCTCGATCCGCAGGACTGCGAAATCATCTGCGGTTTCGAAGCGTTTGTCCGGGCCCGCGCTGGTGAGTTCAAAAACATCTGAGGCGCCGGCTGCAAAGAACGATAAGCGGTAAGGCGACTCCCACGGATCACGCAGATCTGCGAAAGCGATCCCAGCCGCCGCGGCCGAGCGTTGCATTGCCTCCAGGTCATTTGGGTAGACACAGTCGGTCAGGTATTGCGACTCGAGCTGGTCCTTTAGCGGGGCCATCTGGTCTTTGATGAAGTCAGAAAAAGCGCTGGCCGGATTCCGATTAATTGTTTCGCTGTCAAAGAACTTCGGCACGAAGTCGTAATCGTCGAGTAGCACCTCAGCGACCAGGTCCAGCCCCTCAGGCAAGGGCTTCGCTAGATCGATCTGATCCAGATCTTTGCGGGTGATCCCGCCAATGTCACCACTGCAATTGGTCAGATAGCAGTACGATCGATAGAAACCGTAACCGACGCCGGACTCTTGATCAGTGCGGGCGCGTTCTTCGACAGCCTTGTCAAAGATTACTATGCCCAAAGCGCTTTCCATCGCACGTCCGGTCGCGTTGCTGGTCAGAAAGCTGGCGCTGCCCTCTTCGCCCGGCCGATAGCTTTCCTGATTGAGCGCAAGTTTGAATTTCAGATCGCGATCGTGCGGATAGAGAATGGTGTGCGCAGTGCTGATCAACCCATCCCGGTCATTGGGCGACGGTGCATAAGCCGCCAGCGTCAACGGACCAGTGAAGTCCTTGCGGTAAGGGATGACGATCGAGGCGCGCCCATTGTGCAATTGCACCAACTGCGATTGCAGCGCCTTGTGTTCGTCGATCACGTCAAGGGTCAAAGCCAGATCAGGCTGGCTGCCGTTAATCTGGACCCGCACGGGATCCCCGTCGCGATACAAGGGCTTGTCAGTTGCGATCCGGACCACCGGTTGGTCATCGAAAGAAATCGTTTCAGCGTGTTGCCCGGAACTACCCTTGCCATCGCCGGCGCGCATCATCAGCGATACGCCACTGTCTGCTTCCTGATTTTTTGGCAGAGTCAATGCACTGACTTTTGCCAGGCCATACTTGTTGGTTCGGACGGTGCGCAAAGCGACTTCCGGCCGGGCATCAGTTGCTTCCCGAACCTGGCTGATGGCGACTTCGCAAACCGCTGGGGTGCCATCGGCGTAGGTAGTAGAGAGATAGAACTCGAGCGGGAAGTCGCGCGTCTGGCGTGAATTTCGCGCGACGGTGTAAATGTGGATAGCGTTTTTGGTCAGGCGCAGATCAAAGCGTCTCTGCTCGGTGCGGTTTGTCGTAGCGTCGGTAAAGTAGGCGGCGTAAGACAGGTCGCGAAAGCGAGCATAGTCCTCCTCGTGCAGTTCAGCGTGCTCTTCGCTGAGATTGATGTGAGCAATAAAGCGCCCTCCGGCATCTGCCTCGCCCTCGTACTTATCGCCCTCTTCAGTTTCATACTTTTGTTCGCGATAGTTCCAGTGCCTCTCAGTCTCGCGCACGACGCGAACATGACCGTGTTTCACCGGCTGGCCAAACAGGTAGTCAGCTCGCACCTCCACGTCCGCGTTTTGTTCCGGGAGGTAGAAGGTGTGATCAGGTTTTACATTAACCGTAAAGTTGGGCAGGTCATAGCGGCTGATCTTAACGGTCGCCGCGCCGTAACTGCTTTCATATTTGTCGCCCTCGAGTTCAATCTCGATCCGGTAGTCTCCCAGCCGTGTATTCTCGGGAATGGTCCAGTCGGCGCTGGCGACACCAAAACGCGAAGCAATCAACTCGGATCGGATTACCGTTGTGCTTTCAGGATCAGAGACTTTTAGGGTCGCTTTCTGATCGGCCAGGGCGCGGCGGTTTGAATCAAACATCAGCACTCGCGTGTGCAGGACCTGCCCCGGTTGATAGAGCGGCTTATCTGTGCTGACCATCACCTGGGCGTTACGGTTGATGTCCACATCGGCTTCGGCGCTTTCAGTCAGAACGCCTAGCCGGCCGGTCACCTTGATTTCTCCGTTGTCGTCCTCGAGGTCGCGCGGAATCTGAAAATCAATTGTCGCAAAACCGTTTGCGTCGGTGCGGGCAATCTGCTTCATCACCACGTCATCTCGGTCGTAACCATCGAATTTGAGTTCCGCGGTGAGTTCAACGCCGCCTACCGCCCGGGCTGTCAATGGTTGGGCAGCGCGGACGCGCAGGCGAAAGGCCGCCCCCTCCTGAATCTTTTCCGGCGCCGCTATGTGCAGCGCGAAAATGTCCGGAGCGATAGCGGCCAGCGAGATGACCCCGGTGATCGGATCGAAGCTGTTGTTAGTCCCGGGTTTGATGCGATAACGCAACCGGTACCAGAGCACATCGCGGGTCTCGCTGGCCGATTTGCCGGTCAGTTTCAGATCGATAGGAAGGTTGAGGGCCGCAGCGCCGGATTTGATTTGATTAGTTGTTTCCGTTCGGGCACGAATCGCGCCGTCGGTGCCGACGAGTTCGATCTGGACCTGCGCGTCCACTTGCCGCCCCAGCGAATTTTCAATTTCCAGCAGTACATGAGTGCCCTCAGCTGCGAACACAACACGCGTAGCGGATTCGTTAACACGAAGCGTCAGGCTGGCGCGAGACATGGGCGTCAGAAGAAAAAGCAGCACTAGGCAAAACGGGAAGAGAAGCCATTTGCGGCGCATGATTGCCTCCAGGATTCCGGCGGGGTCAAACTCGCAAGTTCTTTCGACTTGTCTGACTGATCGATCCCACCACGCACACCTCTGTCCGGCGGAGAAATAGTTCACCGCAGAGAGACGATTAATTGGATAACGATCGACGAGCCTGAGGAGGCACTCGGCGTTTAGACTGCTTACCTGAATTCAAATCGAATCGCGAAAGGCTGGGGATCGCTCCGGGATTGTCGCGTGAGATGCGCGTCGCGTAGCGGTTGGTTGTCAGTTGAGTAGAAAAGTTTTTTGTACGAGTCGATCCAAAATTATGGATTGCGCGAAGCGGCGAGAGCGACCCTCGCTGCGCGCATCGATTGTGACGATCAAAAAAGTGTCACAGGCACAGCAGCCGTCGTTGCAGTGATCTTTTAGTATCGCCAGGAACATGTGGGTGCGAGGTCGATCCAAATCGTTAGCGTGATGTCCGCGATACGATTCGCCAAGTGCTCCTGGAGAAATGGTTCCGATGAATAAATCGAGTCGAAAAATTTGTTTGTGCTTAGACCGCTGGAGGATGAGGCAGTTGATCCACACAGCTCTGCTGACCGGCGCGATTGTGGTCGCTGGTACGGGGTCGCTTTCGCACAAAGCTCAATTGACGCTGCTGCGTCAACAAATAAAGACGCCGCGACCAGGCCGCGCCGGCTGACTGCTGAACAATCCAATGAAAACAGAAAGCCCCACACCGAACGTCGCCTCTTCGTGCGCTCCACCTCACCTTTCGTAGGCCGGGCAGTGTTGGAGGACAAGCTCATCAAACGACCCCAGTTCACCCAACTCGGCTTTGCGATCACCCGCGACGAATCCGACGCCGATCTGATTCTCGAGCTTCGGCACGACGTCTTTACTATGTACGTGTTCACGGTCGTCGATGCCAAAAGCGGGGTGGTGCTGCTGAGCGGAAAACTTAGTTCACTCGGGGGCACAGTGGCGGGCAAAGTTGCCAAGCGATTTGTAAAAGAAATGCCGGCGCGGGCCGGGCCCTGAGTGATCAGAGGGCGGAGCCCATGCGGTCCGAGCTACCTTGAAGTTACGAGTAACTGTCCCTTCGCACGGAAAACGGAAACTGCTTAAAGGGTTTCCATTTCCCGGCTAACGTAGTTTGTCTCGGGGACTTCGATTACACAGGTTGGCGCAGACTAGCAGTCTGCGCTACTTAATTGGATTAGCTCAACGCTTTCGCAATTCCTGCCGCCACGCGGGCGTTGTTTTCCAGCAGCGCGATGTTCGCGCGCAGGGTCGAGCCCTGGCTCAAAGTTGCCATCCGCGAAAGTAGAAACGGGGTCAGGTCGCGTCCGCCAATCTGTGATCGTTCCGCGTCGCGCAGGGCTTGATTGAGAATCGGCTTCAATGCCTCTGCCGGAATTTCTGCCGCAGCCGGAACCGGCACCGTAACCAGCAGGGCCCCGCCGAGACCCAGTTCGCGTTGCGTCTTGAAGAGACGGGCAACCTCCGTTGCGGTATCGCACCGAACGTCAACCGGCAGGCCGCTTTGGCGTGAATAGAAAGCAGGAAGTTCATCACAACCGTAGCCCACCACAGTGACGGCATTCGTTTCCAGCCATTCGCGTGTAGCCGGCAGATCGAGAACGATCTTGGCGCCGGAGCAAACTACGATCATCGGTGTGTGGGCGAGTTCAGGTAAATCGGCGGACACGTCTGGCAGAGCGCCTCGGTGCACGCCACCAATGCCGCCGGTGGCGAAAACTTTTATGCCCGCGCGTTGGGCAATCCACATAGTCGAGGCCACCGTAGTTGCGCCATCCCACTGATTCGTAACCGCGACCGCAAGATCACGCGTGCTGAGTTTCTTAACATCTTTTGCGGAAGCGAGGTGTTCCAGTTGTTGCGCTTCCAGGCCCACGCAGAGCCGCCCACTGAGTACGGCAATCGTAGACGGGATCGCGCCTTCCTGACGAACAATTTGTTCCAGCCGCTGTGCCGTTTCAATATTCTGCGGCCGTGGCAAGCCGTGCGCGATCACAGTTGATTCGAGAGCTACGACAGGCCGGTTGCCCGCCAGCGCCGCCGCGATTTCAGGATTGATTTGAAAGAAGTTACTGACGGGCATAGTTGATACGATTCCTGGCCGCGTTTGCGGTTTCCAGATTCATTTCTCTTGAGAGGCTATGCCTCGAAAGAGATTTAGGGGCAGAGACGCAGCTCCATTCCTAAGCCGGCCGCACTTTTGCAGGGACATTCTGGCGGTGAAGAGTGAAAACAGTTCCGCTACCATCTCGCTTGGTCCAATCAACCTCAGCATCGATCATGCTGGCCCGGCCGCTGATGTTGGAAACGCCCCGACCTGGTTTCTTTCTGCTGGCACTTCGATCAAAGCCGCGGCCATCATCCTCGATCCGCAGATCGAATACTCCCGACTCAGTTACGGCGATGCTCATCTTAACGTGCTTAGCCCCGGCATGCCGGCAGATGTTGCTCAGGGCTTCCTGGGCTACGCGATAAATCTGGATCTGCACGTTAGCCGGCAGGTTGAGCTTTTCATCCAGACCGTCGTCGCAAACAAATTCGTATTCGAACTTACAATCCGGAGCGGCGTGCTCAACCGCGTGGGCTAGAGCAAACTGCAGGGCTGCTGAGAGTCCGACATTTTCCAACGCCGAAGGGCTCAGGTCTTCACAGATGCGCCGCACCTCCTGCGAGATCAGTTCAATTTCCGAACGCAGCGTGCCCGGCGCCGAGGGCGCGCGATTGGCGCGGACGCTTTGCCCGTCACTTGCCGGCAGCCGGTCGACCAGCAGGGCCAGGTTTCTCAGGTCGGCTAACGTCTGATCGTGCAGATCGCGCGCAATGCGGCGGCGTTCGGCTTCGGTTTCATTAGCGAGTTGCAGCCGCGCATCGGCCAGTTCGCGATTGGCCGAAGCCAGGGCAGCACTGGTGCGATGAATCCGCCGGTTCTGAAAATAACCCCAGCCCAAAGCGATCAAGGCAAACAACAGTAGCACCCCGAGCGCCGTTGAGGTCAGCGGGAAAGGCGCTTTGGCCACGGTGAACTCGAACGCCAGAGGGGTGGCCGGAGTCAGGTCTTTGGTGAAGGCTCGGGCCAGGACCTTGTAGGTCCCCGGTTTCAACTTCTCCATCGCGAACTGGGAATCATGGCCAAGTTTCTCGCGGATAATTTTTCCTGAACTGTCGGACAGCGCGAACGCATACTGAAACTGTTCCGGGAAGGTGCGGCTGCTAATCGCAGTGACATCAAGGAGCAGACTGTTCTGCGGATAATCGAGTCGCAGGCCGGAACGCAATTCGGATTGATCGTGAATGCGCTGGCTGATGATGCGCGCCGGCAGAACTGTGGGCGCGACGTGTCCAGGTTCGTATCGCACCAGGCCGCGATTGGTTCCGGCGATCACGCTCTCGCTGCCGGCTCGGTTCCGTTCCGACAACACCGCAAAGACGCGTTGGGAAGGCAATCCCTGTTCGACATCCAAACGCGACACAATCGCTCCGAACTCGTCGTCGAGAGTGATCTTGATCAGACCGTTGCCCAGCGTGCCGCACCAAATCTGCTTGCGAGAATTATCGGCCACCACCGCGAGCGCACGGGCATTGACGCCGGGCACGATTTCCTTTAGCTGACCAGACTGATATGAATAGAGGCCTTTGTCTGATGCCAGCCAGACAACGTCTCCATCGGTAATGATTGCCGAAATGCCCCCGCCCTTTAGTTTATCCAGAGAGTTGTCACTGGTGGTGTGCTTGCCGTCAAAAAGAAAAACTCCGGCCGTTGCAGTGCCGATAATCAGGCCACCATTGGGGTCCGTGCCCAGGCTGATGACTTCGCGTAGATGATCGTCGGCGTTTGCTTCCGGCCACACGAGGGTGCGGTGGTTGCCATCGATTTTCTCTACGCCTGCACCGAACGATGCGACATAAGTAGATCCAGCGGCGGAAGTGATTGCGCGCACGCTATCACCCGGTGCCGATCGGTCTTCGCCACCGATCCGGGTGAAGCTTTCGTTTGCCGGAGGCGCGGCGAAGAGGCCGCCCGCTGCCGCTATCAACACGCGGCCGCTCTTGTCTTCATTGATCGCAAAGATTATTCGCCGGCCAAGTTCCGCAATAGCCCGCCAATGCCCGGTGTCTTCGTCGAACGAAAACAAACCTGAGTTGGTGCCGGCGAGTAATCGCCCGCGGGACGTGCGCCACAAAGCCCGCACATAATTTGTCCCCGGATCCTCAGAGACGTTTTCGGCGCGCATCGCGTGCGGGTCATAGCGGCAGACGCCTTTGTCAGTAGCAAACCAGACGACTTCTTCGGGATCGACAAAGACGCCGAAGATGTGATCGGAGCGAAGCGCGCCCCCGGTGCCTTCAAAACTAAAATGCTCAGTTGGTTTTCGATCCTGAAAATGAAAAGCGCCCCGGCCGTCGGTGGCCACCCAAATGTCATCGCCCGTGCCGCGCGCGATCGCTGTGACCGGACCCGTGGCCGCGTTGGCTTTCGCGGGCTTCAGCGGATCGTCATTATCAAACAGCCCGCCCTCTTCCAGCCGCACGCGGGCGCCGGCCCACAGGCGGCCCTTCGAATCGAGTTCCAACGAATTGATGAAGTAACTGCGCGGTTTGCTCACGACTTCCCGGGCCTCGCCGTTCTCGATCACGATCACGCCGCGGCTTTGCGTACCGGCATAAAGTTTTTCACCGGCCAGGGCCAAACTCGTGATCTTTAGAGGCCCCGGATGGTCCTTGTCCATGCTTTGCAGCGGTTGATCGGGAATCATTCTGACTGCGAACGCAGGCGGTTGATAGTCTTCGCTCGAGCGGTTGGGAGAACCGTCGTTGCTCGATTGCTTAACCTGGCAGTCGAATATCTGACCGGTCTCGCTGGCCATAATCGCGCGGCCTGCCTGAGGCGTAATGATCGTAGTAATGACTTTGCCGTTGGTTTCGGGAATGGTTTCGAACTTTGCGTTCGCCAGCCGCGCCGCGCCGTTTTCGGTCCCGATCCAAAGCGCGCCGGCTGCGTCAGTTTTGAGCGCCAGCACCCGGCCGGGCGGCAGGCCCTCAGCGTTGATCGCGTTCGTGCGCCGCCCGTCATACCGCGCCAGGCCGCGATCAGTAGCGAACCAGGTCACGCCAAATTCCGTCTGGGCAATCGCATGTGTGCGATCTGACGGCAACCCGTGAAAGGAAGTCACCGCGCCCCATTGATGCAGGTTCGGCGGCGGCGTGGGCGAAGGTGACGGCGAAGGAGCCGGGGATGGAGATGCCTGAGGCGACGCCGTTTGGTTTTGAGAAGAAACTGTAGGAAGCAGGCAAAGGGCAGAAAGCGCCAAGAAGAGAGTGAGCAAACTGCGGGGAGCGGTGGGCAGAAGGAACAAAGCGTTCCGCAGGGACGCAGTGAAATTAGCCCAGCGATTCATCGCTGGGATCAGCCGTTGATTTCTTCTTCGAGTCCCGTCGGGACGGCTGAACCGCTCGCGCTTGGTCATTCTGTTGTAAAAAGAATTCTATTCCGGGGCCGAAAGCCACAAACTAGTGATCCGATTTTGCCGATCTAGCGCGGCGAGCAACGAATACTCTTCGCGATGCCATTGAATCATCACGTCATGAATCTTCAGTTTTGGGATGTCTCTCATCTTGATTCGGGAACCATAAATCCTCTTCAGATCTTTCGTTGAGTCTCCAACCTTAAGCCCTCTGCCTGTGCTTGCGATCTTCGCCGAAGTTCCAGAATCAACTTCAATGAGACTGACAGATTCCCAATCTGGAATCTTGCGAGGTAAGCGCTCGACCAGGATGTGAAGGTTTAGGCCAGATTTGATCCAGTAATAGTTATAGGAACTTGAGATGTTCGGGTCATCCGACTCGGACCCTTCCACTTTTGTTGGTTTACCGTAACGCTTGATGACATCCGCGAGTTTGGTTTTCTCAGTCAGATGAATACCTGCCAGTGTGGTTTCTGGCCTCCCTCGCGCTTGCAGGTTGTCGGGTAAGTGGTCAGCCCGGCACGTAGAAACGAATCCGACCAAAATAGCTACCAGCGTAATTGTCGTTAGACAGTTCATCGCTTCGTCTTCCCAGCTTCCCGCTTCTGTTCTTCCAGAAACTTTTTCTGATCGCGCTCCAGCCAGCCTTCCAACTCCACCGCAGCTTTTTCCAGCTCATCGTTGTTCAGCAGCCCGCGGCGCAGCGCTTCAAAGAAGGCGCGTGTGCGCACGTTGTAGGCCAGCTTCTCGTACGCTTCGTTGGGCGTGCCCTCGGGTAAAGAGATGAAAAGCTTTTCATAGAGCGTGGCGAGACGACTTTCAACTCCGCGCAGGCTCAGACTGCACTTGCGGGCGATGGCCCAGTTTGAGAGGCCGAGGGCGAGATAGTAGAGCGCTTCGGCTTCGAACTCGGTCAGTAGCGGCCGCTTGAATGAATCCTTAAAGGCGGGGTCGATCATGTCCGCGCCGTCTTCGAGCACGGCTGCGACGAAACGCAGGAAGCGCGATTCGGGATTGTTCTTGTGAATAAAGCCGTACGCGGGCGGCGGATCGACCGACTTAACGATCTTGCGAATCTCGTTGATGTAGATCTCGTGCGGGAACTGGGTCCAGAAAATGATCCGCGCGGTGGGAAAGTCGCGCCAGATTGCCCGTGCGGCTTTGACGCCGGAAAGTTTCGGCATCTGAATGTCGAGGATGCACACCTCGGGTTTATGTTTGAGCGCCAGGGCCACCGTCTCTTCTCCATCGCCGGCTTCAATCACCGGCTGATGCGAAGAGAAGTCTCGCTCGAGTATCTCGCGCAGGTAAGCGCGCTGGGCCACGTTGTCTTCAGCGATTAGGATGGACATCTTGGGGCGGATGATAGCGCGAAAGAGTCAACCACCGAAACGTGGCTCGCCACAGGAGGTTTCGGACGGATCGCTGACCCCTCACTTCTCGGATCGCGGACACCCCGTCCGCCAGCTTGTGCAGCACGCTCCCGCCTTAGCCTGCACTCAACCAAGGATTCGCGCTGCGCGCTCAGGCGGACGTCCGCGATCCGATCCTTTGGCGCAGAGTGTGGCTTTCCACAACCCTGCTTCCGGTAAGCGCAACCCCCTCCTGATGATTTCAACGTGTTGATGAACTCCCGGATTAGACGATACTCGGCTCGATCGTTTTTTGGGGTCCAACATAAATGCAATTCAGTCCTTTCCTTCGCCGGCTTTTTTTTCGGTGGCGAGGTTCGCGAAACGCGAGCGTGGTGTTTGTCTCGATTGCCCTAATGGCGGCAGCCTTCGCCATTTCGAGCTACCCGAGAAAACCCCGCGCCTGGCCGGTCGCCAAAGTTCCGATAGCGTTCTGGGCCTGGCGCAATCAGACGCCGGCCGGCACGGACGTGCGAAAGGCGATCGACCAGACAAGTGCCAAAGCGATTTTTCTGCGCGCCGGCCAGATCGATTTGCAGAACGGAACATTGCTCCGCATCCGGCCCGTCGTCGGACTAATGCCAAAAGACGTCGATCTTCATCTGGTCTACAACGCCACCCGTGAGTTGTTGGCCCAGCTTGATCAGGTCGACGACAGCGCTCTGGCTGAGGCAATCGGCGCGTCCTACCGGACGGATGCCGCGCGCGCCGTGGCTGATCACGCCCGCGTAGTTGGGTTGCAAATCGATATCGATATGCCGACGCGCTTGCTCGGCTGCTATGCCAGGACCCTGCGCGCGCTGCGGGCGGGGCTGAAACCCGGCGTTCAACTTTCGATTACCGGTCTGCCGACCTGGATGCACTCGACTGAATTGAGCGCGACTTTGGCCCAGGTCGATTTCTGGATTCCCCAACTGTATGGCGCAGAGATTCCGGAACGCTTCGATCAATCCGTCCCAATCTCTTCGCTGCAGACGGTTTCTGCCTTTGTGAGCCAGGCGCGCTCGATCGACAAACCATTCTATGCGGGCCTCGCTGCCTACAGCTGGGTTTTGCTCTACAACTCAAACGGCTCTTTGATCAGCCTGCGTGGAGACATGGATCCGAGACTGATCGCAGCGGATCAAAACCTCGAACTGATCGAACAGAAACCTTTTGAGCCTCCGTCGAGACCAGGTTCGCCGTTGGTAAGCGAGTGGCGGGAAGTCTATCGAGCCAGGGCCGATGATGTCGTAAATGATCTGGTCATGCATGCTGGTGATGTGCTGGTGGTTGACCTGCCCAGCGCTGAATCAATGCGCCAATCCGCCCGCGCGGTGCGCGAGTTGGCTGGCGAGAAGCTGCTGGGTATCTGCGTGTTCCGGCTGCCCACCTCGGACGACGCGGCTACGCTCAGCATCCAGCAGATCGCGTCCGCCCTGGCCGACGTCGATTCGTCCGCGCGAGTTGAAGTGAGGATGTTGCCCGACGCCCACGCGCCCAATTGGATTATCCAGGTTAGGAACGCGGGCACTGCCAACGCCACTGTGGGCTCAGTGAAAATCGAACTCGAAACTAGCCCGGGAACGATCACTGAATTTACGCCTCGCGAGTCGGATTCAGTTGAATCGCTATGCCCTCCCGCGGGCGCGCCAAACCTGGTGGGCCTTGAACCTTGCAGCTTAAGACGTGCCGGAGTGTGGCGCTTCAAACCACGAACATTGTTCGCCGGCCAGACGGTAACGGCGCGACTAAAAATGGATCTAGCTGACTCGCGGGTCGTTCCCGTTTCCGTCGAGCTGCAGACCGACACCGGGCAGACCTATCAGGATCGATTTGAAGTCATAGCCGAAAGCAGAGTGAAACGATGAACGATACCGTCAACAAACCAAATCAAATCTTTCTGAGGAGCCCTCTGCACAAAACCGTTTGGGTGCTGGCGTGCGCCGCGAGTGTGACCGCGACTGCAATCGGCTGCGGTTGGATGGGCACTTCACATTCGGTGCGCTTCAATGCTTATCAGTCTGAACGCGAGATGGGGCGCCTGCTGCCTTTGCCGACCATGGCGAACGGGATGAATGAAGCCCGAGCGGGTTGGGAGGAACAGGATGAGGATGTATATACGTTGGCCGAGAAGCGTTCGAAAGATCTCGGCATCTTATGGGATCGAGCCGAGGCCGCTGAAAAAGAAGGCAACCTGCGTCTGGTGAAAGACCTGCTCAACGATTATCTAAAGCGGACCGAAATCACTAGAGAAGTCTGGAGTTCGGCTGATGCGAGTCAACCGCACCGCAATTCGGCTGTGGATCGGCTGGATGCTTTGACCGCTTTGAATCGCGGAGCGCAGGAGTCGAAAGTTAAGGCTTATCTCGACGCCCGGCGCGCCCATGACGCCGAAAAGCCCGATGAAGAAGAAATCCGGAAGTCGCTCGCAGCAGCTCAATCCGACCTCAATCTCAAAGACAACGTGGCCTATCTCAACGCTGCCGAACTTTACCGGCAGGAAAAGTTTGCGGAAGCAGCCGAGGCCTTCGGCACTCTGGCGCGGCAATACCCGCACAGTGAAAAGCGCGCCGCGGCACTCTACATGAAATCCGTGGCCACGATGAAAACCAGTGGTACGTTCATCTCCGAGAGTGGCAACTCAGAGTATGAAGAAAAAGATACTGCGGACACTTCGACCGATGAAGCCTGGCAGGATGCGTTCACTGGTTTTCAAAAAATAATCGCGGACAACCCTCAGGGCAGATATGCGGATGACGCGAGAGGCTGGCTGGCTTACCTGAATCTGCGACGCCACGATCGCGCCGGTGCTTTGGTCGAGTACTATCGGCTGCTGGCTGATGATCAGGCGACCTCTCGTATCGAGGGAGCGTTCTCGTTGATGTTGGTGAGGTCGTCCGCTACCGACGATGAAATGTCGCGGGTGGAACGCGAGTTGGCGAATGAGCCGCACGCCGCCCTGGCTTACGCTTACCACAACATCTACAACTACTCGATCGATCCGGGAGCCGATTCTCCGCCTTATGATAAAGATGAAGAGCCGATCAAAGACAGTAAAGGTGAGACCGACTTTAAAGCTGAGACCGAAAGAAGTAATGAGCGGGAAAAGGAATGGAGTAAGAGCCGCGCCGACACTGGCCGGAAAGAGTTAATCCGCACCCTCGAGTTTTCCAAACGCTTGATGGCGCGCTATCCAGGCCTGGCGATCGGTGGCGCCTTCGCTCTGCGCGCGGCGCAGGCCAGCGAAGAGTTGGAGGACAATGCTTCGGCGGTGACCTTTGCTCGCCGGGCGTTGCAGAGTCGAGTGACGGGCGATGAACGCGCCCAGGCCCTGTGGACACTTGGGATTGCGGAACACCGACTGCGACACTTTCAGCCCGCGCGCCAGTCTCTGACTACTCTGTTGAGAGAGTTTCCGAAGAGCAGTCTGACTGAAGGCGCGCGGCGCAACCTGGCCATGATTGCCGAGGATGACGGCGATATCGAGGGCGCGCTCGAGCAGTACGTTGCGCTTAACTACAAACTCGATGTTGGTTACTTTGTCGACACCCTCATGACCACCGAGCAACTTGCGGAGTTCATTCAACGTCATCTCGACTCGACTAAAAAGAATGAGTTCGTCTATGCGTTAGGGGTTCGTTACCTGCGCCTCAATCGTTGGGACGATGCGCGCAGAACTTTGGCTCAGGTGCAGACGACCAAGGTGCCTGGCTACAGTCCTTACAACTACAGCGAGAAGTGCAATGAGACTCCAGTGAACTGCACTGATCCCAAAGACGGCGATAGAGATGAAAACCGTAATCCCGTTATCACTCCTCGCCTGGTGATGCGTGATGTACAGACCGCTAACGATCTGGAAGCATTGGAACGAGCAGCGAACCAGGCAGAGGGTGATGAAGCGAAAGCTGAAGCGCTATATCAATACGGGAGTTATCAATACGAAGGGAGCAGTCTGCTCTTCTATAACCCGCTGGCTACGCCCGGCTATTGGAATCTGGGTATGCTCGCGAGTGAAAGCCGGTACCGCGTTGCGGGCGAGCAGCAAATCCTTTGGAACTCGACGCAGGAGCATGATCGACTGGCGCGGGCCCTGACTATTTATCTTGACGTAGTAAATCGATTTCCACACACGCGGGCGGCGCGCGACTCGCTCTACACTGCGGCGGTTTGCCATGAACGCTTGTCCAAATACAACCCTTACTGGCGCGAGATTTATCAAAACGGTTTGCATGCCGGCCAGCGGATGGTTAGCTATCGGGACGTGAGGGCTGCTTATCCGAAATATCAACTGCCACTGGGAACCTACGGATGGCAGCCTGCGACGCGTACAGTCAGTGGTGGCCCGGGGTGGCAGGCGCCGCCAAAGCCTCTCGTGCGTCTCACCAGGACGGCCCGGTTAAAGTTACTGCTGCATCGGATGGACGATCGGGTCGAACTTTTCTGGACCGAGAAAGGCCGGCGTTGGTTGACTGAAATCTCGATCGTGCTGTGTCTGTTTGTCACCGGGCGAGCAGCCGCGCGAAATCGAAGAAGTCTGCGGACGCGGATTGCTCGCCAACGAATTACACAGTCCAGACAGGTAGTCACCTATCCCTGGTTTGAGATGTTCTGGATTGATCGCGTGGAGCCGAGTCGGCGTGAGCAAATCAAGAGGTTGCTGGGAGAAAAGCGGCAGGAGTTTACCGAGCTGGCCAGAGACCGTCGCAGCCGGCCCGTCCTGTTCAGAAGTATTGTGTCGCACACTTTTCTCATCGGCCTGTTGACCAGTCTGATTTGGACAGTGTGGTAAATCAGATCACTGACTACCCGTTGGTCAGCGGGCTCGGATGCGGTTGTGCTTTCTGATGTGCGGAAAGCCTTCGGCTTTCCCTAAGTGGTCATAAAATGTTTAGTGTCGTGAAGGTCGTCACGGACAGGCACAGCCTTTCCGCACCTCAGGCGGCGGAGCCGATCAGGAATTCCCGCTTTCTGTCTCGCACGCTTTGTGATAAATCTCTACGACATGAAACCACGACAGTTCCTGTTATCGGTTCTGATTTCGTTGCTCGTCCTCTCCTGCTTCTCCTTCGCGATCCCCATCAGTGCCCAGCGTCCTAAGCAGCCGGCGCAGCCGGTAAGCGGAACGCGCGAACGCACAACTCGCGATGAAGCTCTCTGGCAGCGGGCTCTGGCGATTCATCACCGGGCGATTGTCGTCGATACCCACAATGACGTTACGACGCCGATGACCAATGACGATTACGATCTGGGCGGCGACCCGCCGTTTCCTTATCGGACCAGCATCGCGCGCATGAAGCAGGGTGGTCAGACTGCCGAGATGTTTTCGCTCTACATCAAACCCTGGTACGTGGCCCACGGCGGCGCGGCACGGCGCACGCTCGACATGATCGACTCGGTTTATCGAGCAGTTGAACGTCACCCGAATGACCTGATGTTTGCTACGACTGCGGCGGACATTCGCCGAGCCAAGGCGCAGGGCAAAATTGCCTGTCTGATGGGAATCGAAGGCGGCCACGCGATCGAGAATTCCCTACCGACCTTGCGCGAGTTCTATCGTCTCGGGGTGCGTTACATGACGCTGACCTGGAACAACACCAATGACTGGGCCGACGCCGGTCGCGGTGAAAGAAAGCACAACGGGCTGAGTGACTTTGGCAAGGAAGTCGTGCGCGAAATGAATCGCCTGGGGATGCTGGTCGACGTGTCGCACGTTTCGGACAAGACGATGAGTGACGCGCTCGACATCTCGACCGCGCCGATCATTGCGTCGCATTCATCGGCGCGCGCGTTGAGCAATGTGCCGCGAAATATTCCCGATGATCTTCTGCGTCGGATAGCGAAGAACGGCGGCGTGGTCCAGATAAATTTTTATAGTTATTTTGTCGACAAGGACACTGTGGGACCTCAGAGCGACGAGCGCGGTTTGCGTCTGAAAGCTCAGCAGGAAGCCTTGACCGCGAAATACGCGAACGATCCGGAACGGCTGGCCGAAGAAAGCGACAAGCTGGAAGCCCAATACCCGCTGCCGCCTTTGCCCTTGTCAAAGCTCATAGATCACATCGATCACATCGTCAAGGTTGCGGGCATCGATCACGTAGGGCTGGGGCCGGACTTTGATGGCGCTAACGACTTCCCCGAAGGCGCGCGGGATGTTTCGATGTACCCAAACATTACTTTCGAGTTGTTGAAACGTGGTTACACGGAGCCGCAAATCCGCAAGATACTGGGAGAGAATTTCTTGCGAGTGCTCACCCAGGCCGAACTGGTGGCGCGCCGGACTAGCCGAACGATTAGCGGCGGTGGGAGTACGAAGCGAATCAATCTCGATAAATAATTTCTCGTTCGATTAAGAAAAGTAGTAGACGCAACGAGGCACAAAGAGCACAAAAGGAAAGACCAATGCTTTGATGCCTTTCAGTCCATCAGTTGAATGATGCCGAGCAATCCGCGTAATCTGTGGACAGTGAAAGCCGGAGTTTATCTGCACATTCCCTTCTGCCGCTCGCGCTGTTCCTACTGCGACTTTGCCACCGGAATGTTTGAGGGGGGACTGGCGGATCGCTATGTTAAAGCTCTGGTCACAGAGATCGCAAAATGGAGCGAGGTCACAAATCCCGCGTCAGTTGACACGATCTTCTTTGGCGGGGGCACGCCCTCTTTGCTCAATCCCACACAGCTTGAACGAATTCTAAAAGCTGTCCGCGATCGCTTTGAAATAAGCTGCGACGCCGAAGTGACTCTCGAGCTGAATCCGGGAGACGGGGGCGAAACTGCTGCCGCCCAACAGGAAACGATGCGTGCGTTTCGTCGCGCAGGTGTCAATCGCGCAAGCTTTGGCGCGCAGAGCTTTGACGATCGCGAGCTGAAGCAACTCGGACGCACGCACTCGTCTGCGGACATTCTTACCACCTTCGATCACCTGCGCGCCGCCGGGTTCCGTAACATTAGCTTTGACTTGATTGCCGGATTGCCGGGTCAAACCCTTTCAGGTTGGCGGCAGAACCTTGCGGAAGCCCTGAAGCTGCGCCCCGATCATCTTTCTCTTTATTTGCTGGACGTTCATGAAGGGACGCCGCTCGCTGAACAGATCCGCAGCGGGATGCGGCCCCAGCCCGACGATGATCTGGCTGGCGAAATGTACCAATTGATGCTGGAGGAAGTGTCCGCGGCCGGCTATCAGCATTACGAGATCTCAAACTTCTGCCGGCCCGGATTTGAATCAAGACATAACACGAAGTACTGGACGGGAGCGCCTTACTATGGGTTTGGTTGCTCGGCGCACTCTTATGACGGTGGACGGCGGCGCTGGGCTAATCAACGGGATACAGCCCGGTATGTTCAGCTGATCGAGGAGAACAAATCGGCAGTCGTTGAGCGGACCGAGCTGAACGAAGAAGAGGCGCGCTCGGAATCGATCTTTCTCGGGTTGCGGTTGATGCGTGGATTGGATTTGATGGTCTACCGGATGAGGTTCGGATCGGACCTGAGAGAGGTGTACGATGCCGATATCAATCGACTGGTCGCAGCGGGTTTGATCACAGTCGCTGAAGACCTGATGCGATTGACCAGCCGCGGGGCGCTTTTATCTAATGAAGTTTTCGCAGCTCTGGCTTGAGCGTCGCGCCTCTCACTCTAACTAGAACTAGCAATTGTTTGCGCTTCGCGCGGACAGCGGTGTTCGGGCTCCATGTTCTAGATCTGATGGCTCAATAGTCCGTCGCGCAGCTTGGGTTCAAACCAGGTAGATTTGGGCGGCATGATCTCGCCGGCGTCAGACACTTTCAAAAGATCATCGATGGTGGTTGCATAGACCGAGAACGCAACCGCAGCTTTCCCTCCGTGAACTAATTTTTCCAGCTCGTCGGTCCCCCGAATTCCGCCCACAAAATCGATCCGCTTGTCCGTCCGCACATCCTTGATGCCGAGGATGGAATCAAGCAGTCGATCCTGCAGGATTGAAACATCCAGCGATTCAACCACGCCCTCGGGTGGGCGAGCATCAGGTTTCAGAGTCAGCCCGAACCAGCGACCGTCAAGATACATGCTCCAATGCCTTCGCTCTGACGGCACGGCGGCAGCTTTTTCGGTAACTGAAAATTTTTCGCCAACACGCGTCAGAAACTCGGCCTGAGACATTCCATTCAGATCGCGGACGATGCGATTGTAAGGAAGGATCCGCAACTGTGTATCGGGAAACAGCACGCACTGAAAAAAGTTGTATTCTTCGTTGCCAATCCTGGCAAAGCTCTCGTTGTTGAGTTCGGTGCGCGCGCGGCTGGCGCTGGCGGCGCGGTGATGACCATCGGCGATGTAGAGGTTCGGAATATCCTTGAAAGCTTCCACTAGCGGATCATAGTTCGGCACCCGCCAGATGGTGTGGTGGATGTCGTCGTTGGCGACAAAGTCATAAAGCGGTGGGTTGCCGCTCAGGGCGCTGGCAACCAGCGAATTGATTTCAGGCCGGTCGCGGTAGGTTAAAAAGACCGGCCCGGTTTGGGCCCGCAGGACCATAATGTGGCGCGTGCGATCGTCTTCTTTGTCGGGCCGCGTGCGTTCGTGTTTGCGAATAACATCGCGATCATATTCGTCCACTGAGCAGCAGGCCACCACGCCAATCTGTTCCTGGTCACCCATAATCAGGCGATAGAGATAGAGGCTCGGCGTCTCTTCGACGACGAGGGGACAGTCTCTGATCAAACGGGCAAAGTTGTCGCCGGCTTTGGCATAGACGGCGTCGCTGTAAATCGGCGTGGCCGGCGGCAGATCGATCTCGGGGCGGGAGACATGCAGGAAACTCCAGGGATTTCCCGACGCGAGGGCGCGGGCCTCTTCGGTATTGACGACGTCATAGGGCACTGCAGCGACCTGCGGCGCGCGCTCGGCGTGGGGACGGAGGGCATTAAAAGGACGGATGATGGCCACGCGTTCTCCTCTGATGTTTTCGAATAATCGGGTCGGTTAAGACTAACTTTGCCGGAGAGAATTGCCAAGCTGTGATCGCTGCTTTGAGCTGCGTACGATTTCCTCTGCTGCGGCAAAGCCGCCGGGCGACATTAAGAACCACATCGCCTAATGTCGTAAAATGCGCCCGATGCTCACAACTGAAGATCTTAATCAAAAACTGTTAGCGCTCGACACGGAATTCGATCGCGAAATGCGCGCTCGTGGATTTGATCCAGCTCAGCAAGAGAATGTAGCTTTGCCGGCGAATCTGGCTGAACTTTATAAACAACGCGAGCAGATCAAAGCCGAACTGGCCGAACTCAGCGAGGAAAAAAGTGATGACTGAAATTGAACGGATCCTGGATCAACTAAAGCGAGCATATGAAGGCGGTGCCTGGCACGGACCGTCTGTGCGCGAGGTGATTGCTGGAGTGACCGCAGCGCAGGCCCATGCGCGCCCGCTCGCGAATGCTCACAGCATTTGGGAACTTGCCCAGCACATATCCGTCTGGGAAGGCGCGGCATGCCGCCGTTTGGAAGGTGATCGCGCCGCCATCGACATCTCTTCACCGGATGATTGGCCGCCGGCGGATGATGACAGCGAAGCTGCCTGGGAGCAGGCGAAAGCCGCCCTCGATCGTGGTCATGAAGCCTTGCGCCAGGCGATTGCGCGGGTCGAGGAGTCACGTCTTGACGAGCCGGTTCTCGAAGGCATGTCGACTGTTTACGTGACGCTGCACGGGGCCATCCAACACGATCTGTATCACGCGGGTCAGATTGCGATCTTGAAGAAAGCGTTGTAGGAGCGCCGAGGTGCTTGTCGGCGGTTCGCGGGTATCTTGCCCGCATCAGTAACCGGCAGGGATGCGTGCGCTCCTTACACCGGCTCGCGGCCAAACTCTTTCAGCAGCGGCTTGAGATTCTCAATCACCATTTCATGAGCGGCGCCGTTGCTCGCTACGATCCCGTTTCGGTTATCGACGCGCACGCCATTATAACGCAGTGGCTGGCCGAATAAATCCGTTAAACGCCCGCCCGCTTCCGCCAGAATTGCTTCCGGCCCGCACGTGTCCCATTGCTTCGTGCTCGGCGAAAGATGCAGATAGAGATCGGCCTGCTGTTCGGCAATCAAGCCAATCTTCACACCCACCGAACCGCGTCGCGTTTCATCTTTGAAGCCAAACGAGCTGACCACGCGTTCCATGCGGGGACTGCGGTGAGAACGGCTTGAGGCCAGCACCATCTCACTCGGCCGGGCCAGGTTCGAAACCGACAAACGCGTGGCGGTGTGGTCCTCTGCTTCCATCCAGGCGCCCCGGTTAAGAGCGGCGCGATACAAAACGGCGCGCACCGGTTGATAAACTACGCCCATCACGCTCTGGCCGCCCACTGCCAAGCCGATCTGCACCGCAAAGTCGCCGTCGCGATTAATAAAATTCTTGGTGCCGTCCATCGGATCGATCAACCACACGCGATCCTTGTCGAGCCGATGCTCCGTGTCGGTGGATTCTTCAGCCAGGATCCCGTCGGCGGGAAACTCCTTTTGCAAACGGCTCACGATCAGTTCGTTCGCTTCGCGATCGGCCGCGGTTACCTCCTCGAGTTCGTCGTTGGCGTTAATCTTTTGCTCGACCAAAAACGAGCTGTGATAATGTTCAAGCAGCACGGCGCCCGCCTGGCGTGCGAGTTCCGTCGCTATTTCGGTCTCGTGTTCGTAGAGATGTTCGTCCATGGATTTTGTTTGCTGCTGACTCTCTGCGCCTCCCGGTGTACTCTGCGTCCGGCGGTGAATAAAGGTGCAGAAGAGACTCACCGCAGAGACGCCGAGGACGCAAAGGATACCCTGAGAAGAACCAGATTCTTTACGCTAACACATCGCTGACACTTGATCGAAGCCATCCTTGCGACGGGTGTGGCGCGACGGGTATAGTCTTCGCGCTTACTCTAAACGCGGACTAATTCGGAGATACTCAAAAAATGTCACCCCACGACTGGGCCACGTCCAACGGGACGGCGCGCTATCGCGAACGTTTCCAGGCAATCGCTGATAAGGGTCATTTTCGTAAGGGGCAGGACCTTTGGCTCTCGTCGATTGGTATTGGCACCTACCTCGGCGAAGCCGACGATGAAACGGACGCGCGCTATGCAGCCGCCGTGTCGCGCGCAGTTCAGCTGGGCGCCAACGTGATCGATACTGCCGCTAACTATCGCTTTCAAAGAAGTGAACGAGCAATCGGAATTGCTTTGCAGTCGCTGACCGAGAGCGGGTTTGCGCGTGAAGAGTTGGTGATCTGCACCAAAGGCGGCTACCTGCCGTTTGACGGTGCACCCCCAACCAACGTCCGGCAATACGTCGAGGAGACTTTTGTTAAGCCGGGCATCGCCAGCTTCGCAGACATCGCTGGGGGCTCGCACTGCATGACTCCGAAATATCTGCAGAGCCAGCTTGAGCAGTCGCAGCGGAACCTGAACCTTTCGTGCATTGATGTTTATTATGTGCACAATCCCGAATCGCAGTTGGGAGCGGTTACGCCGGAAGAGTTTTGGAAACGTTTGCGGGCCGCGTTCGAGTTTCTGGAACAGAGCGTAGCCGAGGGCAGGATCCGAAACTATGGTGTGGCGACCTGGAATGGTTTTCGT
Organism: Pyrinomonadales bacterium; assembly: GCA_038230715.1. GTDB lineage: Bacteria > Acidobacteriota > Blastocatellia > Pyrinomonadales > Pyrinomonadaceae > UBA11740. The sequence goes on from JBBRMS010000001.1 coordinate 59,497, forward strand.
GTCGAGCCTGACGCTGATGGCTATCACTCCCTCGAGTCAATGGCCGAGATTGCCAAAGAAGTTGGCGGTGACCATCATCACTTTCGCTTTATCCAGTTGCCGTTCAATCTGGCCATGCCCGAAGCTCTCTTTTTTCAGAATCAAAAACTGGGAGATGATTTCATCAGCACTTTGGAGGCGGCCGAAAAGCTCGGCATCACATCCATAGCGAGCGGTTCGCTCTTGCAGGGCCAAGTTGCGCGTGGCTTGCCCGAAGCGATCCGCGACCCTTTGGGTTCACTTGCCAGCGACGCCCAAACGGGTATTCAATTTGTGCGCTCGGCGCCCGGGATTGCCACTGCCCTGGTGGGCATGAGCCAGGCCGGCCATGTCGAAGAGAACCTGCATCTGGTAAGTGTAGCTCCGGCCCAGCCGGATGATTTGCTGAGCGTTTTTGATCAGGATTAGGGATTCAACATGCGCGTCTTAATCGCAGATAAGTTCGAACAATCCGGGAGTGAAGGCCTGCAGGCGATGGGCTGCGAAATTTTATTTCAGCCCGATCTGAAGGATGACGCCCTGGTCGCGGTCATAGCTGACCACCAGCCCGACGTTCTGGTTGTGCGCGGCACCAAAGTTACCGAACCGATGCTGGCCGCAGGACCCTTGAAGCTGATCGTGCGCGCGGGCGCCGGCTACAACACCATTGATGTGGCCGCTGCCTCGCGCCGCGGGATCTATGTTTCGAACTGCCCGGGAAAGAACTCGATCGCTGTGGCTGAACTGGCCTTCGCTTTGATCCTGGCCCTTGATAGGCGCGTACCCGACGCGGTCATCGCTCTGCGCGCCGGCCAGTGGAAGAAGAAAGAATTCTCCAAAGCTCGGGGGCTGTTCGGCCGCACCCTGGGCCTGGTTGGCCTGGGCAAGATTGGCCAGGAGATGATCCCGCGCGCGAAAGCTTTTGGTATGCCGGTCATCGCCTGGAGCCGGAGCCTGACACCGGAACGCGCAGTTGAGTTGGGAGTCGAACGAATGGAAACGCCAATCGATGTAGCTGCCGCTGCCGACATCATCAGCGTACATGTGGCACTGAAGTCTGATACGCGCTCGATGATTGACGCGGAGTTCTTCAAGGCGATGCGCGAGGGTGCCTATTTTATCAATACCTCGCGCGGCGAAGTCGTGGATCAGGATGCTTTGGTCCAGGCGATCCATTCGAAAGGGATTCGCGCGGGCCTCGATGTCTTTGCGATCGAACCAACTTCCGCAGTAGCCGAATTTACTGATCCGATCGCGCACGAGGCGAGCGTGTACGGAACGCATCACATTGGCGCATCCACCGATCAGGCGCAGGAAGCGATCGCCGCCGAGACGGTGCGCATCGTTAAGTCATTTAAAGAAACCGGCCAGGTGCCGAACGTAGTCAATCTCGCGCTAAGAACTCCGGCGACGCATCGCCTGGTAGTACGTCATCGAGATCGCCCGGGCGTGCTGGCGCAGGTCCTCGACGCAATCAAGGCTGAGCACATCAACGTGCAGGAGATGGAGAACATCGTGTTTGAAGGCGCCGAAGCCGCGGTGGCCCGCATCAATCTGGACAAGGCGCCGTCGCAGGACGCGCTCGATCGTCTGCGGTCTGGGAATGACGACATTATTGAGTTGAATGTGCTGGAGATTGGTTAACGGAGCCTGAGATGAAGTAATGAACGTTGGGAGATTGCTCACGCACCATGCAGGCAAGGACGTCGCGCTTTCTGCTTTCCCCGCGATAATCGCTGGGCTATTTTCGATTCGTCCCTGACGGACTGCATTTGGTTTAAATGAACACAACCCTTATCACTGGCGCGTCTTCGGGAATTGGCGAAGTCTTTGCCCGCAAGCTGGCCGCGCGTGGTCACAACCTGTTGCTGGTGGCGCGCTCTGAAGACAAATTGATCACGCTCTGCAACGAACTGGGGCGGATCAAAAGCACGCACGCGCAGTATGTCGCCATAGATCTTTCAGAACCCGACGCGCCGGAGCGGCTCTTTGCAGAAACACAAAAGCGCGGCCTGGAGATCGATTTCCTAATCAACAACGCCGGCTTTGGTTCGATGGGAGAATTCAATCAACTGGAGCTCGAACGCGAGCTCGGCATGATCGACTTGAATGTCCGCTCGCTGGTAGAGTTGACTTACCGGTTTTTGGCGCCGATGCGCGAAAGAAAAGGCGGCTCGATCATCAACGTCGCTTCGACCGCGGGTTTTCAGCCGGTGCCTTTCATGGCCACGTACGCGGCCACCAAAGCTTTCGTGCTTTCGTTTTCCGAAGCGTTATGGGAAGAGAGCCGGCCGTATGGCGTGAAGGTGATGGCTCTTTGTCCCGGCGTTACGGAAACAAACTTTTTCGACGCGGCGAAAATACAGAAACCGCCGGCGCGCATGGCGCAGACGCCCGAGGCCGTGGTTGAGACGGCCCTGCGCGCTCTGGCCCGCGGCAAGAGTTCGGTGATTTCAGGCTGGAGCAATTTCATGATGGTGGAAAGCGAGCGCCTGGTGCCGCGCTCGCTGGTACTGCGCGTCGCCGGCATGGCCCTGCGAAAAACATTTGGCGGAAAGTGACTTGGGCGCGGCGATCAACCAAGGAATCTGATTATGACTGAACGCATTTTTAACTTCAGCGCCGGGCCGGCGGTAATTCCTGAGCCGGTTCTGGCAGAGGCCCAGCGAGACATGCTCTCGCTTCCCGGTGTCGGCATGTCCGTAATGGAGATCAGCCACCGCTCAAAGACTTTCGACGAAATCATTGCGGGTGCTGAAGCCGGATTGCGCGAATTGATGGGTATTCCGAAAGATTATGCGGTGCTCTTTCTGCAGGGCGGCGCGAGTCTGCAGTTCGCCATGGTGCCGATGAATTTTCTCTCGCTCGATGGCAGCGCCGACTATCTGGTCACCGGCAGTTGGGGCCAGAAGGCGGTCAAGGAAGCTCAGAAGTTCGGCCATGTGAATCTCGCGTCAGACACGGCAGATGGCGGCTTCACCCGCGTGCCCACCCAGGACGAACTGAATCTCGATCCGGGAGCAACTTACGTGCACATCACTTCGAATGAAACGATCGAAGGTGTCGAGTTCAAGAGCGAACCCGAAGTCGGCGATGTACCTCTGGTCTGTGACGCATCGTCCGACATTTTGTCGCGGCCAATTCCGGTTGATAAGTACGGGTTGATTTATGCCGGCGCGCAAAAAAATGTGGGCCCGAGCGGCGTGACGCTCGTCATCATGCGTGAAGATCTTCTGCCGCGCGTGCGTGAAGGGTTGGCTACGATGCTCGACTATCGCACGCATGTGAGAGACAAATCGCTCCACAACACGCCGAATACCTGGGGTATCTACATCATCAATCTGGTCTGCAAATGGCTCAAGGAAAAGGGCGGCCTGTTGGCGATGCGGGTTGAGAATGAAGAGAAGGCAAAGCTGATTTATGATGCGATTGATGGAACGGAATTTTATCGCGGCCATGCCGATCCGGATTCGCGCTCGATGATGAACGTAACCTTTCGTCTGCCTTCCGAGGATCTGGAAAAGAAATTCGCCGGCGAAGCAACCGCGGCGGGGATGGACGGGTTGAAAGGTCATCGCTCAGTCGGCGGCATCCGCGCTTCAATCTACAACGCGTTTCCACACGCGGGGTGTGAAGCGCTGGTGGAATTCATGAAAGAGTTTGAGCGTAAGAACGGTTGACATCAACCACAGAGGCCACACCTTTGTGTTGAACCGGACTGGCGACACATTCAATTAAATGAAATGAAACACTCGATTCCCCTCTTGCTGATTGTGATTGCTGCCATACTGGGCCAATCCCGAACTCCGACCGCAACCACCCAAGGCACCCCACTGGCTCTTCCCCAGGAAAAGCACCTGCGCAACCTCCGCCAGCTGACCTTTGGCGGCGAAAATGCGGAAGCCTATTTTTCATCTGATGGCAAGAAATTGATCTTCCAATCAACCCCCGCGGGCCAGGAGTGCGATCAGATTTACACGATGAACATCGATGGCTCGGACGTGCGGATGGTTTCGACCGGCGCTGGCCGCACGACCTGCTCGTACTTTTTCCCCGGGGACAAACGAATTCTTTTTTCATCGACGCACCTGGGCGCGAAGCAATGCCCGCCGCGACCTGATTTTTCCCAGGGGTATGTCTGGGCAGTCTATGACACGTTCGACATCTTCACCGCGAACGCGGACGGCTCTGATATCAGGCAACTGACCAAGGCGCCGGGGTACGATGCCGAGACTACGATCTCGCGCCAGGGCAAGCTGGTATTCACTTCAAAGCGTGACGGTGACCTGGACATCTACACGATGGACGGGAACGGCGCGAACGTGAAGCGCCTGACCAGTGAACTCGGTTATGACGGCGGACCGTTCTGGTCTTATGACGGCAAACAGATTGTCTATCGTGCTTATCATCCGCAAACCGAAAAAGAGAAGTCGGAATACGTGGCGCTGCTTAAGCAAAACCTGATTCGGCCAACCGTTCTGGATATCTGGGTGATGAACGCGGATGGATCGCACAAGCGGCAAGTGACGAACCTGAATAAGGCCAGTTTCGCGCCTTACTTCTTTCCCGACGGCAAACGCATAATCTTTTCGTCGAACAACGCCGATCCCAAAGGTCGGGATTTTGATCTCTACATGATCAAAACGGACGGCACCGGGCTCGAGCGCCTCACCTACAACGACACGTTCGATGGCTTCCCGATGTTTTCACCTGACGGCAAAAAGCTGGTGTTCGCTTCGAATCGCAACGCCAAGACCCGCGGCGATACTAATCTTTTCATAGCCGACTGGGTGGAATAGGAAACCATATGTTCTGGCTGATCAAATTAGCAATGCTCTCCGTCCTTATTTCTCCAACTCTAATCTTGAATGGGTCCAGTCCGACAACTCCAATTCAGAAGTTTGACGAGTTCGGCGACATAAAGTGTGAGGACGAGATGGCGCGGTTGGATAACTTCGCACTCCAACTACAGAATGAGCCACAAGCCAGAGGAGTGATCATCTTCTTTGGCGGAATCACATTCAGAGGCAAATTGCCGAAACGAGGCGAAGCAGAAGCTCGCACAGCCCGACTAAAACCATATCTGGTCGGACGACGCGGAATCCCCAGCGCGCAGGTCATTGTGATCAATGGTGGCTATGCTAAGGAGTGGCTGGCACAACTCTGGGTCGTTCCACCAGGAGCAAGTATGCCCAGTCCGGACGAGGCGGCTCGACATACCAAGGTTAGGTTTCGAAAGGGTAAGGCAAATCCGCGTGACTACCGGTGTCGAATCTGACCTTCCCTAATGATGTTCTCCGTTGTGGCTGGCGAATGAAGGAAAGCTTCCGACTATGAGCCGAAGAATATCGAAATCTAAATCGATCAGATCAAAGTCGATCGGGGCGTTGTTTAGCCTGCTCCTGTCCGCGGCGTTCACGGCTTCCTCCTTCGCGCAGCAACCAGCCGCCACCCCCAGCGTCGATCGTCTGCGCCAGGTGATCGCGTACCTCGCTTCGGACGCGCTCGAAGGACGCCGTACCGGCACGCCCGGAGCCAATGACGCCGCGCATTACATCGCGGGGGAATTCAACCGGTTTGGTTTGCGGCCGGGTCTTCAGATGGCCCGGCCGGCGCGCACGCGTGGTGAAACTCAGGCGCGCTATCTGCAACCGTTTCCCTACGTTTCTCAAGTTGAGCTCGGCGGTAACAATTTGTTCTTGATTAATCCAGGCAAGGCCGACGACATCGCTTTTTACAGAGTGGGCGAAGACTGGATGCCGCTCGGCTTTTCATCAAACGGATCGGTCAAAAGCAGCGAGATGATTTTTGCCGGCTACGGCATTTCATCGGGCGAATTGAAGTACGACGACTATGCCGCGTCGGATGCGAAAGGCCGGGTGGCGATTGTTTTCGCGGGGACGCCGGACGGTGACAATCCGCACGGGCAGTTCGCGCTCGCCGGCGGGATTCGTTTTAAGGTGGCCGCGGCTCGTGCGGCCGGCGCCCAGGCGATCTTGATCATTGCGAGTGAAGAGAAGTTGAACGAAGACCGGCTGGCGCGGCTGTCGTACGACAATTCAGGAGAAGCCGGCATCCCGGTGCTGGTAATTTCGCGGAGGCTGGCAGCGAAGCTTCTTGGTGCTGTAAACCACGACCTCTCCAGTTTCGAGAAGAGCGCGGATGTGAGGACAATGCACCCGAGCCGAACTGCACCATCGAACATCAACCCGACAACAACGCTGATCCCTGAACGTCAGGACGAAAGACTGCCCGTCGCCGGATTGAAGATGGATCTTTCAGTCAACGTCCTGCGTCATGAGTCACCGTCATTTAATGTCGTCGGTATCCTGCCGGGCACTGATCCTAAACTAAAAAGCGAAGCGATCGTGATTGGCGCACACTATGATCATCTCGGCATGGGTGGTGAAGGCAGCGGCAGTCTCTCGGCGAAAACTGGTATCCATCATGGCGCCGACGACAATGCTTCCGGAGTCGCCGGGTTGATCGAACTCGCGCGCATGCTCTCTTCACAAAAGCTGCGGCGCACCATCGTGTTCATCGCGTTCAGCGGCGAAGAAGAAGGTCTGATCGGTTCGAATTACTACGTTAATCACCCGATTGTGCCGCTGACTAATACTGTGGCAATGATCAATATGGACATGATCGGGAGGCTGAAAGAGAACCAACTGATTATCGGAGGAATCGGAACGGCTTCAGATTGGCGCTCGCTAGTGAACGATAAGAACGCGCTCGCCGGCTTGCGGGCCGCGCAGGCGACTACTAATTCGGTTTGGGTCGCCCAACCTTTTGTTCTGACGCTCAACGAAGACGGCTATGGTCCCAGCGATCACTCTTCGTTCTATGGCAAGCAGGTGCCGGTGCTCTTCTTCTTCACGGGAAGTCATAACGACTATCACAAGCCATCGGACACGGCTGAAAAGATTAATTACGAAGGCGAAGCGCGAATCGTCGCACTCGTTTCAGACATCGTTCGCGATGTGGACAAGAACGACAAGCGTCCGACATACACGGTTGCCAAGAGCGAATCGCAGGGACGCACGGGCGGATTTCGCGTCTATCTCGGAACGATTCCGAACTATGCTGAAGCGAACGATGGCCTGAGGCTGGACGGTGTGCGCGAGGATTCACCGGCGTCAAAGGCCGGGCTAGAAGCAGGCGACCGGATCGTGAAGATGGGCGGCCATGGGGTGAAGAATGTTTACGACTACACCTTCGCCCTCGGTGAAATGAAAGCCGGCCAGGAATATGAAGTCGAAATCTTTCGCGGGAGCAAGCAGCTGACATTAAAGATTACACCGGCGGCCAGAAAACAGTAGGCAGTAACCTGGCGGCAGTCGGCAGGAGTCAAGTGTGGCGGAACAGTAGTCTATATCCTTCTTCTTCTTCTTTCTTTCCGTCGAACCGCCGCCGCGAACAGCTGCTCAACTCGCAAGACCGCAATTTCTTCTCCACCATATCGAGCAATCCCCAGGATCGCATTTTCCCCGCCGTTGTTTTGCTCGCTTGAACGCTGAAGGTCTTCGGCGGTGATCGTGATCGTGTCGCGAAAACTTTGTGCGGCCAGAGCTAGTTGCTCGTCGCCGCGCAGAGCGATTACCGCGGGCAGAATCCCCGGCCAGGCGTACCGTTCTCCAGTGATCACTGCGATCGGATCCAGCACCGTCAACATGTGACCGCGCATGCAGACTACACCCAGAACTGCGGGCGGCGCGTTGGGCAAGGCGGCAGGTGTCCGGGCTTCGGCAGTGCCATCAACCTGATCGGCAAAGACTGCGAAGGTCCGGTCGCCGGCGGTGAATGGCACCAGGTCGTGAAGCTGCGGCTCGTCGCTCACCTCGCCCTGGTTCGCTGGATTTTCGTTTGGCTGTGGCGCATCACTCATTAGGTTTTGGATTGTACACTGCCGGTCGGGACGGAGGCAGAAAAATACATTCTCTCGTCGTGGGCCTATCTGCCGTCTAAGCTCAAGAACCCGACTAGCCGGTACTCTCAACACCGATTAACCATTCATCCGCCCTGTGGTACATTCCTGAGAACCTAAAGAAAATAATCAGGCGCGGATAAGGAAAGGATAAGTCAAATGGATGAGTTTGATCTCTATCGCAGCGAGATGAACGAGAAACTATTGAACAGCGGCCATCTTGGGATTAAGAGATTCTTTGCCCTCGATAACCAGGCCTATGAAGACGGAGCGCTGGACAAGCGCACCAAAGAGCTGATGGGTCTGGTCGCCTCGATCGTGCTTCGTTGCGACGACTGCATCACCTATCACGTCAAACAATGCGTCACTAACGGCGTGACCCGCGAACAATTCATGGATGCTTTCAATGTCGCCCTGGTAGTTGGGGGATCGATCACGATCCCGCATTTGCGGCGGGCCGTTGAGCGAGTTGATCAGATAGTTTGAATTGAACAAAGTGTTGATGAACCGCAGGCTCGCCCTCAAACGATGAAGGTCGACGGTAAGGCAAAGCCGCTCACCTTTTGTCCGTCCCCCTTAATTCGTGAAGCTGTTTTCTACGGTGGAGACGTCGGCCTCTGGCAGCGGTTTCGAAGTGAAGCTCGCTCCGGCGTCTGCGGGTTTTGATTGGCTGTCGATGGATGTGAGTGCAGCGGCCAGAAGCGTCGCGGCTTCTCGCAGGAGCTTCTGTTGGTCCTTGTCGTATTCAACCAGCGAGGTCGAATAAACTGTCAGGGCGCCATGGAGCTCTCCCTCTTTCATCAGCGGAAAAGCAGCGAGTGACTTGTAGGACTTGAAGCTATCCGCCATCCTCACCGGAAAATCGAGCCGCGGGTCGGTGCTCGCGAACGCTTCCCGGTTCGCTATTACCCAACCGGTGACCCCTTCGCCGAGCGTGACCTGATGACCCTTGATCAACTCGCCGTTTTGACCGGTAGCATGTTCCATAAACATTTGTCCGGTGTCCGCGGCGATCATCGTTAAAGCGCAGGTATCGAAGGAAACCATTCCCGAAAGTTTTTCCGCAAAGACACTCAACAACTCCACCCGATTACCGGTGCCATTCAGTGCCTGCACCAGTTCGTAAACTGCGGCCAACTCTTTGCGCGAAAAACTGATCGCCTCCTGCTCGACAGTTAAGCGTGGTGCCGTCTGAAAGTTTGTAGCCATTCGTCAACATCAGCTTGTCCGTAAAGGCCACACCTTCGACCCACACGATGCCGTTATTCAGCGGTATGTTTTCGCCGGCAATGGGCGACGTGACGCCAATATTCGAGTAGGTCGTATCTTTCTTTGTGATCAGGTTGGAACCCAGCGAGGCTTTGTTGGCGTCCTGCCGGATCGCTTTGGCCACCGTTATCGCCCCGCTCGTATTCAATTCACCGGCGCCCTCGGTGACAACCCGTTTGTGCCGGATCGCGGACATCCGCGCCGCCGGCGTGAGCAGCACGCTCAGCCGATTCGCGCTTCGCGCCCAGGCGGACAGGGATGTCCGCGATCCGCTTGACGATGTGCAGCGCCCGGATCCCGGCTCACTTGCCCGCGCGTAAAGGAGCTAGTAATATCCTTCCTTCCCTCGGAAAACTTAGAACACAAGGAGTCACATTGTGGCTGATAAACCATTTCTGACTGACATCAAAACGTTGCGCGAACGAGCGCGCAAACATATCGAGAACGGCGCGGTAACCGAAGGCTACTCAGCCGACCGAGAAACCGTAATTAAAATCCTTAACGAAGCGTTGGCGACGGAAATTGTTTGCGTGTTGCGTTACAAGCGCCACTATTTCATGGCTAACGGAATTCACGCCGAGAGCGTGGCGGCGGAATTTTTGCAGCATGCTAATGAAGAACAGGGACACGCCGACCTGATCGGTCAACGAATCGTCCAGCTAGGCGGCGCGCCGGATCTCAACCCTGAGGGGTTGTTGTCGCGCAGTCATGCCGAATACGTCGAAGGTGAAACGTTGCTGGACATGATCAAGGAAGACCTGGTCGCCGAGCGCATCGCCATTGATAGTTATCGGGAAATGATCCAATACCTGGGGAATGACGATCCGACGACGCGCCGCATGCTGGAAGGTATCCTGGCCATGGAAGAAGAGCACGCAGATGATTTGGTAAGTTTGCTCGACGGCCTGAACGGGTAATTTTGATCTGGCGGTCGCTGCAGGGTTCACAGTCGACCAAGCCCACGATAGAGGAGCAGGCCACAGCGCGACCTGTTTCATTTTAGAGGCCTGTTACCCAAAGCTGATGCTGTCGGCTACCGATATTTCGACGGCATTTGCCGGCTGATTCTGACACACTCCTTTCACGAAACCCTTGCCTGAGAAACAACCTACCTACACCGGTCGCCCGAGCGTCTGTCGCCATTGCGGGGCGCTGATTGGAGCGGGCGAAAGTAGTTGCCAGGTCTGTGAGTCGCCGTTGGTAAGGGCAGCTCCGGCCGCGCCGCCGCTACATGAACACTATGCGATGAACTATGCGCGGGCAGTGCTGTCGCGGCCGTACATCTTCACCATAATTTTTCTAGTGGCGAACATTTTTGTCTTCCTGTTGATGTGGTCAGCCAGCGGGATGGAGTCCTCGGTTCTTTGGGGCGAATTTCCCGAAGATGTGTTGTTGGACTTTGGCGCCAAAACGAATTACTGGATTCAACACGGGCATCAGTACTGGCGCCTGGTCACTCCGATTTTTATTCACGTGAATCTGATTCACCTGGTGATCAATATGTACAGCCTTTGGGTCATCGGCCCATGGGTTGAAAAGCTTTACGGGTCGGCAAAATTTGTCGTGTTCTGGGTGGTGACTGGGGCGGCCGGAGTGCTGGCCAGTTACCTGACCTACTTTCCGGGATCACAGCCCGGCTTAATCGGCAGTTTTCTGATTAAGACCACTGATGGGCCTTCGGCGGGTGCTTCGGGCGCTTTGTTTGGTTTGGTTGGAGTGCTGTTTGTCTTCGGCATCAAGTATCGTCACGAATTGCCGGAAGGTTTCAAGCGGGCCTTTGGCACCGGCATGTTGCCAATTATTCTGCTCAATCTTGGGATCGGATTTGCGGCGCGCAGTTTCATCGACAATGCAGCGCACATGGGCGGGTTGGTATCCGGCGCGGTCTTCGCGGCAGTCGTCAGTTACAAACGGCCCGGAGTTTCGACAGGCGTGACCACCGCCTGGCGGGTGTTGCAGATCGCCGCGTTGGTTTTGGTGCTGGGATGTTTCTTAATGGCAGCGCGGGCCTACCGGCAAAACCCCGAGGCCGCTAATCGACCGACTAACGCTGAACTGGCAGAACGTAATCAGGAGCTGGCGGTTTTCAAGTCAGCATATGCAACCTTCCAGGGCGCTCAGACCGCTTTGGTCAATGCGCTGACAAAGAGTGATGCAGCTGGAATTGATCAGGCAGTGCCCCAGCTTGATAAGATGACACCCTTGAACGAAGAGGCCGGAGTCTTGCGCGACCAGCTCAAAATACTTCTGGGCCGGGCGAAGAAATTTGTTGGCGACTGGAAGGCGCCACGTAAGATGACGGAAGCGGGAGCGACTGAGCAAAAGAAGCTGGTTGAAGATTTCGCCCAATGGCAAGATCGGTACGAGAAATGGTATTGGGCTGAAGGCCGGAAGTTCGGCATGAAACGCACGGAGCCGACTCCTGCGAAATGAATTTGCAAAGGTTGACTCAATCAAGTGATGAGGTCAGTACCACCCGCGTAAGCGGATGGATCAAACACTTCATCAAAGAAGGTTGAGCGATGGCCTACGGGCTTACGCAGGTGGTAACTGACCTCACCACGCCCGGTCCGCGTCGTCCGAATTAACACTAATTTATAAAAAGGAGATCGAGATGGAAATTAAGAAAGTAGGCGTGCTCGGTTGCGGCTTGATGGGAGCGGGAATTGCTCAGACCGCAGCCACTGCTGGTTTTGAAACGACCGTGCGTGAAGTTTCTGAAGAGCTGCTGCAAAAAGGTTTTGCCGGCATCGAAAAGTCCCTCGATAGATTTGCCCAGAAAGGAACGATTACACCTGAGCAGCAAAAGCAGACCCGTGATCGACTCTCGGGCACAACCTCATTCGACGACCTGGCCGATTGCGACATTATCATCGAAGCGATTATTGAGAACCTCGAAGAGAAGCAGAACACCTATCGGCAACTGGACGCGCTGTGCAAGCCGGAAACAATCTTTGCGTCCAACACTTCTTCGCTCTCGATCACACAGATGATGGTGGCGACCTCGCCTGAGCGGCAGCAGCGTTTCATCGGCATGCATTTCTTCAATCCGGTTCCGATCATGAAGCTGGTCGAGGTGGTGCGGACAATCCTGACGGATGCGGATGTCTACGAAGACGCCGTTGCGTTCGGAACTAAATTGGGCAAGGTAACGGTGCGCGCCAGCGACAAGACGGGCTTTATCGTAAACCGGCTGCTGGTGCCTTACATGCTCGACTCGGTCCGTGCGTTGGAGGAGGGCGTGGGTTCTATCGTCGACATCGACAACGCCATGAAACTGGGTTGTGGATACCCGATGGGTCCGTTAACGCTCGGCGATTTCGTCGGACTCGACACGACCTATTACATCGCCGAGATCATGTTCAATGAGTTTCGCGAGAAACGCTTTGCGCCGCCAACTCTGCTCAAGCGGATGGTGATGGCCGGCCTCTACGGGCGCAAAGCAGGGCGCGGATTTTACGACTACACCAAAGATCCAAAGAACCCAACGCCGATGAATCTGGTTTAGAAATCTGGCGCGGGTAAAAGCGCCTTCGCCGCAAAAACTAAGTGCCCAAAAAAAGCGGGTTTCGTTTTCCTTGGCGCTATCCGGAATTGCTGCGCTTTGCGGCTTTGCTTGAAGCTAAGCCAGCCAGAAACAGTTTTTCGCAAAGGCGCATAGTGGAATCGCAAGGCGCAAGGAAGACCACGACGCGAGCCGTGACAGCCACACGAGCTACGAAGCGAAAGTCTTGTTGATGCGCTCGGGCATCGTGTAGCATGGCGCTGCTCTGGTCAAAACTTTTCGCGCCGCGCGCTTCAATGCGGAACACGATGTCCGCCTTCAAATAACATGTGCACAGACAGACGAGACTTCTTGCGCCTTTCAGCCGGGGTCGCCGGAGCCACCCTCCTTGGCGGTAAGGTTTCCTTCGCCGCCACTGAAGATGCCGATGCCATTCAGCAAAAACAAGACACCCCTGAGCTGATTCAAAAACTGCGGAGCATGACTGGCGGCGTCGTGCCGATTTCGGACGGCGAACGCAAAGCGCGCATTGCCAAGGCCCAACGGTTGATGGCCCAGCACAAGATCGATGCGATTTATCTCGAGCCGGGTTCGAGCATGTCTTACTTTACCGGCATGCGTTGGAGCACGAGTGAACGGATGTTTGCGCTCGTGATCCCACAGCGTGGAGAACTCGCCTGGGTTTGTCCCAAGTTTGAAGAGGAACGCGCACGCGAACTAATCAAATTCGGCAGAGATGTGCGGATCTGGGAGGAAGACGAGAGTCCTTATCTTCGCGTGGCGCAAATCTTTCGCGATCGTGGCATTCGCACCGGACGCATCGGCATGGAAGAGCGGGTGCGTTTCTTTCTCTTTGACGGCATTCGCCAGGAAGCTCACCGGCTCGAGTTTGTTAGTGCCACTCCGATCACCGCCGGTTGCCGCATGATCAAATCCCCGGCTGAGATTGCTCTGATGCAGAAAGCAAACGACCTAACCATCCTGGCTTATCGCGCGACCTGGGCCACCATGCGCGATGGCATGCCGCAGGATGAGTTCGCCGGCAATTGCGCCACGGCCTTTCGCAACCTGGGTGTACAGGGAGGCGTGTTTTGCAGCTTCGGCAAGTTCACGGCCTTCCCGCACGGCAGCAGTACGCCGCAAAGGTTGTCCGAAGGCGATGTCGTGTTGATGGATGGTGGCTGTAGCGTCGAAGGTTATCAATCGGACATTACCCGCACTTTTGTTTTTGGTAAGCCGACCCAAAGACAACGCGAGATCTGGGACCTCGAGCGCAAGTCTCAGGATGCAGGATTTGCCGCGGCTAAAGTTGGCGCACCCTGCGAAGCGGTCGACGCCGCGGCCCGCAAAGTGATCACCGATGCCGGTTTTGGTCCTGATTACAAAACGCCCGGCCTGCCGCATCGCACCGGTCACGGGATCGGGCTGGATGGACATGAATGGACCAACTTTGTCCGTGGCAACAAAACCCCGATTCAGCCAGGCATGTGCTTCAGCGACGAGCCGACGATCGTGATCTATGGCGAGTTCGGAATTCGTTTGGAGGATTGTCTCTTCATTACCGAAACGGGCCCGCGATTTTTCACCATGCAAAGCCCTTCGATCGATAAGCCGTTTGGTTAGTCGTCAGTCGTGAACGGTTTTTGCAATCCCTGACTCGCGGGTAGTCGTCATCTATTCTTTTGTTCAAACCTCGAGAAGCCTGCTTCAAGTATCCATTGCAGCTTTGCCTTCTCGTTTTTATCCAGGTATTGGCGGCAGCTGATCGAGGTGATCATCATGGTGGCAAAGTCCTGCCTGCATTGGGCTATGGTTGCGAACCTGCGCGCGTCACTCCACAGGCTGCCACCCGCGATGAAGGCATACTGCAGACTGTTCCGGGCCATCGTTTTGAGTTGCAGATACCCGAGCCCCTGGTCATCCGCGGCCCTCATGAACTCTCTTGAGATTTCAGAGCGTGAGACGCCTTCGTCGTCAGTGGCCAGCGCCACCGGCACTCCATACTTCATGTAAGTCGCGAGCGGGTGTTGCGATCCGCTGACTCCCAGAATCCCCTCGTTGCTCGAAAGACAAATTTCCACCATCAGGTTGCGGCGGGCCATCTCTTTCATCAGTTCGTATGGATCGGTCTCGTGCATGATGTCGACTCCGTGGCCGATGCGATCCGCGTGCGCAACCATGACCGAGTCCCGGATGTGAAAGGTCAAACCCTCTGGAGTCACCATGCCGGGCGCAAGTTCACCCGCATGCAGGCTCAGATGTGCCCCCGGATACATCGGCCGGAGAAACTCCAACATCTGCATCTGCAACGCAAAGTTTTGCATCGACGCGAGGCCGTCCTCGGGTTGCACCAGATTCAAAGCGACGAATTTTGAATTGGGATTATTGGCCAGGGCAAAACCTGTCACCATCTGCGCGAACACCTGGCTTAGACCGCTGCCGCGCGAAACCTGCGCGATGTAGCGAATCGTCACCGCACAGCCAAGGTCTGCCTCGGAGGTGCCGCATTTCAACAGCCGATCCTTTTCGGCTTCGGCGTCGTGAGTGTTCGTAAGTCCCAGGGTGGCCGCCCCGTCGATGCCGGCGATCTTGAGGCTGGCCAGCATCATGGAAAAGTTTCCGTTCCAGGGTACGTTGTCGGCAATCTGGCTGGACTTAACGCCGGTCGAGGTGCCGTCGGGAGTCAACATAACTTCCAGGTAGAGGACTCTTCCGCGAGCCGCCCGTGCGACTACCTCGGCCAGCATTTTCCCGTTCTGGTTATAGGTGGCCGCGCTGAACTTCCCAAACGTGTCAAAGAAATGATCGTGACCAGACTGTCCGGACAGTTGCCAGTTACGCATCGACCACGCATCGATCATGCGGCCATAGAGACTTGAACTGGTGAGGGCCATGCTGGCGGGTGGTTGTTCCGAATTCGGATCGCATTTCGCGGGCGGCTTGGGCACAGACAACCCCATCGTTCTGGTGTTTATGCACAAGCCGTTGTCCGCCGCCCACTGAATGTAAGACTCAGCATAAATGGCGCCTGAAAGATGTGTGTGAAGATCACCGCCCTTCGGCATCTGGAGCAGAAAGGCCAGTTCCTGCGGCGGCGATTTGCGAATCGATTCGAAGTAGCGCGCAGTTCTTTGTTCAGCCGAGTTGGCTGCGGCGACATCGGTGTCCGACTGACGTCGCGGTTGGGCCTGGGGTTGGGCCTGGGGTTGGGCCTGGAACGCCACGACGCAGAGCAGCATCAGGCAGATGGTCTTCGAGACAATCGCCAGCCGCGATTTTAATGAAAGGATTTGGCGCATTGGTGAGTCTCCTGTGTGGTTAGCTACTTCTGGTGCGGAGGCATTGTAGGTGGTGATGCCGAAGGCGTCCAGATTTATTGTCGGCGAAGCGCGCGTTGCGCACCAGCGCAGGATGTCCGCGTACTCTTAGGTCCCCAGGCCTTAACCATCGGGGCGAAGGTCTCCGCTCCGGTGTGGTGCGAATTCTCCTTTAGTTCTCTGGAAAACGCGACCGATTGCGTTTAGGAAAGCAGGGCCTTTTGATCTTTTCTTTCCAGAGTCGAAGCAAAAGCCTCGTCTCGGATATCAAGTTATTAGTCAGCAGCAAAAGGAAGATTAGTTAAGGAGAAGGTTTAGCGACCATGAAAATTTTATCCAAAATAGCAATTGCGTTGTCGGTTCTCGTATTCATAGGAATGACCAGCAGTAGTGCTTTCGCAGATGGCATTGTGTTCGTCAATCCGGACGTACAGAAGTTAGTTCCACCCCTCGCAGCGCTCAACCTTCAGCATCACGGCAACAGCAGCACGGAATCCGGCGGTGTTCGTTATTCCGGTAGTGGCGATGTTTCCTTTGGCGACATCAGCGCCGGACCGCATCAACATACGGTAGCCTTTAGCGATCTCGGCCTGGGCCGCGCCAGTGACCTGCGGATCATCCTGAACATCAACGAAGCAAATGGCGGGACCAAAGCACCCATCACCATCGACTCTCTTGTCCTGACCGCTTATGACCAGAACGGCAAATCGGTCTTTACCGCCTCGTTCCTTCCGGGACCGATGTCACTTGATCAATTCAAACATGGCCAGGGTGCTAACTCAGATTATGCCTTTGGCCTGGACTCAGACGCTGCGGCCCGTTTACAGGATGCTATTGCGAAGAACCCAGCGCTCCGACTTGGACTGTCGGCGGGCATGAGCAACGTGAACGGCGGACCTGAGCGGTTCATGTACGGCGGCGCGGCGGGTCCGGTCCCTGAGCCGGCGACGATGGTCCTGTTCGGTACCAGTCTGGTTGGACTGGCCGGAGCAGTGCGGCGACGACGTAGAGCCGCCGCGGCGCTCAAAGCAGCAAGCGAGGCCGACATTAATTAGAATCTCAAACCTTAATTTGTACGCGGAACCGGTTCGCTGAAAGGCGGTCCGGCTCTTTTTCTTTCCCAAACGGGCGGTCGAACGGAGGTCGGTACTCTGAACGCCTCTACAAAGAAGGAAACTACCGGGCAGGGTTTGACAGGTCTTTCAGATCGGAATAAAAAGTAGCGGCTCGTTTTGGTTTGCTCTGCTTAAGGGGCATCACGATGACTACTAAGCGAATGACTGTTTTGCTTGCGATCCTATTCATCGGTTTTTTGCCACTTCAGTTTTCCCGACTGGCCCCAGCCAAAGCTGCGCCGTCGGTCAACACTGTCTACCTGTTTGTCGAAGTCGAAACCAAGGTTTATCGCAAAGGGATCGAGATCAGTAGCCAGAACCCATCAGAAAGACGATGGTACATCTCGAGTGTAGTGGTCCAGCCCGAGGATGTGCCGACTTACTCACTGGTAAAGCAGAAGATCATGCCTTACTTCAGCCGCAACGTAATGGATCCATTC
Source organism: Pyrinomonadales bacterium (assembly GCA_038230715.1). GTDB lineage: Bacteria > Acidobacteriota > Blastocatellia > Pyrinomonadales > Pyrinomonadaceae > UBA11740. Next base: position 77,085 of record JBBRMS010000001.1, read on the forward strand.
GAGGCGCGGGGCTTTTCGCTTGATTACGGTGAACAGGACGTGCGACTGAACGGTGAGTCCTCCTACGCAAATTATGAAACGCGCGAGCGGGCTGAAGCGGAGCGCGCCAGGGCGATTGAGTACCGCAAAAATCAAAGCGGCAACATCTACTCGTTTGAACTGGTCTTCGGCGGCACCCCCAAAGGCGAAGAGGCCAGCAAACCAAAACTGATTTATCGCGACAAGGAATCAGCGAGCTACGAGAAGTAGACCAGGGGCTCAAACGCCACCAAACCCCTCATTTTTTCGGCGCCTGTCTTAATCCTTCCGTTCAGCGTATAGTGCTTAAGTATGAACACTGTGGAAAATGAAGCACCAACCAGCATTGTCGGCCAATTCTATATGACTCCCGATGGCCATCGGGTTCAGGTAGAAAAGGTCGGCGCCGAAATGGATTCGTCCGCGCGCGCTATTGTTCGCCGTGTAGAGGGACCAAAGGCCGGAACTCGCTCCAGTTGTTTTGTCTCTAGTCTTAAGCCGCTTGGGTTAGATATCACCCTCGAATAGAGCCCTTCCAACTTAAGCAATTCAAAGTATTTGTAAGCTCGCATATGGGTTGTCCGGCACCTCTCTGTTCGCTGCCCACCATTGATCTGCTATCCTGAAAACGACACGCGCTCAACTTAACTTCGACGGAAGTGACGGGAAATAGTTTGCTTAACTTCGCTATTCAAACCGCTCGCAATGCAGGGCGAATTCTGGCCGAACGATTTGGCCGCACGCTGCAGGTAGCGAACAAGGGCGAGTTGGATCTGGTTACCGAATCTGACCTGGCTTCGGAACGATTAATCATCGAACGGATTAAGACTTACCATCCGCGTCACGCGATCCTGGCTGAAGAGTCGGGCGCCAGCGGGCCCGCAGATGATGAATGGCGTTGGATTATCGACCCGCTCGATGGCACGACGAACTACGCCCACGGATATCCTTGTTTCTGTGTTTCGATTGGACTCGAGCACAAGGGGCGAATGGAAGTCGGTGTGGTTTACGATCCTATGCGTGATGAATTGTTCACGGCCGAACGTGGCGGAGGCGCCGCGCTCAATGGCCGGCGGATTCAGGTTTCGCCGGTGGCCTCGCTGGCCGGCGCTTTGCTGTGCACGGGCTTTCCCTACGACGTGCGCGAGCGCAGCGAATTCGCGCGGCACTTTGCCAACTTCATCATGAATGCGCAGGCAGTGCGGCGTGATGGCGCGGCCGCCCTCGATCTCGCCTATGTCGCTTGCGGCAGGTTCGATGGTTTTTGGGAAGAGGGTTTAAAGCCCTGGGATGTCGCCGCTGGATCGTTGTTGGTCGAAGAAGCGGGGGGCCGTCTTTCAAAATACGACGGCGCTGCCATGAGTATTTATACGCCCCCGATTATGGCGAGCAATGGTTTGCTGCATGAGGAGATGATGCGTGTGCTGGCGATGTAAAATCTCTCGAGTCTCTCAGAGCGCCGACTGAACGATCTGGGCCAGTCTTTCTGATTCCCGCCGCGCGCACTCACGCACAGTCTCGTCCTCGCGCTGCTCGATTACAAAAAGAGGGTGATAGATGACTTCAATCGGATAGCCGAGCCGGGGAATCCGGTAGCTGGTGGGCCAAACCATTTGTCCGCCGCGGATGGTGACGGGCAGGATGGGCACGCCGGCTTCCAGGGCCATGCGCACCGCGCCAGCTTTGAACCTTTTCATCGTGCCGTCCGAATTACCACGGCCGCCTTCGGGGAACAAGACGACGGCTCCCCCTTCCCGAACCCACTGCAACGTCAGACGAATCGGGGCTGGATCGCGACCTTCCAAATTCAAAGGCCATGAGCCGAACAAAGCCATCAGCGGTCCGACCAGTGGCCAGTTGAAGGCAGCGTCCCAGGCCAGAAATCGTGTCGGCCGTTTGATGCGGCTGCCAATCCAGAATGGATCAAAATAGGTTTGGTGGTTGCCGGCTACGATCACGCCGCCAGACGCGGGAATGTGTTCGAGGTTGTACCAGCGAATGCGCCAAAGGACCCGGGAGAGAAGTCCCACCGTCGGCCGGATGATTCCCAGCACCCATTGCGGAAGCACTCTGGGATAAGGACGCGATGGGCTGCGCCGTTGAGGTTGCTCAATGCTGGTGGTCAGGCTCAAAACTGCAGCAGGTCTGGCAGGATCCCTACGAAATGTTTTACCAGGACGGTAATTAGTCCGGTGTAGACCACGAGTCAGGCAAATCTGACTGGCTCGCGCGATCTTCATTCCAACATTTACATTGGACGCACTCAAACCCACGGTACTCAATTGCTTCTTGTTTCGTCAAACCAATCTGATTCCTGGTATTGCAATCCGGAAACGCGCAGCGACGTTCGATTTCAATCAGCAGCGTAGCGCGGGGAAAATGAAACTTCTGTTTTGGTTTCATTGGCATCTTCGGGCTACTTAATATTAGTCAAGGTTCGGCAAAAATGATCCACGAGAATTCACCTGTGAGAGATTTGAGTCAGCCCCTCCGGGCCTAAGTCACAGTGGCCATTCGCTGCCAATAAATTCCAGATGCAAACGAACTATCCCATCCGCAGCGACATGACGGTTCCTCACCACGGCAAGTAGAGTTGTCGGATACTGCGGACTGCTGATCTTTACAAACCGCCCCGCGGAAAGATCGAGGGTAGTGAAAACCGCTGCGCCGTGCGGGCTGATGTTTTCGGTGACTGTGCTTTCGCTCTGCGCCAGGGCCCCGTTCTGGTCAAAGACTTCAATCAGGACTTCTACCGGAATATTGTGCCGGGTGTCCCGCCGCTTTTCCGAAATTAGCAACTCGGAGATGGACTCGTCAGATTCTTCCTGAATGGTCCACAGTCCAGTCTCACTGGCAGAGTGAGCAATCTCGTAGCGTCTTGACGGATCGACGGCAAAACTCGCGGGCGGACGTTTGCCTGCGAACGCCACGCCAATTTCCACCAGCGCGCCTTTTTCACGGATTGGATCAAGTAATTTGATGTTTCGCACCAGCGACCAGACGCGATATTGGTCCTCCACATGGTCGAAACATCTTAGCGGACGTGGCATGGGCAAAGTCAGCAGCAGCAAACGGCCGATTTCGGTAGGTCGCTTCAGCCGCAACCGCGCGCCGAAAGGCGTGACGTCTACCAGTCGCGACATTTCCACCCACTCGTGATCCGTGCTCTCACGGCCATGGACGCGCACGGGTAAAGCTAGTTCAAATCGCTCTCGCTGCCGCCGCGATTTTTCGTCCCTTTTGCCCGTATTTGTCACCCGCTGATCAGTCTTCTTTGAGAACGCTGGTGGAGATTCTGCTGCCACGCCCCTCGGGCCGGCAAAAGACATTGATTTTACTAGCCTTTACGCTCTTTTTGGCTTGGCGAACGAGGCGCTTTCGGGGTAAAATACGCGGGCAATTTAACTGCATGATTATTTCTTGCCCGAACCTCGAGAAAGCCACCCAAAGCCTTCGAAAATTCGTGCCGGATAAGCTCGGTCAGGGAACGCCAACGGAGATGAGTTCGGCGCGAGTAGCGCGGATTGTAACGGAAAGGTCTGATTAATGGAAACCACTGAACGACAGCACATCAGTATTGAAGACGAGATGCGCCGGTCCTATCTGGACTATGCCATGTCGGTAATCATCGGCCGCGCTCTGCCGGATGTTCGTGACGGTCTGAAGCCGGTGCATCGTCGCGTGCTGTGGGCCATGAACGAGCTCGGCAATACCTATAACAAAGCTTACAAGAAAAGCGCCCGCGTGGTCGGCGACGTGATTGGTAAGTATCACCCACATGGTGACACGGCTGTCTACGATACGATCGTTCGTCTGGCCCAGGATTTTTCCATGCGCTACCCGTTGGTTGATGGGCAGGGCAACTTCGGTTCGGTCGATGGCGACGCTCCGGCGGCCATGCGTTACACCGAAGTGCGTATGTCGAAACTCGCGAACGAATTGCTCGCGGACATCGAGAAAGAAACCGTTAACTTTCAGCCGAACTATGACGAAAGCCTGAGTGAGCCGACGGTTCTGCCGGCGCGGATCCCGAGTCTGCTGATTAACGGCTCCGATGGCATCGCCGTGGGCATGGCGACCAAGATCGCCCCGCACAACTTAACCGAGATCCTGGATGCCACAATTGCAGTTTTGCGTGATCCAGAGGTCGACATCGAAGACCTGCTCAAGATCGTCAAGGGACCGGACTTTCCCACCCGCGGTTTTATCTGTGGTCGTGAAGAGATTCGCAACTCGTATCTCACCGGCCGCGGCATCCTGCAGATGCGCGCCCGGGCTTCAATTGATCGTGTGGGCCGAGGGACTCAGGAGCGCGACGCCGTAATCATTACCGAGATTCCTTTCCAGGTTAACAAGGCCAGACTGATCGAGCGGATTGCCGAACTGGCTAATGAAAAGAAGCTGGAAGGCATCGCCGAGGTGCGAGACGAATCTGATCGTCAGGGCATGCGCATTGTTGTCGAGCTCAAGCGCGACGCAGTGCCCCAGGTGGTCCTCAACAAGCTGTTCAAGATGACGCCGATGCAATCATCCTTCGGTGTAATCAATCTGGCCATCGTCAACGGCCAGCCGCGCGTACTGAACCTGAAACAAATCCTGGAAGCCTTTGTCGACTTTCGTCGCGAAGTTGTCCGGCGCCGCACTGAGTATGAACTGCGCAAAGCGAAAGCCCGCGCGCATATTCTGGAAGGACTCACCAAGGCGATTGATGCGCTGGATCACATTGTGACGCTGATTCGTAACTCGCGTTCAGTTGACGAAGCTCGCCAATGGCTGACCGGCGAGTTGAAAACGACTGGCGAAGTGAAAGCCTGGAAGGGTGTTCCGGGGGGCGAGGCGCTGAATAAATACCTGCCCAAATTGAAGAAGGCGATGGCAGGTCTGGCGTTCTCTGAGATTCAGGCGCAGGCGATTCTCGATTTGCAACTGCGACGCTTGTCGGCCCTGGAGCGCCAGAAAATTATCGACGAGTACGAGGGGATCATTAAGCACATCGCCGAGCTGGAAGAAATCCTGGGCAACGAGCAGTCTCTCCGACGTGTGATTATCAAAGAACTTGAGGATGTGAAGAAAGAGTTTGGCGATGGACGCCGGACCGAAATCACTGAGGCGGGAACTGACTACTCGATCGAGGATCTGATCGCCGACGAGGATGTCGCGATCACAGTGACCAAGAGCGGGTACATCAAACGCACGCCAATTACTACTTATTCGCGGCAGGGCCGCGGTGGCAAGGGCCGGTTTGGCGCGATGGCCAAGAACGACGACTACGTCGAGCATCTCTTCATCGCCTCAACCCACGCCTACCTGATGATCTTCACCGACGATGGCCTGGTTTATAAGGTCAAGGTGCACGAGGTGCCGGACGCGGCTGCTTCAGCACGCGGCAAAGCGATCGTGAATCTGATCCAGATTTCTTCCGAGCGCAAACTCTCGGGCGTGGTGCCGGTGCGCGAATTCTCGGAAGGCCGTTATGTTTTGATGGTGACTAAGAAGGGCGTGATCAAGAAGACTGCACTGTCTGATTTTCAGAACATTCGATCGAATGGGATCATCGCTATCAACATCGACGAAGGTGACGAGTTGCTCGACGTGGTGACCACCGACGGCACCAAGCGCATCTTCATCGCGACGAATAATGGTTTTGCAATTCGCTTTGACGAGAAGAACGCGCGACCGATGGGCCGGGCCACCCGTGGCACGAGGGGCATCGATCTTCGCAAGGATGACTTTGTGGTTTCGCTCTGCGCTGTCTCGCCGGATGACTCCGAGAAGATGCTTTCTGTTTCCGAGCGCGGCTATGGCAAGCAGACTCCGATCTCGACTTACCGTCTGCAATCGCGCGGCGGCAAGGGCGTCATCAACATGAAGACTACGGAAAAGACAGGCAAGGTGGTGGCGGTGTTCCCGGTCGACGCTGATTCGGAAATCATGATCATCACACAACAGGCCAAGCTAATCCGATTAGAGGCCGACGCCATTCGCAAGACTGGCCGCAGCGCCCAGGGTGTGCGATTGATCAAGACCGATGAGGGCGACATCGTGACCAGCGCTTCGCTGGTTGAGGCAGCCGCTGAAGAGGAGGGTGAAGAGACGCCGGCAGGTTAGAAGCCCGGAGGGGCTCAATGTCTATGGCTCGGAGGGCGTCCAAACTCAAAGTTCCATTAGGGCGGAACGTCGGCTGGTTGGCGGGCATGTTTCGCTCCTGAAGGAGCTTAGTTAGTCATAGGGCAATTTGTACTATGAACATCTCGCTCCTAACGGGGCGAAATCAACTGCACCTTCCGCACATCAGGAGGCGAAGCCGACCGATTCACTTCTGAGGCGCGCCCTCACCTTCCACCCAAACCTCGCCGTCTTCAAAGAATTCTTTCTTCCAAATCGGTACGGTTCGTTTCAGTTCGCGGATGGCCCATTCGCAGGCTGCAAAGGCGGCACGTCGATGAGGAGCGCTGACGGCGATCACGACGCTGGTCTCGCCTATATCGACACGCCCGGTGCGATGGACGATGCCGATGTGGGCGATCTCGAACTTCTCATGGACTTGAGCGCCCAGGTATCGCATCTCACTCAGCGCCATCGGCGCATAGGCTTCGTAAACCAGGTGCAGCGTTTTGCGGCCCCGCGTCCACGCGCGCGCGTAACCGTCAAGGGTCACGGTCGCACCGCACTCGGGCGGCACCACCCGGCGAGCAACTGCGCCAACATCGATCGGATCCGTAGTGAGTTCGAAAAAGTCCCTGGCCGAAGACGATGCGGACGGGACGTCCGCGCTCCCGGCCGCCGATCCTCCGCTGACGGGTGGAAAGATCGCCAGCTCGTCGCCCTCCGAGATTTCGCGGTTGGCGCGGGCGTACTCCTGGTTTACCGCCAGCAGCAGGGATTTTCCAAAACGGCGCAGGTCAGGATACGTAGTCAGCACTTGCTCAAGCGCACTGTGCGAAGTATGAGGTCGAATCAGCTTTAATTGGGTTTCATCGGTGCCCGTTGCGTCACGCGCAGCACCGAAGAAGAGGATGTTAACCTTGATGGTATCGAATTCCATTGAAAGAGATCCACTTACTCTATCTCGATCTTTTTTCCGCCGTGTCCGTTGCCTTTGGCCACCGAGTGCAGCCGCGCGCGCTCCTCATAGCCTTTCACGACCCGCGCCAGCAGATCGCTCAACCGGCTCAGGCGCTCGGAAGTTGAGCGCAATTCCAGCAGCTCCTGCCTGGTTTCGATTTCAATCTCCATGGCGGCCGCCACCAGGAACGAGAGCTTCTGTGGCTCAGTGTCATTGATGTCCGGTAGGTTACTGCGTTCATCGTTGATCACCCTGATCGCATTTGCGACCCGCGTGAACATCGATGCAACTTCGCGAGAACTCGCCAGCAGTGCCGCCGAATCTTCTTCGTCGTCTTCAAAATAGCCGACCCGGACCATCAGGTATGAATCGCCGCGCTCGATGTAGTCCTCGACCTGATAACGAATCACTCCGACGGCAAGAATGTTTGAGCGCCCATCGGGCAGGGCCTGGGTTTCCGTCACTTCGGCAACACATCCGATGTGGCCGGCCGGTGGCGCGTCTTGCCCTGAAGAGACGGCATCGAAATAAGAAAGACCAAAGAGGTTATCAGTGGCGCGTATGTCAGCCAACATCTTGCGATAGCGTGGTTCAAAGATGTGCAGCGGCATAGGCATACCTGGAAAGAGCACGACCGATAGAGGGAAAAGGGGCAACTCACGTACCCCACGTACTTTGTCAAAAGCTTCGCTCATGATCGGGAATCGTTGCCTCTCAACTGATGATTAGGAAGATTCGGAAGCGGCATTATCGCAGACCGGTTAACAGAAGTCAGCACCACCGGCAGGTTGAGTTGAGTTGCTCCCGAGGTTTCAAAGATCGAAGCTCTCCCTGCAACTGAATTGTGTTGGTTCATTTTCGTGTGACTTGTGGATCGCTTGTATTTGCTTCCCAACAAGAAACCATCACCGACGCCACACGAAAATAAAACCCGGCATCCTTTCGGGTTGAGTTCTGGACGCTTTGGCGCAACGTGTGTGCCGGCTGTGATAGTCTGGGCCCCACTTACAGGGAGGAAGAACAATGGCAGAACTAGCTGAACTGCAATGCGTGCCATGTCGTGGCGGCGTGCCGCCTTTGCAGGGTCCGGAGATCGAAAAGCTTCTTAGCGAACTCGATGGCTGGCAAGTCATAAACGAACATCATCTGCAAAAGACATATCCGTTCCCGGATTTTCGCGCCAGCCTGCAATTCGTCAACCTGATTGGGGAATTGGCCGAGTCGCAGGGTCATCATCCGGATATCTGTTTTGGTTGGGGCAAGGCCGAAGTCAACATCTGGACCCATAAGATTGACGGGCTTACTGAAAGCGATTTCGTTTTGGCCGCCAAAATCGACAAACTGTAAGATTGGGGGACGACAGCCTATCAGGTTTGAGATGCAGGCCTCGGTTCCCGGTTGGTATACTGAAGCGCCAAAATTCTTCGAAAGGGCAACTGACGTAAGTCGCGAGCGCATCGAAACGCCGGTTCGCGAGCACTGCCTCAAGTTCCGATCCAATAATCATGAAAAAGTCTTTCGCTCAATTGGTTTCTCTCTCTCTGCTGCTGGTGGGCTCGGGGGCGAATTTTGCGCAGCAACCGAAGTCACAAAAACCGGCACAGCCCGCCGTGACCGAAGGACAGGATCGGCCGGAAGTCATTAACGTGCGCCGGGTCCGTTTGCCGATAACTGTGCTGGATAAGAAAGGCCAGTTGGTGACGGGACTTACTCAGAGCGACTTCTTGATTCTGGAAGATAAAGTGCCGCAACAGATAGATTCATTTACCAGCGAAGATAATAACAACTTGCCGCTTTACGTCGGCGTGTTGATGGACACTTCGCCTTCAACTGCGGGCAAGCTGAAGTTCGAGCAGGAGTCCGCGATGAACTTCATTCAAACCGTTGTCCGACCGCGAAAGGATCGCGTACTGTTTGCGACCTTCGATGATCAGGTGACGCTGAGACAGGATTTTACAGACCGGCTGGAGTTGTTGGACCGCGCAGTATTTGCGGTGAAGGCGACCGGCAAACAGACCGCGCTGTACGATGCCATCTGGCAATTTTGCGACGAAAAGATGCGCTCGGCCCAGGGCCGGCGCTCGCTGGTCATCATCACCGATGGCGACGACACCTACAGCCGCGCCGATATCAACGACGCCATCGACATCGCCCAACGTACTGAAACCACCATCTTCGCCATCTCGACCAAAGCCGGGCTGTCCGGATCGGTGCCCGGAGTTGAGGCCGGCACCATCAAAGACAAAGGCGATAAAGGGTTGGAGCGATTGTGTGATGAAACGGGTGGGGCGGCATTTTTCACTGGGGATATGTTGGCGCTGGAACGTTCGTTTACCAAAATTGCGCGCGAGCTGCGCTCTCAGTATTTAATTACCTACAAATCAACCAACAATGCTTACGACGGCACTTACCGGCGCGTCGAGGTCAAACTAACGTCGGGAAAGGACAACTTGAAACCACGCACTAAGCGGGGTTACAAGGCGGTCTCTGATAGCGTCACGGCAAAATGAAGGAAACCAGGATTTCATTGAGAAGAGTTCTTAGCGCCGGCTCAGCGTTGCTGGTGGTAATCGCGGTTTCGGTCGTCGTTGTCTGCGCGTCGCGGGCGCAGAGCGGATTAGAATCCCCACCGGTCACGACCCGCACGCGAACCACCGGAACTCCTCAGGCCACGCCTACTCCACCAAAGAAGGACGATGACATAACCCTGAATTCCGACGAGGTGCTGCGCGTTGATACCAGCCTGACCAATATTTTCTTCACTGCGGCCGACAAGCAGAAACGTTTTATCGATACTCTTAAACGTGAAGACGTGCGCATCCTGGAAGACGGAACCCCACAGCAGATCTTTGCTTTCAATCAGAGCGTAGAGTTGCCTCTCTCACTCGCAATCCTGATCGACTGCAGTGGATCTGAAGAACGCACCCTGCCCGAAGAGAAAGCTGCGGCCAGGGCGTTTCTGGAATCAATCATGCGCCCGGTCAAGGACGAAGCTGCGATCGTTTCGTTTACCGGTGAAGTTACTCTCGAACAGGGATTGACCGGCAACGTAGCGCGTTTGCGCCGCGCGATTGATCGGGTCGAGTTTGTGCCACCATCCGGGTATATCGGCGGAGGTGTGGTGGTTGGGGGCACGCCACCAATCTCGGGAACTCAACAGACCCTGGCCGGATCCACTGCCATCTGGGACGCGATCTGGGCCACTTCGAATGAACTGCTTACTGCCTCGGCCGAGCACCAGCGAAGAGCAATCATCCTGCTCACCGACGGCCAGGACACAATCAGTCAGGTGCGAATGCAGGAAGCGATCGAGCGAGCGCTCAAAGTCGATGCTTTGATCTATGCGATTGGGATTGGCGACCGCTACCAGTTCGGAATCAATGAGGGCGCCCTGAAGAAGATCACCGAGGGCACCGGAGGCCGCGCCTATTTCCCGCGGAATGAACGCGAACTGCGTGACGCTTTTGCGCAGATTGAGCGCGAACTGAGAGAGCAATATCTGATTGCCTATTCACCTTCCAACAAGGCGCGCGACGGGTCATATCGGCGTGTGATGATCGAAATCACAAACCCTGATCTGCGCAAAGAGAACCTTCGACTTACCTATCGTCCCGGCTATTTTGCCAAGACTCCCGGCGGCGCAACAACCGAAAACCCCAAAAAGCCCTGAATTTTCCCAAAGTTTCCGGTAGTGACAAACGTGGTTGGCCTTTGCTATACTCCCTTAGGCTTGCGGCGGTCTCAGCCTGAAGCCTTGTATCCATCCAGTTCTGCTGCCCTCTGAAAGTATTCCGGGCCGTAGATCCCGCAAGCCTGCTAAATCTAAATTTCCTTTCCTCCTGATGAAACGACATCTGGAAAATCCACCGACTGTCCTGATCGTTAACGACGATCCCGCGGCGCTCGATCTGCTGAAGGACCTGCTTGAGCCGGAAGGCTACAAAGTGTTCACTGCGGCGAGTGGTTTTCGCGCTTTGGAACTCACCTCCACTCTGCGCACCGATATCATCATTTGCGATGTCGTAATGCCGGAAATGGACGGGATGGAATTATGCCGCAAGCTCAAGCGCGATCCGCGGACCTGCACTACCCCGGTGCTGTTGGTAAGCGCGATCCGTAAGGAACAGGCAGCCTTCCTCGAAGGCTTCGCAGCCGGAGCTGATGATTATGTCGAGATCCCCTTTCGTCACGAGGAGTTGCTGATCAAGGTTGCGCGGCTGGCAGAGCGTCATCGGGTGGAACGCCGCTATCGCGACATCGTCGAACAAGCCGTCGACATTATCTACACGCGTGACATGGAGGGGCGCATCACCAGCATCAACGATGCAGGTGCCCGATTCTTTGGACGGCCGCCTTTTGAATTGATTGGCCAACCTCTCAGAATGTTAATCGGCGAAGAGTCCGCCGCCACTGACATTGCTGAGATGCAGAGTATCAAAAGCGTCGAACCAATTCGTTTTACCAGTAGCTTGAAAAATGCATTGGGAGAATTGCGTGACCTCGAAGGCATCGTTAGCCTCGAACGTGACTCCCAGGGTGCCTTCATCGGCGTTCGCGGAGTTGTCCGTGACGTTACGGAACAGCAGGTGACGGAGAAGGCGTTGCGCGAGAGCGAAGCGCGTTATCGAGTGGTGGCTGAAACGGCCTCAGACGCCATTATGACCATCGAAGAATCCACCAATATTCTGTTCGCGAATCCCGCTGCCGAAAAAATCTTTGGTTACAAGGTAGCCGGGTTATTGGGCACCTCGATGACCCGGCTGGTGCCGGAGTATTCAGCTCTTCTTCACGATCTGGGACCAAGCGGATCCCTGGACGCCACGCAACGGCAAGTCGAGTTCAAAACTGTCAGTGTCTCAGGTCGTCACCGTGACGGTCATGAGGTGCCGCTGGAAATCTCGTTCGGCAAGGTATGGGCCGACGGTCAAAGAGTATTCACCGCCGTGGTGCGCGACGTTACCGAGCGTCAACGCGCGGAAGCGGCCTTACAAAAACAGAACGAAGAGTACCGGATACTATTTGAATCCAACCCGTGCCCGATGTACGTCTCCGCCGAAGACAGCCTGGATTTTCTCGCTGTCAACGAAGCGGCGGTGCGTCACTATGGCTACTCGCGCGAGGAGTTCCTCGGCATGACCGTTTTGGATATCCGTCCGCCCGAGGAGGTTACTCCATTACTTAATTATGTAGCAGAGCATCCGCAACGAAGCGATCAGGCCGGGCGCTGGAAACATCGCAAGAAGGATGGCTCGATAATCGACGTGGAAGTGAACTGGCAGAAACTCGATTTTGCCGGGAGAGCTGCCTACATGGTGATGGCTAATGATATCACTGAGCAGATGGAGGCTGAGATCGCGATGCGCGAAAGCGAAGAGCGCTATCGCGAGTTATTCCAAAATGCCAATGACGTCATCTATACGATCGATTTGGCCGGAAACTTCACCTCGCTGAATCAAACAGGCGAACGCGTCACCGGATACACAAGTGCCGAAGCCACCGGGATGAATCTGACTCAGGTGGTGTTGCCGGAACAAGTTGGCGTGGCTCGTGAGATGCTCGCGCGCAAGTTGGATAGCGATATTTCAACCGTCTATGAACTCGAGATTATTACCAAGTCCGGCCGGCAAATTCCGCTGGAACTGAGTAGTCGTCTGATTTATGAAGGTGGTAAGCCGGTCGGTGTGCAGGGAATCGCCCGTGATATCAGCTCGCGCAAAGCTGCTGAGGAAGCCCTCAAGGATAGTGAAGAGAAGTTCCGCTCAATTGTTGAGACCACTAACGAATGGATCTGGGCCATTGATCTGGCAGGCCATCATACTTATACCAACCCGGCCATCGAGCAAATCCTCGGCTACAAGGCGGAAGAAATTCTGGGCGCGACGGTGCTGGATTTTGTTCACCCTGGAGACCGGAACGAGTTGGAGGAACTGCTCGCCAAATCGATCGATGAGAAATGCGGTTGGGCCGGTTTGGTAATGAGGTGGAAGCACAAGCACGGCGGCCATCGCTATCTCGAGTCCAACGGTCTGCCGGTGTTTGATCAGCAGGGAAATCTGACCGGCTATCGCGGCGCGGACCGGGACATCACCCAACGAAAACTTGCCGAAGAGGCTTTGAGCCAGCAGGCTGACCGAGCGGCGCTGACCAATCGAATTTCGCAGGCGGTCCGCCGCACGCTCGACGTTTCCGAGGTGTTTGAAACAGCGGTTAGGGAATTAGGTGTGCACCTGGAAGTCGATCGTTGTTCGCTTTTCATGAAAGATGAACAAGCCGGGAAGATCACCAACGCGGCGGAATACCACGTGTCGAATGTAGCGCCAGCCGGCAGTGATTTCGATATGCCGCAAGTTCAGGGTCTCAATGCCGCGATGGAGAAACATGGCGTGCTGGCTTTCGACGATGTGGCGAAGGACGAAAGAATCCGAGATGCGTCGTTCTTGTCGACCGACGTCAAATCCATCATGTATGTCGGAGTAAGCGTGGGCAGCGAGCTGCTCGGCGCCTTTGCGCTCTCTACCACTCGCGAAGTTCGTCATTGGAGCGAAGCCGACATCGAAGTAGCCCGAGCCGCCGCTGATCAAACCGGCATAGCTATCCGGCAGGCACGCCTCTATCAAAAGGCGGCCGCGACATCGATGCGGGAAGCTTTGGTAAACAAATTGGGCGTTGCCATTCGTGCTTCACTGAGTCTTACCTCGGTACTCAATACAGCCACCAGGGAATTGGGGCAAGCCCTCTCTGCCTCGCGAGTCGAAGTGCGTCTTTACGATTCGACCGGCGATCATTCGTTCGCGCGGGGTGAATACACGGCCCCGGGTTGCAACACCGTCAATGACTTTGACGCCAAATACGACGAATTGCTGCGCGGGCATTTCTCGAAGTCTGCCGAGCCGCTCGTGATTCCCGATACGCAGAAGTTCGAGAATGGCGTTCCCGAGTTTGCCAACTGCATCAGGCTGCGCACGGCTTGCACCGGCGCGCGGTCGCAAATCGATTATCCGCTCAGCGTCAACGGTGAATTTCGTGGTGTGATCTCGATCCATCAGACCGAATCAATTCGCCGCTGGACTGAAGACGAGGTGCTGTTGGTTGAATCGGTGGCGGCGCAATTGGCCACAGGTGTCGCCCAGGCGGAGCTTTTTGAAATGGTCGCCCGCGCCAAGAAAGAGTGGGAGTCAACTTTTGATGCCATGTCCGACGGCATCTTCATTTTCGATCAAACCGGAAAGCTGGTTCGCGCTAATCGCGCCGGGGCGGCCATGGACAAGGCGCACCCAGAATCGCTCCTGGGCCAGCAGTGTTGCGACATCCTGCGCACAACTTCCGATGGGGCCGCGTGTATCGTGGAGCAGGCCCTGCGTCAATCGGAAAGCATTAATCTCGAGATCGTGCCACAGCATTTGGATCGGCCCGTGTTGGTGACGGTCGAGCCGGTGCTTGATGAGCGTGGCCAGGTTGCCGGCGCGGTTTGTACTGCCCGCGATCTGTCAGAGCTGCGCAACGTCGAAGCGGTCGCGCGCGAACGCCAGTCGCTGCTCAAGAACATTATGGAAAGCGCGCAGGAAGCCATTTATGCCCTCGACAAGGAAGGCAATTACAAATGGTGCAACCAGGCCATGCTGGACATGACCGGATATGAGCTCGACGCGATCATCGGTCATCATTTCATTGAGCGCACACACGAAGACGATCGCGACATGCGTATGGAGCGGTTTGCCGAAGCGCTGCTTGGGGAAGCTTCGAGCTTTGAATCACGTTACATCGCGCGGGACGGTACCATCCGCTTCGCTTCAGTAAACAGCGCTCCGATTGTCGTCGACGGAGAGACCACCGGCGTGCTCGGCATTGCGCACGATATCACCGAGCAGAAGCAGGAACGCGATCGTGCTGCTCGTGCTGATAAGCTGCGCGCTCTTGGTCAACTGGCTTCAGGCGTGGCGCACGACTTCAATAACTCCCTGGCAGCTATCCTGGGACGGGCGCAACTCATTCTTCGCCGGGTAAAGGATGAAGAGCTGATTCGCAGTCTCGGTATTATCGTGACCGCGGCCGAAGATGCCGCAGCCACGGTGCGTCGCATTCAGACCTTTTCGCGCAAGTCTTTGGCGGCAGAACTGGAACTGCTCGATGTCGGCAGCCTCCTCGGCGATGCGATCGAAATTACTCGCACGCGGTGGCAGAACGAAGCCCGCGCTGAGGGCTTGAACCTTGAGGTTACTTTGAACGCCGAAGAGGGCGTGCTCACGCTCGGCAATGCCTCAGAGTTGCGCGAGGTCTTCGTCAACCTGATCGTCAATGCGGTGGACGCCATGCCTCAGGGAGGCCGTCTTACCATTTGCTGTAACCGCAATGGCAAACGGCTGCGGCTGCGATTTGCCGACAGCGGCACCGGCATGTCGGAAGAGGTGCGCGAGCGTGTGTTCGAACCGTTCTATACCACTAAAGGCGTGCACGGGACCGGGCTTGGTCTGGCGGTGAGCTACGGCATTATCGAACGTCATCAGGGCCTGATCTCAGTCGAGTCAAAAGTGGGCCGGGGTACAACTTTCTACATAGATCTGCCGTACGCAGAGGCCACCGAAGCGGTAGCAGTGGAAGCCAGCACCGATGCCCACACCCCTTCGCTGTCAGTCCTGGTCGTGGATGATGAAGAGTTTGTGCGCGAGACGCTGGCTGAGATGCTTTTGGACCTCGATCATCGGGTGGTCACTGTTGAAGGTGGCCGCGAAGCGCTGGTCAAAGTTGCCAGTGGTGACTTTGATCTGGTGTTTACGGATCTGGCGATGCCCGAGATGGACGGTTGGGAAACGGCCCGGGCGATTCACAAGCAGAAGCCGGGATTGCCGGTCGTCCTGGTGACCGGCTACGGCGCAACTGCCCGGCCACCCTCAGGCGAACTTGACCTGGTGGCCGGCATCATCGGTAAACCGTTCGACTTTGATCAAGTGACCGGGACGATTGCGCGAGTGTGTAACGGAACGGGATCCACTGGACTGACTGGCCAACAATTCGACGCTGGTAGAACCGAGGTTACGCGGCCCGTAATTTCAAGTTAAGCGGGACGATCTCGGCGAGGTTTGTCACATCAAGGTGAGCCTTCTCATAGCCTAACCGCGAAGCGGTTACGCCCGCAGGTCGCAATCGCTTGGCGGTATTTCTGACCCACGCTCCCAGGACAAACGATCAAGGAAACCCCAGTTCGCCTGTGCGTCCGCCGTCCCAAAGCAGCTTTCGGCCGAGTTCGTTATTGAGATGATTTATGTTTGCCGAGATGAGGATGAAGGCAGACTGCAAAGCCTGGATTGAATCGTGACCGCGGGCTATCTGGATCATCTGGTTGCCAATCCCGATCAACTGGAACGTGCATTGATACTCCGTTGAATCTCTGGACGGTTCAGGTCTGCCGACCAACACGCTGATGGTCCTTTCGTTACTGTCTTCATCAACCAGGCGATAACTTCGGGTTGCTATTATTTCGCCGATGTCGCAGTCCATCCCGCTGTCCCCCGCTTGCGCTGACTCGATTGTTTGTAACATCAAGAGCTCTTGACCGGAACAGTTGTTGGTGAAATGGGGATTGGTTAGCTTACTTACCTTGCGGATCCGTTCACACGCGTGGGCACGATCCACGATTGAGTCGTTGTCTTGACCTCGCCCACATCAATCCAGCCCGCGAGGCGGGTAATGACCATCGGCGCTTCGTCTGAACGTCTGGTGACGGGACGGGTATTAATTCCAATCGGGTCGTGAGTGGTGTTTGTCGTTGAGTTCGTCATGGCGTTTCCTTTTCTTAGTCGAGTGGGCGAGTTAGTTTCCAACTATTAGTTCACGCTCATCAGTCCTGCGCTGGCGGTGAAGCCGACGCCGAAGCCTACAACCATTGCCGGGCCGGCCCATTCTTTCTTTCCCGCCAGCATGAATCCGGTCGAAGCGCTGGACAGGTTGCCGAAGTTTTCCAGCACGTCGTAAGACTTCTCAACCTTGGTGGAATCTGAATCGAGATGCAGTTGCGAGCAAACGCCGTCGAGAATCTTCTTGCTGCCGGTGTGAATCAGGCAATCGTCAACCTGGCTCATATCGGAAACTGGTGACATCGGATTGTCGAGCACGTCGTTCACGGTCGTCACTGCGTAGTGAGCTCCGCGATTCGGCACCTGCGGGCGCATGAAGTACTGGGGCTTGCCGGTCAACGAAGGGTGCGTGCTGTTGCTGACCATGGTCAACAGATTCACGTCGTCCGGGTTGTCATTGGTCAGGTGCGAGATTGGTCCAAAGGTCGGCTTGCCGGACTGGTCCGTACCCAGCAGCAGCGCCACGGCGCCGTCACCGAACAGCATCGACTGAATCGCAAGAGTAGTTTCGGTGCGCTGTTGCTCGAATTCCGCATCGTTGATGATGCCGTTCTTGCGCATGCGAGCGATTTCGCGGAAGCCGTAGTACTCGTTCTGCATGAGGGGGGCGACAAACGGCGTGTGCGCTTCAGACATCAGCACCACGGCCATTTTGCCTGGGTTGGCGGCCAGGTACCATTGCGCGACTTCTACCGACTTCAGCATTACTGAGCAACCCTGAGACTGCATGCTGACGGTGCTCAGTGAGCGCGGCAGCAGACCATGGGTGCGCGCCATTACTTCGGAGGCGAGGCACGGCAGCATCTGGTCCGGGGTGTTGGTGGCCGCGATGAGCAGGCCAATCTGGGAAGGATCGCCGCCCCACTCTTCGATGCACTTGCGTGTCGCGTTCACGCCGAGTTCGGTGGTCGAGCTGGTCGGATTCATCGGGGCGCCAGTCAAAAAGTCCGCGTAATTATCCATCGCCGAATAACGGTTCTCAACTCCGAGGGTGCAAATCGTATTGATGAGCTCGGGCGAGAGCTTGTGCATCATCGAAGCGACCAACTCAGTGGTGCTAATCCGATGTTGCGGGGTGGCGGTGCTGGCTGAAATCATGCTAATCATTTTCTTGCTCCTAAACTGTCTTCTATTAAATTGTCCTGCGTTCGGGCTCTATCATTACAACCGCTGTGCCACTGCGGTTTATTGCCCCAGCAACGCGCTTAAGTCGACAAATACCTAGACTTACAAAGGCCAATTGAGGCGTGGTGTCCCGAAGCACTCTCCGGGGGGTAATTGGGTACCGAGTATGCAGAAACCACAAGCACCGCCGTTTGCATCGGTCTCAGCGGTGCGAAGTGCTATAAAAACTTTAGAGAAACCTCAGGAATTTCGGCAACTAAAGGTGATCAGGATCACATTTGGTTGGGTGTGCCAGTATTTGCCACTTAGGTATCCACTGAGAACTTAGTATCCACTGTTTTGGCTTTGTCGCAGAAGTCGCTCGCTTGGGTGACTTCTGCATCAGGCAGAGGTCTTTTTCATCAAACCGAGGGGTTGGGGATGGATCTTCGCACCAGAATCAGCTTGGGTCGGTGGGGCTTTGCCCCAAAACCCCGAAAGCGGGGCGGGGTTTTGGGTCAGGCTCCGAGGTTTTGGGTCAAGTCTGGTCGGATGGTGATAATCTTGCGCCATGCTCATCAAAGCCCGTATCAGCACATGGGTCGAAATCTGGAACGATGTTCGACACGGCAAGGAGGCAAAGGTGTTAAGCAGTCTGTACGCCCTTGCCTTATTGGGCTATGGCATTCTCGTAAAGTTCAGGCCAGACCTTGTTAGCAAGGTTCACCGAACTCCGACTGTTGCCGCCCTTCTCTCGTTCAGATCGTGGGTAATACTCGCTCTGGTCATCGTCATTATCCTGCTTCTTGAAGGTGCTTACCGCGTGATTGCCAAGCGAGACAAGGAACTCGCGGAAGCCAAGGCGAAACCTGAGTACAAACTGTTTTTGGAAGTAGATATAAAACCCCGGATAGATCGGATGGGGGTGAAGTATAGCGGGGTAGACGTGGCAACTGAGGATCACGTCAAACTTGGTCCGGACGATAAATACGTGCCTATTGGACACCTATTTCTAGTGGCTAATTTGTGGGTGCGTTTTGACAATCGCGACGACGTAGTACACAGCCGGGTTGAGGGGATTACGGTCACCTTGAAGTGTAAGGACAAGACGATCCCCCTGGAAAAGGATGTTATCGGGCCAGATGGACAATCCCATGACTTGCGGAACTACATTCACGTCCCGGCGGGCACGGTCACAGACTATTACCGCTTAAATTGCAGCGGCCCTCTTGATAAGTCGATGAAGGCTGAACTGGATGAGCAGTGCTTGTTGCACATTGAAATGGAAGCGATCAAGCAAGAGCCTTATTGCGTTGATCTAGCGGTTGACTGGGACAAGACGCTTATCAATAAAGAGAGGGCGGGAGTCGAAGTGTGTCGCGTGGGTGCGTGTTGACGAAGAGACGGCCTACGCCGCCTCTTCCCAAAATGTTGGTTCGATGCCGAGTTCATAGATTGACTGAATGAGACAGCACAGATTATGCGCCAACACCTTGCACATCGCTTCATTGATTTGAGCTGTTTGGGTTTTGCTTCGGAGCCGGTCGCCAAACTTGGCCTTGATCATGTGAAAGGTTGTTTCGACGTTTGAACGCTTGTGGTAGCACTGCATGAATCGATTCTGATTGAAAGAATAGAAGTGAAACATACGTTGCCAAATCGCAGAATGCTTGTCGCTCGTCGTGCTGTTAGACTTGAACGGGATATAGGGCATTGCATTGTTGTCCACGACGGTTTGCAAATTGCCGCTCGACAAATAGGCTTTGTCGGCGCTGACTTCACTCATTGTAAAGTTGCGAGCCGTGGTTTTCACAAGCCCCTCAAACTGAGGACAATCATTCGCTTTGGAATCTGTGATCTCAATGCTGGTTACGATGTTTGTTTTCACCCCGCACATCAGATGTACCTTGATCCAATTGTGCTTTTCCATCATTTTCGGTTCGGTGTACTTCGCTTTAACCCACTGAGCGAATCGGCAAGTAGTAAAGCCAGAGGAATCGACGGCGAACGACGATTCGATGGTCTGCAAAGGCAAACTGCTAATCTCGATCAACTGTTTCAGGAACGGCGTCAGGGTCGGATTCTCAAGGTAACGAGAGATAGACGTGTAGTGCGGCGCTCGCGAGAGGAAACCCTTACTGTGCGCGTCTCTCAGGTCAGAACTAAAACGGCGTCCAGAGAAAGTCGAATAGACCTTGAACGTGCTGGCGAAGATCACATCGCCCAGGGGCAAGCGTGGACGCCCGAAAGATTGGATCGGGTCTTCGATGCCTTTGCAGAGTTCGGCGAGCAACGAGAGGAAGCGTTCCTTCTCATGGGTCTGTGCTCGATTGTAGGCAGTCCATTCTTGCTTGTAGGTTTTCTTGACAGTGACCGTCTCTGTGTAGGTCTGCGTCTCGCCATCGTCAACGTATTCGCGCTTGGTGACGATCTCGACGGCGTAGATATGTTTGCAGTTACGTTGCCGTGCGGTGAAATCAGGGCAAGTGCAGTGCGGTTTGAGCGTATCGGGTTTGACTTCGTAGTAAACGCCGCTGTGTGTACTTTGCGAAGGAACAAACCATCTGTCGCCGTTTTTCTGCAACTTAGCGGTCGCGGCGATTACGAGTCCTCTTTGCTCTCTTTCTTGTTGTTCGTCCATTGTGTTTTCTCCGTTCTTGGAAAAGACACAGCGGAAGCATATAATCTTGGTCGCTTAGGCCAGATAGCTTCGGCTGTGTGGTTGAATGTCCTGACAGGGGTTCGCGCCCCTGTCGGGACTGCAAGATTGGCGGAGGGCGTCAGATTTGAACTGACGGGCGGTGCGCTAACACCGTCTCTGGTTTTACAGACCAGTGGTTTCGACCACTCACCCAGCCCTCCACTAATCAAATTAACTTCCTCAAGACTTCTTCTTAGCCTTCATTTCTTCGGTTACCATGGCCCAGTCAATCATCTGTGCCCATTTTGGTTTGGTGTTGGCTCTGTGCTTCGGAGCCTTCCAACGATACCAAGTTTTACCTTTCACCTCTTTGCTTACAACTTCGCCCTTTTCTTCCAATCTCTTCAGAATGGTGTGAATCGAAGGCAGAATGTTCTTCGAGTCAATTTCGTATCCGATTGTTTTAAGACCCGTGCGAACGGATACGGCAGTTGCCGACATCGGCGCGATATTAGCCATCACCTTTCTAATAGCGTCGGTCAGTCCGGTGTTAGGCATAAAAGTGTGGGGTCCTATTGGGAACAGATCGGGGTGGGTCATATAAGGGTTTTCATCGCAGAGCGGAACAAGGGCGTCGATGCCTTGTCGCACTTGGGTAATTCTTATATCAACGTTATCGCACTCAATTTCCAGTTGTTCTCGCTGCTCCATCAAACGAGCCAACTCGGTGAGCGCCTTGTCGTACATGGCTTTGTAATCGGCTAATTCCATGAGTGAGGTTATACACGATGTCTAAGTCTAAGTCAACCACGAAACGCAAAAAGTTAGACACCGAGTCTAACAATTCTTACAATGCAGTTATTGATGATGCGGAGACTATGATTGGACGACTGAATGGTCTGGCTGCTCGGCTAGGCCGATCAGTTCAAACTTTCAAGGGCCTGCGCAAGGCTGCCGCTCCGTTTCCGGGACAACAGGTCAAGCCGGGTACAGAGAAAAGCTTGGACGCAGGGAGAAGTCCCCGGTGAAATATCCGCCGGGCTAGTGGCGCTTCATGCCGGGAATCTTCATCGACAACTTCTGCGCGTCGTCGGCCAATATGTCGAGACAGACATTCGCGGCTTCTGCGTATCGCAGCAAGACAAGTTCTGCGAAAGTAAAAAGCGTGGCGGCTTCTGACTTGCGCCAAACCAAGCCAACCGAAAAACCGAAGATGCCGAAATGGTATAAGCATGTTAAGGGCAAATGAAAAAGAAGGGCCTTCGATTAGTTTACGTTGAATGGGAAGACTCGCACGGCTGCTCTTCATCCTGGGAGTTTCTCGATCAATGCAATCCCTCCGTTACCATCTGCCAATCGGTAGGCTGGCTAATCCACGAAGATAAGGTCTGCAAAGTGCTGGTGCCGCACCTCCTGCCCTCTAACGGCAATATCCGAGCCCAAGGCTGTGGGGATATGACCATCCCCGCCTCTGCAGTTCGTCGCCTAGTGGACTTAAAACTCCCAAGCCTCAAGTCAGCAATACGCTAAGCCAGATCAGACCACTTTTGCATCAACCCTTCGACTTCTGCATCAACATGGACTTTTGCAGCAAAGCCCACTGTTTTAGGGTGTTTCTGCCCGCGTCGCAACCCGACTTTAGGCTCGGTGGCGGTTTTGAGGTATTGATACGGTGAAGGTTTCGCCTGCCTGCAACTTTTCTTACACTCACCCAGATTTGTTTGACAACCTCTCGCTGCCTGATTTATCTTGCACGTCATCCAGGGGGGTTCTCAAACATGTTTTCGCGCCCTTTAGCGGCTGACTCCCGAGCTGCCTGACCCGACGATTCAGCCACCACCCACAATCGTTTAGTTAACCGATCGTCACCAGGCATTGGCTCACACTCGAGCGATGGCCACGCATCTCGGAAGCATTTACGACGGTCAACTCAAACTTCACCTTTGGAGGATGACAAGATGACAACTGAAAGTGGAGACAAAAAGCTGCTGGGTAATTTCCGGAAACTGATTGACGAGGTTTCTGCGGATTCGAGTTATAACCCGGGGAACACCAAGCTGAAAAAGACCGCGCTGGAAACGCAGTACACGGCCGGCGACGCTGCGGCCGCGGCGGTGTCCGACGCGCGCGGGTCTCACAAACTCGCGATCACCGATCGCGCTGCGGGCTTCGGCGGTCTGCGGGCCCTCGCGATCCGTTCGCGCAATTACCTGAAAGCTTCGGGAGCGTCCAAGCCCGTAGTCGCCGACGCTGAAGAGTTCATCCGCAAGCTCAGCGGCGGCGGCAAATCAGCGAAGTCCAAGCCCGGTCCCAACGCTGATCCGGCTAATCCGGGAGGCGAGACACCTGCCGCCCGCTCTTCGTCGCAGATGAGCTATGACAATCAGATCGGCCACTTCCAGGGTTACATCGACGTGGTCAAAAAGGTCCCGGCCTACAAACCCAACGAAGCTGAACTCAAGGTGCCGGCGCTGACGGCTTTCGGTGAGGACCTGAAGGCCAAAAGCGACGGAGTCAGCACCGCCTCCGCGACTCTCAACCAGGCCCGCGGCCAGCGCGACCGGCTGCTCTACCTGGACGAGGACTCAATCGTAGAGACGGCGCTGCTGGTCAAGGCATACGTCCAGAGCGCACTGGGAACCAAGAGCCAGTTATATAAAAAGATCAAGGGGATAGAGTTCGCCCGGCGTTAAAACAAGCGGACGAAACACCATAAAACCCGGCCGGCCGGCCATAACACACGCCCGGCCGGGCTTCTAAAACAACCGAAGTGCTGGTTCCCACAACCCAAGTGCCGATTCACTCGACCCAAGTGCCGGTTCATGCGACCCAAGTGCCGGTTCACGCGACCGAAGTGCCGGTTCACTCGACTGGAGTGCTGGTTTTCAACGCGACCACCATTTTCTATCCCATTTCACACAAACCAATTGGATCCTCGGCAAACAATCCAGCCTTAAAATTTATTTGGGCTTCGCCAGTTGCCATAGAAATCGCACAAGCGGACCTTGGACGAGTGACCTTGCTGGGTTCCTAGCAATGTCTACGAAGCGCTTGACAGGCAAGAAGAAAGTGGAGCACTATGCACACGTTTCAGAAGAGTCCCGCGTCAGCGAACGAGATCTAGAAGGTTGCTGATATTCTTGAAATCAAGTTTTCGATGACACCCAATGACCTCCCTTCTCCTACATTCATTCCCTTCCACGATTCGTTTGTCGCTGAAGTGATGATATACGAATCGAGAAGTCAGGAAGAGTGACTATGAAGAAGATCGGCGCGTTCCTTTCTCGCTACCGCCTAATAAACAGTCTGATGGCCCTGGCCTTTCTGCTTTGTGCTTTGGCGGTGACGCCAGTGAACGCCGGCAGTGGAGAAGATGGCGGTTCTGCCCCGGTCTGTTCAGCGGGCTGCGTTAATTGGATCCAGGGAGTGGGATGCTTCGACTGCCTGACCTGCTGTTCATCCGCTATGGGGTATAGGTGCACGCACGATTACAACGACTCCCTTTGTTTGGCGTATTGAGTTGATAGGGATAACGGCGACTCTGAATCAGCTTCGCCGTTTCCCTTTCTGCCACATCGCGAGATTGAAGCAAAGCATCCCGACGAAAAAAAGTTTTCCTGGCGCTTTTAATATGATGCATCAAGAAGCCGAGAATGAAAGAGGCCTGCGCCTACGAAGCGTTATGAGAATTTGCAATCGCAAAACCAGACAAATTTGTGTCGTTTCAGCCTTATGCCTGATCGCGCTTCCGATTCGTGCCCAAAATCTACCGGGAAAGACAATAACGAAAGTCAGTGACAAACAGATAAGTGCGCTCAGCGACGAAAAGGCTCTGGCAGATCAACGACGTGCTTTTGCTATTTCACTTGTCATTTCCCTCACGAACGAAGCTCGAAGTTATTTCGATTTGGCGCTCAGATGCCGAATACTCGCGCGGGCTGCCGACGTTGTGTGGAGTTCAGACAGTGTTACCGGGCAAGCGCTTTTCCGCCGCGCGTGGGACGCTGCCGAAAAGGGGGACGCGGAAGACGTAACCATAAAGACGAAAGACAATCCTCCGGATATGGTGATTGCATTAAGGCGGATGAGCGGTCGTGACCTGCGCTCTGAAGTCTTGAGTATGGTCGCTCGCCGGGATCGAGCGCTGAGTGAAGAGTTCCTAACAAAGCTGAAAAACTCAATCGATAGTGAGAAAGAAGATTCCAAAAGTGCGCTGCGCTCGGGCGACGGTTGGTCAACTTCCCCTCTTCTCTCGAAAAGACTTCAGGTGGCCAATGATTTACTCAATGAGGGAGAGGTTGAGCGCGCGCTGGATTTTGCCGCGCCTGCTCTCAATCAAGTGAATGCCAGCTCGATCGCTTTTCTTTCGGCCCTGCGCCCAAAGAATGCTGAGGCAGCCGATCAGAGATTTCTTTTGCTCCTGGCGCGCGCCGAACTCGATCCTTTATCTGACGCTAACACGGTGTCAGGGCTCTCATCTTATGCTTTTAGCCCAGGTTTTTACGTCACGTTCTCAACCGATGGCAGCGCTATCTGGTCTCCCGGAGAATATGTAAATCCTCCTAACTTGCCACCGGCCATTCGTAAACAGTTTTTCGAGGCCGCCGGCAGCATCTTGTTACGGCCGTTGCCTCCAGCCGATCAAGACTTCACCTCATCCGGTCGCGTCGGGAAATCCAAGGTTATTAGACGACTCCTTCCTCTCTTCGATCTGTACGCTCCCGACACCGCAACCGCCCTTCGCGCACAGGTCGCGGCTTTGTCGGGCAATTCACTAACAGACACGGCGAATCGTGAGAGCCCCTTATTGACTCAAGGCATAAAGCCGGAGGACAACGCCGAGACGGTGATGGAAAAAATGCAGGACCGGCTTAATCATGCGAAGACTGCTCGCGAGCGCGATGAAATATGCGCAGCGGCGGCGGTGACGCTGGTTACAAAGAGTGATCTGCGCGCCCGCGAGGTAGCGGACAGAATCGACGACTCAGACCGCCGAGCTGAAGTACGTCAATATGTGGATTTTGAGATCGTCCGTCAAACCATCCGAAAGAAAGAGGCAGCGGAAGCAACTCGTCTTGCCAGGACCGGACAGTTGACTCACACCCAGCGCGCATGGGCGTATACGCAGGCGGCGGGTCTGCTGTTGGATTCCCAACGCGAGCGGGCTCTGGAGTTTCTGGAAGAGGCCATCGACGAAGCGCGACGTATCGACGGCAGTGCCTCCGATCGTGCTCTCTTGCTCATAGGCATCGCCAAGCAGTTGATTATGGCTGATCGCGACCGCGCCTGGCAGATCATGGCCGAGGCCGTCAGAGCGGCGAACACGACGGAAGGATTTACGGGAGAAGACGCACTTATTTTTTCAGTGGCAACAAGAAGCGGCTTTAAGTTCACCACCATTGGAGGTCAGGATTTTGGCTTCTCGCTGGTCTTTCGCTCGTTGGCGAACGATGATTTGAATCGTTCAATCGATTTGGCAAAGAGCTTCAAGAACGATGCGCCCCGCGCTGCTGCAACTCTTGCCATAGCCGGTGCGTTGCTGGAAAAGCAAGTAGCGAACAATCGAACCCAATGACACTCGTGAATGATATGAGTATGCGAAACAATTTGAGGGCTAACGTCGAATTAGGCGCGCAAATTGCCATTGCAATTGCGGTCGTCGTCGTGGCGGGAATGCTGGTTAAGCGAAGTCTTTTCCCTCAACAACCAAACCCCACGAGCGTCGCGAGAATCAATGCCGGGGAACAATTAATAATTCCGAATGTTGATTGGGAGCGGAACAAAAAGAGTCTCGTTTTTTTCCTCAAGAAAGACTGCGTTTACTGCGCCTCCAGCGCACCGTTCTATCGACAGATAATTGAAGACGCGTCTAAAAGAAAAGTAACATTGTTGGCGATTCTTCCGAGTTCCGTTGACGAAGCTCGCCAGTACGTACAGTCCCTTCAACTTCCAATCGAGAACCTCCAGACCGGATCCTTGTCGTCTTACAAAATCCCAGGCACTCCAACGGTTCTGTTTGTCGACAGCCGCGGAATAGTACGAACCGTCTGGTTTGGCGCACCACGCGATCGAGAGACTGAGATGCGAGATCAACTTGTTAAGTTATTTGACGAGTGACTAGTAACCGCTTAGTTCGATACGATCGCAGTCCTTCACGATTTGCCTTCATCCGCTGCGGGTACTTCTCACGCTTGCTGCACACGCTCAGTTCAGGAGCCTGGATAGATAGGGAGCGGTGCGGCTTTCTTTTGATATCGCAATCTCCGCCGGGTGTGCTTGACGCGACCACTCTGCCGCCTTCCTCGCCCGCGCAGGGGCCTATGTCGATGACCCAATCGCTCGTGGGCGAGCACGGCATGTCGTGTTCGATGCCCCCCTCACGGTCGGGCTACTGTCCCTTAACTCTCTGGCACTTCGGGCAAAAGTACATGATCCGCGTGCGCTCTTCTTCGCCCTCGATCGGGTTTGAGTTGTGGGTCTTCTGCCGGAGTTGTTTGATCGGTTCGCCACAGCGCAAACAAGGCAGGTTGGTACGCCGAAAGACGAGGTGCCGCGTGCCGTACTCCCGGCCGGGTTGGTAAACGAGTGCAGGATCGCCGGCCATGCGGTCCCGATCCTTTTGCGAAGCGGTTCCTCCGCGCTCATACGCGCGACAAGACAACTTTGGAATTGTGCGCACGAGGCATTTCAAATTCTGCTCCGTGAGCTCACCAACCTTGCGCCAGGGATCTAACTTACAAGCGAACATAACTTCAGCGCGCAAGTAATTTCCCAGCCCGGCGACTATCTGCTGGTTCAGGAGCGCAGCGCCGATCTCGGCGTCAAGGTGTTCAGGTAAGAGCAGCCGGCGTTGGAACTCGTCTGCGTCAAAGGCCCGATCGTAAGGCAGCACGTCCGGGCCAAGCGTCGAGAGAATCTCAATCCGGTCATAAGGATCTCCTTCACCGACATTGAAGATGGGAGCGGATAGAAGAATCGCCGCGCCACCTTCCACTACAATGCGAGCTCGCTCACGTCGATCTTTCTCCGGCAGAACAAGCACAGCCTCAGACTTTCTGGGCCGCCTCTTAGCCGGAGCGATTGGCCCAAATGTTTTCCAACGGCCCCACATCATCAGGTGAGCATGAAAGAAAAACCCACCGTCGAGGTAACCGATCAGATGTTTGCCATGCGAGATTACCTGATCGACTTGATGACCCAGCACGCGTGCTTCGTTATTTTCCAGCCAGGCGCGAGCTTCTCGCGTGCGGGCTTGCAGGGAAGTGACGATGCGCCCGGTGAGGACAGCATCGAGCGCGTCGGCGTATTTGCGAACCTCGGGTCCTTCGGGCATGGTCTGAATCCCTCTGCGTCACCTCGGCGCCCTCTGCGTCGCGGCGTTGAGATCCATCGAAAAAACTTCCACCCCCAAAGACACAGGAGACGCAGAGATGCGGAGAAAAGCCTAATCAGGGAGATGCACGGCTGGGCTTAGAACTCCAGCTTCTTGTTCTCACCAAAGTCCGGCTGCTCTCCGGTAACCAGGGCGGACACGAAATTCAAGCCAAAGGAAATCGTGCTCGAAGGGCTGTCCCAGTATTCGGCTTTCTCGAGTGAGACACGCAGGAGAGAGACCTCTGGATCATCCACGCCCTTTGGGAACCACATCTTGAATTCGGGCTGCCAAAGCTCTTCGATCTTTTTCCGATCACGCACCAGCTCTGCCCGGCCGGTGATTGAGACATAACGTTGGTTGTTTGGATCGGCAAAGCTGACATTAACCCGGTTCTTCTTTTTGATTTCCGTTACCTTGTGCGAAGAGATGCCGGTAAAGAACCATAGATCACCGTCCGCATCGATGTCGCCATTTGAGGACATGGGGCGAGAATGCATGTCGCCCTGCTCGTCGACCGTCGTCAGCATACAGAAGTCGATGTCCTTAACCAGCTCGCGAAGTTTTTTGAGGCTGTCAGCCCGCGTTTGTTGCACTGTCATCTTGTTACCCCTTGTTCGAATTGTGTTAACCCGAAGAGTCTGCCGAGACAACATCACGGATCGATGTCGTTGTTGGGACAAAGATGCGGAGAATTTGAATGGAGATGGCGACTACGGGCGAGTATTCAGGTACTGAAGGTTAAAGAATAGACTGATCCCGCTTGCGGTTCCCCCTTTTAAAGCGAAAGCCTATCTATTTGCGACTTGGTGGCGGGGCCGACATTAGACGCGAGCGTCAAGCAGCAGCGGGCAGGTTGAATTTGAAGGTGACCCCCGGGCCGATGTTTGATTCGGCCCAGAGCTTGCCGCCGTGGGCTTCGATGATTGAGCGGCAGATCGGCAAGCCCATTCCGAGGTTTGCGTTCTTGGTTGTATGGAAAGCCTCGAATACTCGATCGAGTTCGGGTTGATTGATCCCCGGACCACGATCGGTTACTGCTACGACAACACCGCTCGGGGTGCGGTCGATCTTCACAGCCAACTCCAAACGCCGGTCCCGGATTCCGTTCATCGCTTCAATCGCGTTCATGACCAGGTTGAGCAGAACCTGCTGCAGTTGCACCCGGTCGCCTGAAACCGCCGGCAGATCGTCAGCCACTTCGGTTTGCAATGTGATGTGCTCGCGCTGTGCTTCATGGGCCACATGCGAGAACACCTCCGTTAGCAACGCGCTCAGGTTGAGGTTGGCTCTCTGCGGTGGACTATTTGTTGCCAGAGTGCGAATGCGAGCGATGATCTCAATCGTATGACGCCCATCGCCGGCTATGTTGGTCAGCACTTCGCGTAGCGCTTCAACGTCGTTCGCAGCTTGCTCGGTCGCAACTTGATTGAGCCACTGCAGACCACGGTCGGCATTGTCTACGATCGCCGCCAGAGTCTGGTTTAGTTCCTGCCCAAATGAAACTGCCACTTCGCGCATGCTGGTAACCTGCGAGGCTCGCGCTAATTCTGCTTGCGTGCGCGCCAGCACCTCGAGGGTTCGCTGATGTTCAATTGCCAGGGTGGCAATATGCGTGGCCACGTCGGTAAGGCGGGCCTCTGCGCCGGTGGGCGTTTGCGGCTGCTTGTAGTACATGGCAAAGGAACCGAGGACTTTGCCGCGAGCCGACATGATCGGCGTGGACCAGCAGGCGCGCAGCCCGCTGGCGGCCGCGAGATCGCGATAGTCTTCCCACAACGGATCGATAGAAATATCGGTGACCACGACCGGCTTGCCGCGGTACATTGCCGTGCCGCACGAACCATTCTTTGGTCCAATGGGCGCGCCGTCGATGGCCTTGACATAATCCTCAGGCAGGCTGGGCGCGGCTCCGTGTCTAATGTGATTACCATCGTCACTGAGCAGCAGAACCGAGCAGAGCATGTCAGGCGCCTGTGATTCGATCAATAAAACCAGTTGCTTAAGGATTTCGCCGAGGGGGGCATTGGCGGCAATCATTTCCAGGATCCGGTTCTGTCCGGTCTGGAGGGCCTCTTCTGTCTTGCGGGTATCGGCGAGCGCGCGAGGTTTACCCGTGACAGAGGTCTGTATCTGCTCGGTTAGAAACTCAGATTGATCCTGTTTATCCATTCGATGCTTTCGACTTAAGGCGTCCCCGTATTCTACGCCTGGTTGTGTGGCGGAGCCTATGTCGATGATAGCGGGATCCTGTCGGCCGGGATAATCAAAGTAAGTCGTCTGCCCGGTCGATGCGGTTGCATCCAGCGGCGACTTGAATTCAGCCCGTCCCTAACGCGACGCCATTGGACGCCTACCGAAATCTGACGATAATCACAAAATGAATCTCATTAACCTTCTCTCTATGCCGCACCGGTTGGCGCTGATCGCGATCCTCTTGACGACCTTCGTAGGTGGCGCTTGCCGCACGAGCCCGCCGCCTGCTCCAAAATCTGAACCGGCGGCCCCTGCCAAACTCGAGTCGAATTCCAAAGCGGCGGAACCGACAGCAGCAGAAAAGCCTCTCCTCACCGGCCGCATTGAGAATGTTTCCATGTATCCGGTGCCGAACAAGCGCGAGGATTTGGCCATCTCGCTGGTTGTCTCGGTCGACAATGCGGGGACGCCCAGTCAGGCGCAGGGCTGGAATCTGGAAGTCAGTTCACCGGTCCGCTCGGCGCTGCTGGAACCCGTTCACGTTAACGGCGTGGTAGAAATGCCGGGTAGCGCGGGCAAGAAAGTCGATCTGGGCAAGGAAGATATGGTGCTCAAGACCGCGCAAGCAACGATTGCCAAAGGCGCTCGCGTCAACGGCATTCTTACTTTTGTCCTCCCGAAGTCGACCGAAGCCGCGCTGGCAAATAACAACACGCGCCTGGTTGTGCACTTCAAAGATTCGCAGGGTCACTCGTATCCAACGCCGGCGGTCTTAGTCGGCGCGAAGGCCGGTTCAGGGAAGTGACCCGGAGACGCGGGGCCGAGAGAAACAATCGTCGCATCCGCGTGTCTCGCCATCTCCGTGTCTGGTGTGTGACACCGCCGAAGAAGCCTTCCTTCCACTATTTCGGGACGGGCATGCGGCCAATCGCGCTTTCGCCGATGCTGCCGAAATAGAGCAGACCCTTGTGCTCGACTACATTCGCGATTTGGGCGAAACACTGAGGGGAAGAATCCTGCAGGTTGCGCACGACTTTGCCATTCGTGTCGAGGGCGAGCGCGAACGCATAGCGCTTGATGTTGGGTTGCAGAAAGTTCGGTAGACGCCAGACGACTTTCTTCAAAAATGGATATGGGTGGATACCGTCGAGCGCGCCATCGCGACGATTAACCAGTGCCAGCCAGAACCCGTCCTTTCCGTTTGAAGAAATCCCATCGGGAAAGCCCGGCAGGTTGTCTATGAAAACATCCGCTTGCCCCTGGTTTGGTCCGGTCAGCCAAAACCGTCGCACGCGATAACTACCGGTGTCGTTGACGAGGACAAAGGATTGATCGGGGCTGACCGCTACACCATTCGCAAAATAAAGATCGCGCAAAAGCACCCGCGTCTGTTTGGTCTTCGGATCGAATGCCATGAACCGGCCGTTGGTCTGGTGCTCGAGCAGATCGTCTTTGAGGTGTGTCAGCGAATATTTGTAGGAAGCATCGGTAAAATAGATCGTACCGTCTTTGGCTATATCGAGATCGTTCGTGCAGCGAAACGGCACGCCTTCAGCTTCAGTAGTCAAAACGGAGATGTTGCCATCAGGACCAACCGACAAGAGGCCTTTGATCGCGTCGGCGACGATCAAATTCCCGGCCCCATCAAAGATGAGTCCGAGTGGCCGGCCCTGAGTTCTCGCAAAGACTTCGGGTTTAGTGCCGTCGGGTTGGAAGCGAAAGATACGGCCGTCTTCGGCGCCGCAATAGATTCGGTCCTGGCTGTCGAAGGCGACATCTTCAGGAGCGAAGCCGTCCACCTTTAGTCGTTCGATCCGCGCCAACTCTGAATTCTGCGCATAGACCCCCGTCAGTTCTGGCGCAGGAGCCGGAGTCCAGGCGGCGGGACTAATCGGAACCGGCCATAGGAGAAGGTACGCGAAGACCAGTGCGATGATTACGAGTAAAGAGCGAAAGATTGTGCGTTTCATTTTTGGGTGAAAAGAGTGGCCCGGGCGTCCGCCCGTGGATCACGCGCAAGATGCGCGTGCCACAAAAGAACCTATCTTTCGCCGCGGGCCGCTTCGACCTGACTCTCAAGTTCCACTGCCAGCTTGTTGTTGCCGGGTTGGCTGGCGGATTCAATCCAACGCAGTGCTTCGTCCAGAACTCGTCTCTGGTGCTCGGGCCAGTTGGGCCGGCCGACCACACTGCCAAACTGCCCGCGATAAAAACCCGCGCGCGGCGGGTGCGCCAGATCGATCGCTTCACGTTCCACGGCGAGCATCATGGTGGGAATGCCGGCCTGCTCGACTCCCCGCGCGGCCAACGCCATTGTCTGATGACAGAGGCGCGACGCGGGAATCAACAGCGCCGCCTGCACTTCGTAATGCTGCAAGCGTGCGACCAGCTTCGGCACAGTTGCCTCGACCAGCGATCCGGCGTCGGGGATGAATCCGCACAGGCTCCAGAACGCGGAGTTCAATTGGCCAATCACTTGATTACTTTCGAACTCGAGCAGGCGTGCAAGCGGAAGCTGCACGTTCACATCCTGCTTAACGAATGCGGGATCATAGCCGCGAGTGGAAAATAGTAAGTCACCCGGATCGATCCCGGTCGGAATCTCGCGGAAAGTGAGATCACCACCGGGCGCGTCAGTGTCGAACGGGTCGGTGCCGTCGATGTAAGCGCCCGCTGAACTGATCACCGCCAGATTCAACATCGATAGAGACCGGCGTAGGGGTGTAAACGGCGACCGAGTGTTCTCCACAAACGGATATGACTTGTCCACATCACTGGCCCCGCGCTGGTTCGTCAGCCAATTTCCATAGCGCTGGCGCCATTCTTCTATGTGTTCGATGATCTCCACTATTAACTCCTGAAAAGTCCTTACTCAAATTCAAGTTGGAAGTGCAACAGAATCGTTTGTCGCTTCGCCCCACCGGCGCGAGATGTTTATTGCCTGCCTGCCGCAGGTCCCACCGCCAAATTTTGTTCCTAACGGAGCGTGGCACGTGAGCTGGTAGCTATAAAGAGATCTCGTTTCTCTGGAGCGAAGCGAATCAAAAATTGCACCTGTAAAGTTATCCCTAAACTTTCCGCGCCGGTCCAATCGCTGAGCTAATCGCGATCAAGTTAAATCCAAAAACTCAGGGAGAGCGCCGGCCCGGTTCCTGGTTCGAAAAAACCGGGGTGGTAAAGCAATCCGGAACTTCAATGAATCTGGTTTTATCTATAGCCACATTATGCTTGATCTCTGTTATTCGTAGAACCACAAAACCGAAGGCTGATTCCTCGCGTGAAACAAATGGCAGCTTGATCCCGTCGACCTCGCGATAATCTTCAAGGTAACTGTCGTTCCGGCGCAACAGTAATCCGGTGTTCGCGTCGAAGTACAATCTATCAGACCCACCGCTATCGTACCTGCGGGCCAGCACTACGGCATCGTGATCACCAACCGTGGCATGACCTTCGAAGCGAAACAGCGGGGCCAGTCTCCTGAGCTCCAACTGGGCCTGAAAATCGTCTGTTTCGATGGCCCCGCTGGACGGAAACCGGATCACGCCCCGCAAAGGATCCTGCAGCCAATGCGACGTGCCATTGGAAGTATTTCGCATCGTTCCCAGGCCTTCAAGACTCAAAACCAAAGCTGACTGGTTCGGAGCCTGCTCGAATAACTCGGCCGTTCCGGTGACGGCCATGGTGACGATCTCTACCGTGCCGATCGACACGCGACTGGTCACCTTGAGCAGAGCTTGCTCACCGCCGACGGCGGCGATGTACTTTTCGATCACCTCGCTTGGCAAGGTAGATTTCTCTTCAGCTGAGCTGCTTTTGGCGACCTTCGCGTCTATGGGTTTTGGCGGAGGCGGAGGAGGCACGTCCCGGATTAAAACCACCGGGGGCGCTGATTTAGGAGCGCGATCATCTGTTGGTGAATTAACCGTAACTTCTGCGGCACGCACAGTGAGGTGAATTTGTTCAAGTAACTTCCGCAGACCGGCATTCAATTGCGGATCTCCGCCGCGCAAAAGCGCGCGGCGCGTGATCTTAATAATCAAATCGGGAATAACCCCGCGGGCTTCAAGCACTACGCCGTTCGGCGTGAGGTACTTGGCGAAACCATACTGCAGCAGCGCGCCCGTGGGTAGCTTTATGATCGTGGAGGGAATGACATTGCCGGCGGTGATGTCGCCCACCACCAATGCCCGGCCGGTCTCCTGCAGACTCGCGGCAAACATCTCGGCGGCAGATTGCGACGTGCCGTCCACTAACAGAACCAGTTGGCCCATGTAAGGCGAGGCTTGCGGAAAGGCGACCAGCGGGCTCGTGCCCTGACGGGTTTGCATCGAACCGAGGAACCGCGGAGTTGTATCCAGCAAGCCGGTTAAGCCTGCGATCATGCCCAGCAGGCCGCCATGGTTACCGCGCAGATCGATAATTATTCCCTGGGTGTCGTGCAGCGAACGCAGCGCGGCGCAAACCTTCTTCATCAGGATAGGTGCGAAGGCATTGAAGCGAATGTAACCGATGCCGCCCGGCAGTCGCTTTGACTCAAACTCAGCATAAATCGGCGGCAGATTCCCAATCGCCGGCGACATCTCGCCATTCAGTTTCTCTCTCGATATCGTTATCAAATGCTCCCGGTTCAGCGCATCCGCATAAACCAGTTTCACGGGGGAGGTGAGGTCTCCGTTGATGTAATTAGCGATCAGAAAGTCAGGCAGCTCAGGCCGAATTATTTCATGCCAGATCGAATTGTTTTCGATCGCGGCGATGGCGTCATTCAGCTTCGCGCCGTTAACGCGTCTGATTTCAAAGCCGGGCCGCAGTCCGGCGCGGGCCGCGGTCGAGCCGGCGCCAACACGTGTAATTACAGCCACCCCGTTGATGATTCTGAGATCGATGCCGATGCCAGTCGATAACCGCCGGGTCAACCTCGTCCTGACTTTTTCCAGCGGAGTCAGTGCCGGCTTCTTTGGATCGTTATCGAACTCCACCTCGGCATCAGCCTCTGAGTCGTCCTGTTCGCCGGGCGAACTGAGCTTCGGGATCGCCTGCGGCGGGATCACAAAGAAATGTGACTGATGAAGTTCATTGATCATTTGCTGCAACAACAGGTGCAGTTCCGTGTCAGTGGAGGTTTTAGCGACTAAGGGCGCATAGCGTTCATGCAAGGCCTTCCAGTCCACCCCACCAAACTTCGGGTCATAAAACGTTTGATTGATTGTCCGCCAGACAGTTTCGAACGCTTCCTGCCGGCGCGCAGCATCGCTCTGAACCGCAGGAGGCTTGGTCGGCACAGCAAGCGGCTGTTGAGCGAACGCCGTTAGAGACAGGACAAAGAGGATCCAGACAAGAGCTACCCGGGAAAGAAAAGTGTCGAGCGTATTATTTTTCAAGGGGTTTCACCGCGCGCACTGCCTTAACAGTTTTCTTGTACTTGGTATCGCCTTAGCGCCTCTGCGAGAAACATCGCTGAACTACCGATTCGGCTTTACCAGAAACTACCTCTGAAGGGACACGAAGAATCACTAACGAGAGAGGTATCTTCTCCGCTGTTCTTGAAACTGGCTGGCGATAAGGAAGAACGCCAACAAGGCCGTGATAATCGCCACTCCCATCAAAGCCACTGAGTAGCCATGCAGAGAGTCGAAAGCCATGCGCTCGGGACGGTTAACAGCCAATTGATCTATCGGTGTCTGTAACGCGGCGCGAATAGCTAAAATGCGCGCCGAGATGATCCAATGACTGACGCCAGTTGTGATAGTAAGTATCGCCAGCGAAACCAGCTCACCGAATCGAACCAGCCGGGTGGCGTTTTGACTGGTGAACAATCCGGTGACCAGCAAAAACAAACCGATTTCCGAACCGCCGCGATTGATTACGGCCAGCATCCGCTGGACCATCGTGCCCGCGAGTTCGCCGGCGTTTGCCAACTGCGCGCCACGCAGGACGCCGAATACAGCGGGCGCCACCGCGGCACTAAAGAAAACCGCCGCGCCCAGCCACAGACCAAGAATCAAAAGCCGCAGATACTGGATGATTGTTTTCAAAGGAAACCTTTGCTGCTATTCGGGCGTTT
The DNA here is from genome assembly GCA_038230715.1 of Pyrinomonadales bacterium. Classification (GTDB taxonomy): domain Bacteria; phylum Acidobacteriota; class Blastocatellia; order Pyrinomonadales; family Pyrinomonadaceae; genus UBA11740. The sequence continues at coordinate 113,397 of JBBRMS010000001.1, forward strand.
CGATTTCCGGCCGCAGACGGATGGTGGGGGCCGGCAGATCGGGCTGTTCGATCTCGCGTGGATCGGGAACCGTCAAAAGCCAGGACAGGGCCAAGTCGAGTTGCGCCTGGTACTCTGCCAAATCCAGCGACATGAATACAGGTTGATTCAGGCGGGCAAATTTTTCTTTGGCTCTCAAATACATTTGTCGGGCGGCGCCGGGCCGGCCAATCTGGAGATGATGAAAAGCTACCGCGGATTGAATCATCGCCTGGAGGAAGAGTTTTTCGTCGGGCGCGACGGGCCCCATCCAGCGATCTTCCCAGGCATCGTGCGCAGCGTGGAATTCACCAGCATTGTATAAATCGATGCCTGCGATGTATTCGACGGGATAAGCGACGATGTGTGCTTCCGTGTAGGACTCTGCTGCCGTTTGCATCGGATATATTGTAGCCGATGAAGCCCCAGCGACGGAGTGCGAACATCCTGTCCGCCAGCGGGCAACCTTCGCAGATGGGTTTTTCTCGAGGCAGGTTCGCGCTGCGCGCTTAGGCTACGGGATCTCCGCGATCCCTCTCTGTCGTGCCCGCTCTTTGCGGGAAGCAACAACAATTTGTGAACCTCCCGCAAGCGTTGTGGGACGTCATGGAGTTATAGTGAGCTGATGACTGCAAGCAATTATGAATACGCTATTAAGCGAACGAAGACGGGGCTGGGATTTTTTGCGGAGGAACCAATCCCCAAAGGCAAGCGAATTATCGAATACACCGGTCCGCTAATCACGAACGAGGAGTTCGAGCGCAGAAACGGCAAATATTTCTTCGGCGTCAACTCCAAATGGACCATCGACGGCAGCCCGCGCGGCAACGTGGCCCGCTATATCAATCACTCGTGCCGGCCCAACGCCGAAGCGATCACCTCGGGTAACCGTGTGTGGATCTGGTCGCGGCGGAATATTAAGGTCGGCGAAGAGGTTACCTACGATTACGGCAAGGAATATTTCGAAGACATCATCAAACCAATGGGCTGTCGCTGCGTCGGCTGTGATTCCAAATCAAGCAAGCCGAAACAGAAGTAACGACGGAGACATCCTCTCAGCCGGAGCGCGCAGCGCTAACCAACCTTGAAATAATTTTGCAGCCTAACGATCTGAGCGGACTTGCCCACTGGAATACAGGAGGTCCGCGTTCGATATCAGGTCCGCCTGCTATTTCGCTTTTGGGTAGTAACCTTCTCGGGCGCGCACGCGCAGTTGGGTCTGTGCCGGGGCGGAAATGGCGATGCGGCGGAACTGATTGCCGGCGCCTTTGTTGTTTGAATAGTACTGCAGCAGGTACTGCGCGCGCAGTTCGTTCAGGATGCGATTGAAAACAGCCTCCAGGTCGGCAGTCTTTTCCGGCACAAAAGCGGTCCCACCGGTTGAACTGGCAAGTCTCTGCATCGCATCCTGGGCGCGGGTACTCACAACATTAAGCCGAATCGCTGTGCCGCTCGGGTTGATTGAATAAAAAACTGCATTGGCCTTTTGTACTTGCTGCTGCATCTCAGCCTGGGCCCGCTTGTGACTCTGTTGCAGAGCGGTCTCGGCTGCCAGTCGCCTTCGTTTTTTCGCTTCCGGTGAGGTGTCATTCTCATCCGCGTTCATTGCGCGATACTCCGCCAGAGACGGATCGCGGACGCTGTTGCTGAAGTTGTCTTCGCCATCCGAGATCACCACGATTACGCGCCGGTTCTGCTCGGGCGTATTTTGGCCCAGATAACGAGCGGCTTCGATGACTGTGTCGTAAAACGCGGTCGGGCTGGGCCCGGTCGCAGCCCTGATCGACATCAAACGGGCCGTGGCAATGTCGGCCGAAGAACGCGCTTGTTCAAGACGGGGTGTGCGATCGATCGCATACAGAGTCGCGTGATCGGTCGGTCTTAAGACTTGTTTGAGAAATCGCGTTGCCGCCTGCTCTTCGAAGGCAAACCGCTCGGTGACGCTGCTGGACACATCAATCAACAGAGCAATGTCCAGAGGCACTTGCTCTGGATCACCGAGCTGCGTCAACTCCTGCGCGTGACCGTCCTCTTCAATATGAAAGTCGGTTTGTTTCAGACCCAGAACCGGCTGTCCCTGTGCGTCGGTAACCGAAACCGGCACGACGACCAGGTTCGAAGAAACTTTGATCACTTCGTATTCCGGTTCAGGTGTTGGCGCTGGTGTGGGTGTCGGTTTCGCTTTGAATCGCGGACCGGGCGGAGGCGGAGGCAACTGCTTGAGCTTCTGCGCCCCGACCGGAGTGCCAGGGAAAAGCGCGGCGCCGAAAATTAAGGCCAGCGCTGAAAAAATCAACACCGGCCCGAAATGTTTCTGGATTTTATCCAAACGCATCAACCAACTCCTCATGCCGCCAGCTCGCCTTCGTTGCTGGCAAAGCTACCCGTTTGACGCCGACTGACGGCATGATCGTTGGACTGGAGCGCGCTTGTAAAGCTGCGCTGACTCTCGCTTCACAAGTTAACAACTTGCGTTACTGTCCTGAACCGCTGGTGCCCGGGGCCACCGCCGGCACCGGCTGGGTCAGACCCTTGTTGACCAGTACCTTAACTTCGACGCGACGATTCTGCGCGCGACCGTCGCGGGTCTTGTTGTCGGCCACCGGATTCGATTCGCCAAAACCGTAGGGCGTAACGATGCGGCGGAGCGGGATCTGATGCGTCTCAACCAGGTAACGAATCACTGCGTCAGCCCGCCGTGAACTAAGCGCCCGATTACGTTCTGTGTTGCCGGTCGCATCGGCATAGCCGGTCACTTCGATCACATAGCCTTTGGCGTTAAGCGCCTTGGTAGCGATGGCGTCAAGCTTGGCTTTGGCGTCAGGGTTCAACACCGAACTACCAATGCGGAAGGTTACCGCTGCGGTTTCCTGCGGCACGTAATCGTCAAGCGCCGAGATCCGATCATTCGTGGCATTCACGCCGGCGACGGCTGAGTCAGCAGTTGCTTGCGCTGCTTTGGCGCCGCCACGAGCGGCATTCGAAACTGCCGCGAGTTCATCGAGCTGGCCGGAAAGTTTCTGAGCGTTCTGCTCAACTTCGCCGAGTCGTCCTTCTGAGGCTGAGGCCCGATCTTCCAGTGGCGTGGCCCGCGACTCAACCGCGCGCGCGGTGCGTAAATCTGTTTCGTTGAATCTCACTCTGTCGGCGACCAATTCACCCGACGATCCGCCGCGTCCTTCGACCTCGAGATTCAGGCCGCGCAGAATATTTGTCGTTCCATAGTTCGTGCCGCTGCGGAGAAAGCCGCCATTGGTCTTAACTGTGGTTCTGTCGGTGAGTCGAACCACCGTGTCGTTGCCGGTCAGATCACGAACCGTGAACGTGTCAGCGTCACGCTTAACTACGACGCCTTTGATCTTCATCTTTTCTCCGCTGGCAACTGAGCGGGTGGTAGTGCTTTTAGTGGATGTCTGTGCAAGAGCCAAGGGGGAAAGGGCGAGCGCCAGCCCAAAGGCAAGCGCCAGAGATCGAAACGTTCTCAAGCTGCTGATCATATTTTGAACTCCTTAAAGTTAAGAGATTAGACGGCACAACCGGCACGTCGGGTTTACATGAGTATGGATTGCTTACTCACGCCTAGCGTTGTCCGCTGATAGAACCAAACAGGACTGGTAAAGAGCAGATGAACCGAATGAACGACCATCAACTTTGGAGATGTTACTTCACAATCCGATCAAGTCAAGACCGATCTGGCATGAAACCGGCTGAGCTCTGCGGTTAGCAACGATTCATCACTCATTCGCTATGCTTTTGCAATAGAGCACGGGTTTCTGCGCGCGCTCGCAAGACTGTTGTTAGGTTGGGTTACCTTGGTTTTGGAAGCTTTTTCAGAATGACTGTGTTCCGGAACACGGACATCCTGTCCGCCTGAGCGCGCAGCGCGCCCAATCTTTCAAGGCGATCCTCCGGGCGAGTCTAAAGCTCCCGTTAGTGAGGCTGTGATATTCAGATCGGAAACTCGCCGCTCTCGAGCCGTTCCTTAACATAAGCGAGGAACTTCTCGGCGTCTGAGCCGTCGATGATGCGATGATCAAAGCTGAGCGCGAAATAGGCCATCTGCCGGATCGCGATATAGTCTTCACCGTCCACTGAAGTCAGGACCCGGGCGCGTTTCTCGATCTTGCCGACACCCAGGATCGCCACCTGCGGTTGGTTGATGATGGGGGTGCCGAACAAGCCACCGAACACGCCGGGATTTGTGATCGTGAAGGTACCACCCGCGACTTCATCGGGCTTGAGCTGTTTCGTGCGCGCCCGATCGGCGAGATCGTTGGCGGCGCGAGCCAGACCCGAGATGGATAGATCGTCGGCGCGCTTGACCACGGGCACAATCAATCCCCAATCGAGGGCCACGGCCATGCCCAGGTTGATATCCCGTTTATAAATGATCTGATCGCCGCTGACCTGGGTATTGAAGATCGGAAATTTGCGAATCGCGTCGGTCACTGCCTTGAAGATGAAGGGCATAAACGTCAGCTTGGTGCCGGTGCGCCCGAGAAAAGCCTCGCGGTGTTCATCGCGCAGCTTCGCGATTTTCGTCATGTCAATTTCATAGACGGTGCTGACGTGGGCGGAAGTACGCCGCGATTGAATCATGTGCTCGGCGATCTTCTTGCGCATCACGCTCATTTGCTCGACACGATCGCCTTCCCCCGGTTTCACGGTTGGCGAAGGCGAAGGCGGAGCAGACGCAGTTGCGGTTGCAGTCTTGACTGGATCCGAGGCGGTTTGTGGCGCCGGACTTCCTGACTCGATAAAGCTGAGGATGTCGTTTTTGGTTACGCGACCGCTCATCCCGGTGCCTTCAAGTTGCTTGATATCGATGCCGTGTTCAGAAGCAATCTTGCGCACGAGGGGACTGGATTTAGTGCGGCGCAATTCAGCGGCGCTGGATTCCTCGCCTGCTCCCTCAGACACCGCGTCAGGTTTCGCAACGCCGGGCGCGTCGTGCTTCTTAACCAAAGTCTTGACTTCAGTCTTGTGGACGGCCGGGGGCGCGGGCTCAGATGCGATAGAGGGTTTGGGCCGTTCGATCGTCGCGGCTGGCTCAGGCTGCGGGGGGGCCGGCGGCGGTGTGACGCTTTCGGCTGGCGGAGCCGGGGTTTCAGCGGAGGTCGCGGCCGCCGTTTCCACTTCGGCGGGCGGCGCAGCGGATCCTGCGCCATCGAGCACCGCAACGACAATGTTGACTTCGACTGTGTCGCCTTCCTTGTATCTGACTTCGGTCAGGGTGCCGGCTGCCGGTGACGGAATTTCAGCGTCAACCTTGTCCGTTGAAATCTCGAACAATGGTTCGTCGCGGTCGACATGGTCGCCCACGTTCTTCAGCCATTTAGTGATCGTTCCTTCCGCGATGGATTCGCCCATCTGCGGCATTACTACTTCAGTTGCCATGATGACTCCAATTGTATGTTTTACTCAGCCGTCGTCGGATCGATAATCGCTTTGATCTGTGAAATCTGGTTCGCCGGAAAGCCGCCCTGTTGGGCGTGCTCGCGAATCATCTCTTCATTAGGCGCTATGTAAATGCAGTACAGTTTGTTCCCAGTTACATAACTGTGCAGCCACTGAATCTGCGGGCCCAGCTTTCGCAAAACCCCGCATGATGTTTGCGATGCGGCCTGAAGTTGCTCGGGCGTCATGCTTCCGGCGCCTGGAATCTCTCTTTCGATTACATACTTAGGCATGTTCGGGTCTCCTTTGGACGTAGGCCAAACTTTAGTTTGCCTACATGGTTTTGATCAGTAAGCCGCCAGCTTCCGCGCCGCATCCAGCACATCTTTGACTTGCGGCAGATAATAATCTTCCAGCGGCGGCGAGTAAGGAACCGGGGTGTCGAGCGAAGCGACCCGCACCACCGGCGCATCCAGCCACTCGAAGGCCTCCTGTGAAATGATCGCCGAGATCTCGCCGCCAATGCCGCCCGTCAAGGATGCTTCATGCAGCACCAAAGCGCGGCTGGTCTTCTTAACACTCGTCAGAATCGCTTCCTTGTCGAGCGGCGCCAGGGTGCGCAAATCGATCACCTCGACGTCCAGTCCTTCCTTTTCCAACTCCTCGGCGGCATCGAGCGCGGTCAGGACCTGCGCGCCAAAGGTTATGATGGAAAGGTCCCGTCCTGCACGCCTCGTGCGCGCCTTGCCAATTTCAACGATGTAATCGTCGCTGGGCAATTCTTCGCGCAGACGCGGCAGCCGATAAAGTTTCTTGTGTTCAAAATATAAAACCGGATCGGGATCGCGAATCGCAGCCTTGATTAAACCCTTTGCATCGTAGGCAGTCGAAGGCTCGACGATCTTCAGACCCGCGGTGTTGGTAAAGAACGATTCCGGGTTCAAAGAGTGAAACGGTCCTGAGCGCACCCCGGATCCGCAGGGTCCGCGAAAGACTGCCGGGATGTTTGCGCCCCAGCGATAGCGGCACTTGGCCGCGTAATTGGTCAGCAGGTCGAAGCCGCAGGAAATAAAATCGATGAATTGAAATTCAGCCACCGGCCGCATGCCCATCAGGGCCGCGCCACAGGCGGCGCCGACAATGGCAGCCTCGGCAATCGGCGTGTCGACGACGCGTCCCGGCCCGAACTCATCAATGAGTCCATCCGTGACTTTAAAGGCTCCACCATAGGCGCCCACGTCTTCACCAATCAGGAAGACGGTGGGGTCGCGCTCCATCTCTTCCCAGAGACCCTGACGAATCGCTTCCACCATGGTGGCCAGACCGCCCCGCGGCGGACGTTCGAGCTTGTGATCTTTTTTGGTAGCTGTAGACATGTTCATCTAGAACAGGCTGCCGGCCTGTGCAAATTAGTACTTCGAAAGATGGAAACAGGCTGGCAGCCTGTCATACATTTCACTCACCGGAAATCTTCACCGGTTCCTTTTCCGCCGGCAATTTCAGAGCATCGGCCGGCGCCGGAAGATAACTCTTTAGTTGCGTGTGGTCTTTTCCACCGGCATCAATGAACGTCCAATTCGCGCCGCGGTCCGACGAAACTCCAATCATGCTGCTCTCAGTCTTAAAGACGCCATCCTTAGCTTTAACTTTCAAGGTAGTTGGCACGACCGCATAGATCCACTCTCGGACATGCACGATCTGAGTAGGAGCTGCGGCGGTCGATGACAGCACCGAGACGCCTTCAGTCTCCATCTCCTTGATTCCTTTGGCGAGTGCGGCAATCATTTTGTCCCGACCGCCGGCAGCCTCCACGACTTTCGGATAAGTCAGATCGATCATGCGACTGAAATCCCGGTGCCTGAACGCGTCGTTAACCTCCTGGGCCTGGGCCACGAGCGCTGGATAACTTTCAGTCGCTGCCGCAGGGGACTGACCAGTCGTCGGAGATTGGGTTGCAGTTGGCGTCTGCACTGTCTCCGTTTGCTTCTTAGTGCAACCGATAGTTATCAGCAACAAAACGAGACTCAACGAGCCGGCATAGCCGGCGGCAGAATTTAGCCCTGGGCAAGCGAAGCGAAACGAAGTGAAGCGAAGTGCCGCCTCGGATATGTTGCCGAATCGAACTTGCGAGCCCGCTTTAGCGGGCGACAGATTCTTTCGCCCGCTAAAGCGGGCTGAAAAAGATAGGCGGCCTATACCCGGGGTTCCGCTCGCTGCGCTCGCTCCACCCTGGGCTAAATTCTGCCGCCAGCTACGCTGGCTCGTTGAATGCCTCATCTTAAGCGACCTACGACTCAAGCACCTTCGGCCGAAATACCGGCGGCACTAATGAATTGTCGAACACTCCATAAGCCGCGCCCTCCGGCTCGGGCATGGGCGAGCTTTCGGCCCACTCACAATCTTCGTCGATCTCGCGCAGAACGTCCGCGGTAATCGCTGCCAGCTTTTCCGCGTCGGCCATCTTGCGATCGAGCAGGTACCTCTCAAAACGATCAACCGGGTCGTTGTGTTGTTCCCACCACTCGATCTCTTCTTTAGGCACATAGCGCTGATCGTCGTGCTCAGCGTGTCCTTTGCGCCGATAGGTTTTGGCTTCGATCAAAACGGTGCCCTGTCCCTTGCGGGCATAATCGATGGCTGCCTTCGTTACTTCATAGCAGGCCACGACGTCGTTGCCGTCAACGATGTGTCCGGGAATCCCGAAGGCCGCGGCGCGTTCGGCCAGATTGCGCACCGCCGTTTGCTGTACGGTCGGCGTTGAATACGCGTAGTGGTTGTACTCGGCGATTACAATCAGCGGCAGCTTCTGGACCGCGGCAAAGTTCATTCCTTCATAGAACGCTCCGGTACTGGCCCCGCCGTCGCCGATATAGGCGAGCCCGACGATATCTTTCTGCTGCATGCGCGCGCCCAGCAGGATGCCTGTCATCACCGGGATCATGTCACCCAAATGTGAGATTGGGCCAAGGAAACCCTTGTCCATATAGCCGAAGTGAACATTCAGATCTTTTCCACCTGAAGGACCCCAGGCTTTGGCCATGTATTGGGCAAAGATTTCGCGCGGACGAATTCCTTTGACGAACACCGCGCCGAGATCGCGAATGATCGGCGTGATGAAATCATCGGCCCGGAGAGCGTAGGCGGAACCGACCGCCGTCGCTTCCTGACCCAGGGATCTGTAAACGCCGCCAACGACTTTCGTCTGGCGATAGAGATTGACGATGCGCTCTTCGACCAGACGCGTGAGTTTCAGATAGCGATAAAGCTCGAGCAGCTGATCCGGTTTCAGAGCAGTCTCGGTTATGCACGAGCGTGGCTTGCCTTCAGGAGGTTTGCGCGGCGCGTACTTAGTGCTGATGCGCATCTGAAAACCCGCCCGGCGGCGTGGTTTCTCTTTTCGTTGGTTTCTGGTTTCTTTGTCAGCCATCGTCGCAGAGTTCGACAAACTTCAGATTGTCGTCACGGTCGGGGAATAGACAAACTAAAGTTTGTCTTACTACTAAATATGAATCGTCTTGCCGTGCACTCCTTCGGCGGCTTCCATCACCGCTTCCGAGACGGTCGGATGTGCATGCATCGTGTTGCCCAGTTCTTCGGCGGTCGATTCGAGTTGCATAGCAACGCAGGCTTCGGCAATTAACTCGGTCGCGTGCGGGCCGATGATGTGCACGCCCAGGAGTTCGTCATATTTCGATTCGCTGACGATCTTTACAAAGCCTTCTTCTTCTCCCAGGATGCGCGCCTTGCCTGAAGCACTGAAGGGGAACTTGCCGACCCTCACGTCATAGCCGGCTTCGCGGGCTTTCGCTTCAGTCAAACCAACCGAAGCAACTTCGGGATCGCAATAGGTGCAGTTAGGGACCAGCCGCAGATTGATCGGCCGCGGATTCTTACCCGCGAAATGCTCGACCGCCACGATGCCTTCCTTCGACGCGAGGTGCGCCAGCCAGGGCGTCGGCACTACGTCGCCGATTGCGTAGACGCCCGGCTCGCCGGTTTGTTGATATTCGTCAATCTGAATGGCGCCCTTTTCGACCTTGATCTTCGTGCCTTCCAGGCCGAGGCCCTGGGTAAAAGGCATGCGGCCGACGGCGACCAGAAGCATCTCTGCTTCCAGCCTGACGTCCTCGCCTTTTGAGGTTTTGCCGGTAACCACGACACCACTGTCAGTCTTCTCGAGTTTTTCCAGTTTGGTATCGAGCTGCGACTTAATTCCCCTCTTGCGAAACGATTTTGCCAGGTCAGCGGAAACTTCTTCGTCTTCGAGGGGCACTAGCCTGGGCAGCAATTCGACGATGGTTGTTTCCGCGCCGAAGCGCGAGTAGACCGAAGCGAACTCGACTCCTACGGCGCCCGCGCCCATCACGATCAGAGACTTCGGCACCTCAGTCAATTCGAGGATGTGATCGCTGTTGACGATTCGTTTGCCGTCAGTTTCAAAACCGGTGATGGGCCGCACGACTGAACCGGTGGCAATGATGATGCTTTTGGTTTCGATGATTTGTTTGGTTCCGTCTTCGCCGGTGACTTCGACTTTGCCCGGCAGAGCCAGTTTCCCTGCTCCCTTGAAAACCGTGCACTTGTTCTTCTTCATCAAAAACTCGATGCCTTTCGAGTTCTTCATCACGACTTTGTTTTTGCGTTTCTGCACGTCCTCGAATGCGAGTTGAATGCCCGATGCCTGGACGCCGAAGTCAGCCGCGTGTTGCATCTGTTCGTAAACGTGCGCTGACTGCAAGAGCTGTTTTGTCGGGATGCAGCCGCGCAAGGTGCAGGTGCCGCCCAGGCGTTTGTCCTTCTCGACAATCGCCACTTTCAAACCTAATTGCCCGGCGCGAACGGCGGCCACATATCCGCCCGGGCCGCTGCCGATTACCGTTACATCAAACTGTTCGTTTGCCAATTTCAGTTCCTCTCTGACGCGTTTGGAGCGCAACTCCGGCTCCGCCAGGGTTGCATGATCATCTCTGCGATTTAGACACCTGCGCTATGGTTCTAGTGCATTCGAAAGAAGGCATTATAGACGCTCGGTTGTGATTGAGCCAATGAGGGAAGTTTGCTCCGGGGGAGCAGGATGTTTATGGCAATCGTCGGTTCAAAAGGTCGATGAGCTCCGTGAGGGCGAGATGTCGCTCCTCCAGAGCTACGGCGGGAGAGGCGCCGGGAAGGGCTACAAACATTCGTCCCTCCCGGAATCGACAGCTACGCCCTTACATCTTGAAAAGGCTTTGATAGTCCCGGGTCAGCTTATCGAGCTTGCCCTTGAAGGCAGCGTCTCGCATCGAGGTGCCCATGTACTTCACCTGCAGGCCCGCGACCTTCTTGGCGTCCTCGACCAGACTGGTTTCCATCATCTTCTTGGTCTCATCACCGACCTGGTAACCGCGGAGGCCTTTGAGCGTGTCCATCTTACCGGTCATCTCGGCTTTCTTCGAGTCGAAATACTTCTGCGCGTCGTCCACGCCATCCGCCGGGTTCGAGGCAGCATCAACCCGCTTTATCAGCTCGTTAGTAAAAGAATCGAAATCGGTGAGGATGGTTTTTGCCTCGGCGTCTTTTTTGCAACCAGCCAAAGGAAGACAGGCGATAGAGATTAGCAGGGCGATCACTTTGATACGCATTCAGGGGAAGCCTCCACAAGTTGGTTTTGAAGCGCTATCATCTAACCGACGGCGGCCATTAAAGTCAAGAATCGGAAGCTTTGAACGAAGGGATATAGAGAACACTCAGGGCAGGGAGTACCGGGAGGATAACGGCATGAAACATTCCGCAGGTTTTCTAAAACTAGTCGACGACGCAAAGCGCCGGATTAAAGAAGTCACCGTAGCCGACACACGCGATCGCATCGGCACCAATCGTGACGCGCGCCTGATTGACGTGCGCGAAGACGATGAATGGCGTGCAGGTCACGCCGCCGGCGCGGAACATCTAGGCAAAGGGATCATTGAACGCGACATCGAGGCGACGGTCCCGGACAAAGCCACTGAAGTAATTTTGTATTGCGGGGGCGGCTACCGCTCAGCCCTCGCGGCCGATGTGCTGCAGCAGATGGGTTACACCAATGTCTGGTCGATGGCCGGTGGTTGGAAAGCCTGGAAGGATTCGGGCGGACCGCTCGAAGATAGTGGAAGCCGCACCTGACAAACGGGTCGTCAGGCACGCTTGCGGAGATCAGGCGCCAACCACAGAAAAGTAAGCAGGGTTCCCGCCAGCAGCGTCAATCCCGCGATGACCAAAGAGATTCTCTCCAGCTCAGGCCGCATTCTGAGCGCGAAATGAATTGCCAGTGGAAGTACCAGTTCAATTGACCAGATGGTCAGCCACAGCCAGAGTGTGGCTGGGGTGGTTAGCTCAGTTTTCCGGGCCGGGCTGAATCGATTAACCAGGAACACGAAGGGCAATACCAATGCCACCCCCAGGAAAAAACTCAGGTTCCATGTTTGCAGGATCAGGAGCAGCGGCGGCGCCAGAATAAGACCGAAATACTCGTTGCGCTTGTGCGACACCATTGGACTGTCGCGCAGTACTACCAGCAGAACCGGGCCCGCGACCAGGAACGCATAGTAGATAATCAGGTTATTCATGGTTATTTCCCTCGGCCCAGGACGCTACGGCAGGCGGCGATCCCGGCAGCCAGTCTGAATTCTCGCCACCGGATACTTTGGGCGGCGAACATCGTCTTGTCGAAATCGACGTTGCCCAGACGGCCAAACGTGCCGCCGTATTCAAACAGGCTGTTAGGCACGGACGCGCCTGGGATTTGTTCGAAGTCTTTCTTCTCTAACGGCGCCAGACTTCCCGATGAAAACAGTAAGGCGTCAAAGGCGTGATCATAATCCTTAAGACCGACAAAGTCACTGGTAATTTTGAAGAGAATCTGTGACCGCTCGACTGAAGCATCACCCTTCCTGAGTGCCTCAAATCCCTCGGCCAGCAGATCGGAGCCCCTGAGCGTTACACTTCCTTTTTTGGCGACGGCAGCGGCCAGGGTCCTCAGGGCTCTGGCGCGAATGACCGGGTCGGGAAGCTTTATTGAGAGAGTGTAAGCCCGATCCAGATCACCGGCGGTAATGAGTTTCTCGACCACTCGGATCTTTAGTGATGACCAGGCCTTATCGTGAAGGGTCCTGGTCTGAATCTTTTCGATCTTTTCATCGAGCCTTTCGAGGAGTTCATCCGTAGAATTCTGGCTAAGCGCAAGCTGGACCAAGTTTAATAACGCCAGGTCATGCTGTTCCTGATCGCTAATCGATTCGACATTACTAAAGAGTTGATCAAATCGATCGGGAGCATTCTGGTTCTGTTCCCGGGCCAGGAGGTTGCGTTGCTTCGCAGGCTCAAGAGACTGCACCTTGTCGCGGAAAATCGTTTGCAGCTCAGCCAACTCTGTGGGCCTGGAAAATCGGGTCAGGGTCAGAGCCAGCAGCGCCTGCATTTCACGAAAATATTGAACGACCTTCTGCTGCATGTCAGGTTTCAAAGGGAGGGTCGCCGGTCCTTCTCCCAGCGAGCGGCGCAAAATTGCCAGGGCTGATTTGTAATAGACGTCCGCGACCGCAGGATCAAAGTCTTTCGCCGCACAGACAGCACAGCTGGGGGACAGATAATCCGCCATAGCAATCGCTGCCGTCAGAGCAGAGCTGGTGGGCATCGACGGTAATTGATTAACGGCCCGGTCAAAGATCCGGTTAGCCGTCTCCGGATTCCTTGCTTTGAGCTGGCTGAGTTGGTTGATCCCCGCGAAGCTCACTTCTTTTTGCAGGCTGTCTCCGATCAAGTTCGCCGCGACTCCAGGATCGTCGTCCATCAGGTTTTTGGCCAGATCCAGTTTCTGTTGAGTTACCGGATCGGAACTTTGCATTCCGAATTGACTCGATAGGTCTGAGGCAGCAGTCTCTTCAGCGGTCTTTTGAGTTTTCCCGGTCGTGAGCTGCTTCAGTAACTCCTCAGCCAGGGAACGATCTCGACGCCATAAATGCTTCAGGATCTGGGTTTCTACAGCTCTGGCTTCGTCATCGTCCTCAAGGGCGCGTGCGTTCTTGAAGGCATCGACAAAAATGCTTCTGGCTCTGGGCTTATCAAATTCCCAGAGGGCGTCTCCGATCAGCGCCTGCAGATCCGCCCGGATCGCAGGGTTTTCAAGATGGCGGGCCTCGAGAGAGAGTCCGTCCAGAGTTTCCAGAGCGCGTTGTTGCAAAGGCGACAAGGCAGGCGGAGCTTTCTTTTTCTGCCCCGTGACCGGGCGAGATGTTTGACCCTGAACCGGCCATGCTGTAACTCCGATAAGGCTCAAACAAACAATGAGCGGATAGACTCGCGGACTTCTCATGACTTTCATTTTCAACCTCCAACTTCCTGGCCCGTTAATGCTCGGGCCCGCCACTGAGCGTGATAACTGGCACGTTTCCAAGTTTGCCAGTCCCATTACTCCGCAGGTGGGCGCTAGTTTTGGATTTCCACCATGGCCGGACAGCCTGGGTTAGCGCAGCAATGGAGCGTACAGAATTCGACAGATGCGAAAGCCACGACTCCACAAGCGGCGCAGATCGCGCAATTCCAGGGGGATCCGACCAATGCGCAACCCGTACAATTCGTAAAGCACAGAGTTCCCGATCCGCCCAGAGCACTTTCGACGCATTGGCGGACGCACTGCTTCCATGTGCCTCCAGAAAGTCCAAACAGTTCTTCCGCCGTAACCGGATCTTGTAAACGTGACGCTCTCCCACCTTTCTTAGTTGAGTTGGGCGTGAGTGGTCTGGGCAAACTGGACCAGCGAGCGGCATCCGAAATGTTTTTGAAGTTCCTGCTCGAGTCAGAGGTTACGGTTGCTGGCATTTCAGACCAGCTACTGGCCATGTTGATGTTCTGGTAGGGTGATTTCTTTGCACTCGCCACACCAGCCGACAGCAGAATTATTGAGATGCTACACAGCAGCAGATTCTTTTTCACAGAGGTTCCTCCTTTAGAAGATCGAGAAGACTGAGAACCACGCCTTCTCAAACGGTGAATTGGGAGTCGTGGCCGATGATGGCTCACCGGCGGCGACCGTGGCAGCAGTCATGAGAGTTGGGGAGTAAGTCGGCTTCTGGCGAAGTACTCTCGAAACCCGCACGCACACTACGAAAAAGTGGGCCTCTTCTAACACCGGAAATTCATGCTGTCAATCCAGTAATTCTGGCAAAATTGTATCTTGTTTGAGCAGTAGATTTCTCGAACATCCCATCATCTTATCAATGCCGATTTGAGAGTTGAGACGGCGAGGTCCAGAGAGTTTATCTAACCGGAGTGCGTTCATCCTGCCCGCCTCAGCGTAGCGCCAACACCCGGGAATGTGATATGCGGAGGATGAGCATCCGCACTCCGACCAGCCGTCTTACGGTTTCAACTTAAAGTCACTCGGCACCAACTCGACCGCGATTGCATCACCATCGATCTTCGCTTTGATGTCTTTTGGTTCTTTCGCCGGGCGGAAGGTGAATACCACGGTTTCGGGCGTCTTGCGCGAACCGCACGAAAGACCACCCTGCACAGGGGTGTAAGCAGTCAACTGAACCTGGCCTAACGAAACCGCGCGAATCTTGTACGTTCGATCCCCACTCTGGACGATGAAGTAAGCCACGCCTTTCTGAAAATAACCAGCGTTGTTGCCGGAGTTAAAGGGCTTGTACGAGCTCATGCTTTTGAAAACAATCACGGTCGTCGGCACTGGCGTTTGAAACTTTGCCCCGGGCAGCAGGCGAGTGAAGACCTCGCGAAACTGTTCCAACCGCGCGGCAACCTTGCGCATATCCTTTTCTCCGGCATTGCCGACCAGAAAGAAGTTTTTGGAACGGACACTGGTCCAGGTGTCTTTTGCCTGGACGGTGGAGAATGCGAAGCAGCCGCAGAGCAGAATCCCGAGACTAAGGCCAAAGAGCTTTCGGTGCGAGTTGAACAGAAAACGAATCGTCATTGTGAGACCTCTGGATGGATTGAAGAATTTAATCCTGATCGGGACAGGTGAAACTGTGCGTAAATATAGAAACCTCCCCGTTGGCTGTCAAACTAATGGGCGGTCGCTGCTATCCTTTACGCGGACTGAATAGGTGTCTATTCTTTGGGGCGAGACCGGAATCGCAACTTTTTGCACCGGCGTCGGCAAGGCTAAGAGTTTCTTTGCCGTAACTGGAAACTGATCTGCGGCGTCATAGCAATCTTATCGTTTCGTTTTCTTTCAGAATCGTAGTTTGCACTGTCGCCAGGCTAGTATCGGCGGGCGGTAGCCCGCCTCAAAAAATAACGTTGGGCGGATCGATCAACCACTCTTCGCTACACAGGAGATCATCATGAGAAAAGTCTACCCGCTCGTCACTTTGCTGTGCATCTTCATTCTCAGCTCACTCGTGTTTGGCCGTGAAGCCAGACTAGTGCGCTACCCAAGCTATTCAAATGGCCGCATCGCGTTTACTTATCTCGGCGACATTTGGACGGCTGATGAGAATGGCCAGAATGTGCAGCGACTGACGGTGAATCGGGCGCGCGATGCCTATCCGCGTTTCTCACCGGACGGGAAGTGGATAGCTTTCTCGAGCGACCGCAATGGGAACCTCGATGTGTTCCTGATTCCCGCCAGCGGCGGCACTGCGAAACAACTAACCACACACTCAGCAGACGATACGGTCCTGGGTTGGTCGCCCGACGGGCGCGGCGTGTTGTTCAGCAGTCAGCGCGGTGAAGACTTCATGGGCATGCTTTACCTCGTCAGCGTTGACGGTGGCATGCCCTGGAAAGCCGGACCGGACATGGGTAATCAGGCCAGCTTTTCACCTGATGGCAAACGTATCGCTTACAATCCGAAGGGCCAGGTTTACTGGCGCAAATATTATCGCGGTGCTTACCAAACCGATGTTTGGGTCGAGGATATAGCCGCTAAGAAGTTCACCCAAGTGACGGATTTCGACGGCCTCGACTCGTGGCCGATGTGGTCGAGCGGCGGCGACATTTATTTTGTCAGTGACCGCGAGGGTGGCGGACTGACGAATATCTGGCGCGTCTCAGACAGCGGCGGCAAGGCCGATCGCGTAACTAGCTTCAAGAGCGGCGACGTCCGCTTTCCCTCGATCAGTTCCGACGGCCGGGTGATTGTTTTCGAGCACGACTTTGGCATCTGGAAACTCGATACCGGCAGCAGGAAGGTGACTCCGATTCATCTCAACATCGATGCCGAGACCCAGGAGAACGCCACCGAGACTCGATCGTTCGCATCCGAGGCTGATGACTATGATCTCGCGCCGTCGTCACGCCGCATTGTCATCTCGACTCACGGCGAGATTTTCACGGTGCCGGTTGAAGAAGGCGATATCAGGCAACTCACCGAGGGCCCGGCGCGCGATCGCAACGCGGGATATTCGCCAGACGGCAAATCCATCGCCTTCATCTCTGATCGAAGTGGGCGGGAAGAGCTCTACGTTACGACGGCTGACGGCGCGGGCGAAGCGCAGAAGCTAACCGACATCGACGCCCTGAAGTTTGCTTACAACTGGTCGCCGGATTCAAAAGAGATTGCCTTCACTTCATCGGACAGCAAACTGCGCAAAATTAATGTGGCCAGCAAGCAGATGGTCGAACTGGACGCCTCTCGTTACGGAAATATTTCGACACCGGAATGGTCGCCTGATGGTAAGTGGGTGACCTATTCAAAGTCTGACGCCAGCCGCACCAGTGACATCTATGTAATCGCCACCTCAGGCGAAGACAAGCAGGCGCATAAGGTCACCTTCGATTCTTATGACGAACGCAGTCCACGCTTTTCACCCGACGGCCGCAAGGTTTTCTTTGTCCGCTCTGACGCCATCGGCGGTGGTGGCGGTGGTACGCCTTCCGTGCAGCTTTATTCAGTTGGCCTCGAACGCCTCGAACGGGATCCCGATGATCCTGAAGAACGCCCGGAAGCTGAATCCGCCCAGGGACCAGCGAGTGACGGAAGTGAAGCGCCTGCCGGCCCGGCCCGACGCCCAGCCAACCGGCCGCCGCACGAAACCAAAATTGATTGGGCCGGGATGAAACATCGCACGCGGCAAATTACCCGCATGCCGTTTCCAATATCGACTTACCTGGTCGCTCCGGATAGTCGCACCCTCGTTTTCGTTACCACTGAGCCGGCCGGCGTGGCGTCACTGCCGGTGGTTTACTCAATTCAGGAAGACGGCAAGCGTCTGACGCGGGTAACGGCAGGTGGGCCGCCACCGACCGATGACGGCGGTGGCGGTGGCGGCGGCTTTGGCGGGGGTATTTCCGACCTGAGCATTTCGCGCGATGGCCGCACGCTTTTCTTTTCTGAACGGAACGGCATCTACTCGGTACCACTGGCCGGCGCAGCGGCAGCAGCGACTGCCGGCCGCACGGGAGGCGCCGAGGCCGCGCGCCGGCGCATCAGTTTCAACGTGCGCGTGAAAATCGATCGACCGGCGGAATGGGCCGAGATGTTCGGCGACGCCTGGCGCACGATGAAGTATCGCTTCTACGATCCGGCCATGCACGGAATGGACTGGGACGCAGCCAGGGCCAAGTACGAGCCGCTGGTCGCTGACGTTGGCGATCGACAGGAGCTGCTCAATATCATCAACGAGATGATTGGCGAACTTAACGCCTCGCACACCGGCGCCGCGCCGCCTCCGGGTGGACGCGCAGCCGGTAGCGTTTCGACCGGGAATCTGGGCTTGGAGTTGGAGCCCGACAAAGCCTCAGGCCGTTATCGCGTCACTTATGTTTACGAGGACGGACCGGCCGATAAAGACTGGGTCAAGGTCAGCCCCGGGGATTACCTGATCGCAATCGGCGGCAAGCAGGTGAAGGCCGGTGACGAGTACTGGCAACTGCTCAACGACCGCCTCAATCGCAAAGTCGAGGTGACTTTCAATAATAAGCCGAGTGAAGAAGGGGCCTGGCGGACGCGCGTTGAAACGATTAATAACGGCGCCTACAGTCAGCTTCGTTACGAGCGTTGGGTGAAAGAGCGGCGCAAGAAAGTCGATGAGCTTTCGAATGGACGCATCGGCTATCTGCACATCCAGGCCATGAACCCGCCGAGCCTGCGCAAGTTCGAAAAAGAGATTCGTGAGTTCCGCAACAAGGAGGCGCTAATCATCGATCAGCGCTGGAACGGCGGCGGCAATATCGAACAGGAGCTGCTCGCTATCCTGGTGCAGCGCCAATATGAAATCTGGGTGCCGCGCGGAACAGAAGCGAGCGGTCGTCCCTTTGCCGGCTATTTCGGACCAAAGGTCGTGCTGCAGAACTGGCGTTCAGCTTCCAACGCGGAAATGTTTCCGGCCGGATTCCGCGCCCTCGGTCTGGGCAAGGTCATCGGCACACCGACCATGGGCGCGGTGATTGGAACGGGAAGCTATTCTTTGATTGACGGCTCGACCGTGCGGACCCCTGGTGTTGGGGTTTACCTCGCGGACGCGAAGCGAACGAACATGGAGAACTACGGCGTGCAGCCTGATATTCGGGTGGACAATTCTCCTGAAGACAATTTGGCCGGCCGCGATCGACAACTGGAAACGGCGGTGGAGGAATTACTGAAACAGTTGAGCGGCCAGAAGCGAAACGTCGCCAGCAAAGAGCAACAGTAGTTATGTGGAGTGCGTCGCCGCACTCCAAATCAGAGGATACGCTTCATGACTCGCGACATTGCCACAACCAATCGTTTGCGAAACCTGATTGTGAAACTCTCATCGCTGACTGACGATGGCAGTTTGCACTGGGAGAAGCAGGCCGGGTCGGCGCACAGGTATGCCCGTTGGAATAATCACCTCGTGATTCTTGGTCCGGCATTACCGCTGAGCGACCCGAGCGTCCCTCGTTATCTTTTTATCACGCCGTTCGATTCTCCAGATTGTATTGAGGTCAATTCAGGCGATGCCGAGCTGGGATCGGTTCTGATGAACCTGGTGCAGGAAGTCGAAACCGCCGCGCGAAGCGGACCATCGGTCGATCCATTTGCCATCACTGAGCAAATGCTCGAACGTCTTGAGAGTCAGGGATAAGTAGTACGACAAACTGAAATTTGTCGTCCTGTAGATCCGGGAGAAAACCTGAATGTCAGCAGATCAACTAAAGTTGAGCGAAGAGGCTGAGAGCCTCTCCCACGTTCCGCTTTTCAAACGTCTGGAACCTCACGAACTGGAGCACCTCGCCGAAGATGTCGAGCAGGTGAACTTTGCGGCCGGCGAAACCATCTTCAACGAACACGATCTCGGCGATGGACTTTATGTCGTCGAAATCGGCGCCGTGCGTATCTGGGTCATGGACGAAGATGTTGCCGAAGTGACCCTGGCCGAACTGAAGCCTGGCGATTTCTTTGGCGAGCTGGCCGTGCTCGATCGCGGCGAGCGTTCCAGCAGCGCGACCGCCCTGACCGACACCCATCTGCATAAGTTAAGCAGCGATGCGTTTCAGGAGTTTTTGATTCAGCATCCGGACGCCTCGATCGACGTGATTTGCGAGATTGCCCAGCGCATGCGGCAAACAAATCAGCTGGTTTCCAAACGCGCGGCGCGCAACGTCAATGTCGAGATGGAGCGCCAATATACTTTCGGCGAGCGCATCGCCGATAAGGTCGCATCTTTTGGTGGATCGTGGACTTTCATCTTTCTCTACGGCGGCGCATTGGTGATCTGGATCATGGCGAATACTTTCGTGCTGGCCTATTACGGGCGCGGGGAGAACGGCGCCCAGTTCGATCCCTACCCGTACATCCTCTTGAACCTGATGTTATCCATGACCGCGGCAATGCAGGCGCCGATTATCATGATGTCGCAGAACCGCGCCGCCGAAAAAGATCGGCTGGCCGCGGAACAGGATTTCAAAGTGAACCTGAAGAGCGAGTTGATGCTGGAAGAATTGATGCGCAAGCAGAAGATGCGCGACGCGCAGATGGATCAACTCAATCGCACCCTCGCAGCCCTGCAGCAGGAGAAACGAAATCAGTAGACCTGTCGTATCAGGAGTCTACCGGCAACGCCCGACCCGCCCGTCAGCACGATAGCAGGCGTGGGCGTTCCCGGGTACGCGTAGCCCGTATGAACCTAACCCTCTATCTTCTTCGCCACGGACAAACTGAACTCAGCCGCGAGGACAACTTTTGCGGCTCAGGCCTGGACCCTGAGCTGACACCTGACGGGCTGAAGATGGCCGCAGCCTTTGCCGACGCTTATCGCACCGAGTCGTGGCAGGCAATTTATTCCAGCGGTTTGCAGCGGGCGATTAATACTGCCAGGCCTGTCTGTGATGCTATCGGTATTACCTTACAGGCGCGCGACGGTT
This sequence comes from Pyrinomonadales bacterium, assembly GCA_038230715.1. GTDB lineage: Bacteria > Acidobacteriota > Blastocatellia > Pyrinomonadales > Pyrinomonadaceae > UBA11740. The sequence goes on from JBBRMS010000001.1 coordinate 134,121, forward strand.
TGAACGAGATTGCCTACGGTGCCTGGGAGGGACTTTCAAAAGAGCGGGTCGAAGAAGTCTACCCGGATGATTACCGGAGTTGGCTGGTTGATCCATCCCGTCACGCGCCTACCGGCGGAGAGTTGGCCACGGGGGTCGCCCAGCGTGCTTTGCGGGTAGTTGAAGAGATCAAACAAGAGCACTCTGGGGGATGCGTGCTAGCGGTCTCTCATAAAGCGACGATCAGGATCATGCTCTGCATCCTTTTGGGAATCGATGTCGGCCAGTTTCGTTACCGGCTCGGCTGTCCCGTGGGATCGGTTAGCATAGTGGAGTTCACTTCCCATGGGCCGCTGCTGCAGGTCCTGGCGGACCGTACACATTTGAGTAAGGAGCTGCGGTCTTTGCCCGGTACTTGAGCTATAGCTTGGCGGTGTCCGAAGCCCTTCTATCAGTGAGCGGACGGGGTCTATCCGGATTAGAAGAGTGCGCCGCCACAGTTCCTGGCCCCAACAAGCCTGCGGCCGTTGCCCTCCCCCAAGGTTGGCCCTGAAACTGTTTAGTCCCCGGCTACCATAACCGTATCATCCACGCTTCTTGAAGGAGTCAAATCATGGCGCGAAAGAAAAGCAACAAGCTCAGCCTGATACTCGAGCAGTTCTCGCTCAAGGCGACCAAAGCGACCGGAACGTCGATGGCGTTCATTCTCGCCCTGACGGTGATCGTGGTCTGGGGACTTACCGGGCCACTGTTCCACTTTTCCGACACCTGGCAACTGGTAATAAACACCAGCACTACGATCGTGACCTTCCTAATGGTCTTTCTTATTCAGCGGGCGCAAAACAAAGATGCGCAGGCGATTCACATTAAGCTCAACGAAATAGTTGCGGCGCTGGAAGGTGCCAGCAATAGGTTAATCGATGTCGAAGATCTCACTGAAGGTGAAATTGAAACGCTGCACAGGCACTATCAGAAGCTGGTCCAGATGGCCAAAAAGGACTCGAAGCTTACTCAAAGCCACTCAGTTGAGGAAGCGGAGGCGCGGCATAAACTTAAGCATAGCAAGCACAGACATCCAGCAAAGTAACCGTTGCTTATCTATTGCTTCGCCGGAAGCAAGCCTTTCTCCAGCCGCTCGAACCGCGCCATCATCTGCTCATAAATCCGATCAGTCTTTTCGTGCAGGTGGGCGACCTCGAGTTCGGCTTTGATGTTTACCTCGTATTCAATATCGGAGCGGTATTTGTCCTTTTCCGCCTGCCGGTTCTGGCTGATCAGCACAAAGCAGGCGAGGAAAATTGCTTCGAGGGAAACGATCATCGTCAATAGACCAAACGGGTATGGATCGAAGGCCTTGTCGCCCATGATGATGGTGTTAAGCGAAACCCAGATGATGAACCAGAAAGTATGAGAGATCAGGAAAGGCATGCTGCCGCTGAACCAGGCGAGCCAGTCGGCAATTCTCTGTAAGATGGTTGAATGCACTTCCATCTCTTCGTTGACGTTGCGCGAGACACGTGTCCGCAGCAGTTCGTCAGCCTTACGCGTCAAACCGCTCAGTGCGGCCAGCATGTGCAGCGCTGCTTCGGGCTTCCGTCCGAAGAGCAAAACTAAATCACCACGGTCCAGTACCAGTACCTCGCTTTCAACCAGGGCCAGGGCCGTGGCCGTACGCGGTCCCGTATCGAGCATCGCCAACTCACCGAACATATCGCCGGCTTCCGACGTGGTGAGGCTAATTTTCTGACCAGCCGTGTCTTTGATGAAGAGCTCGATCTGTCCGGACCGCACGATGAAGAGTGAATCGCCGGGATCACCAGCCTGGAATAAGGTGTGACCCTCGGGCACCGTTAGCTGGTCGACAACATGCGCGAGGGCGACTCGGTCGTCTTCGTTGAGCAACTCAAACATTTGAATGTTGGCGAGAAAACCAGGATCACAAGGCATCGGTGTTTCTTCTCCCGAGAGCATGCAGCGTTGAAGAGCGGCCACATTATAATCTAAAGCGTTTGAAAAGCGCGGGAATGATTACGGCGGCCCCAACATAGCACGACAATAGTGAGGAAGTCCGCCGCACTCTGTTCAGGGGCCGGATGTCCGCGATCCACCAGCGCCGATTACCTACGGAGATTTTCGCGTCGGATTAGTTGCCGGTTGGCGGACGTTGTTATTCGTGGGGGTAGTAGCCGGTTTCGGCGCCGGCCTGGCCGAGGTGGCCGGGCCCGCAGTGCGTCCCGAACGGGTGAGAGCAATTCGTTTGCCCTGTCCGGTAACGTCGGCAACCGATACTTTGATCGATCGAAAGGTGCCGTCGTGCGCTTTGTTCGTTGGATCGTAACTGACTACGTACTGGGTGCGCAGATCGCGAACAATTTCATCGGCGACTTGGGGCAGCTCGGATAATGAAGTTGGAAAAAAGGCGCGGCCACCCGTTTCACTGGCCAGCCGGTTGAGGAGGTTGACCGCTTTGTCGCGTGGGCTTTTGCGAATCAGGCCTTTGTCGGCGTCCAGCTCGTTCACGAATCCGATCACAAATATCTGCACGTCTTCCTCGCGCAGGCGCTCAAACAACTGGGCCTCAGTGTAATAGCTGGACCGATCTTCGCCATCGGTCACGACGATCAAGGCGCGCCGCCGCCGATCGTCATCGCCACCCTTCTTGTAGGTGGCAACGTGTTCGGCCGCGAGATACACACCATCGATGACCGCGGTCTGCCCGCCCTCGACGTATAAAGTATCGAGCCCGTCCATCAGCACGTCTTTGCTCGGGGTAAAGTCCTGAACTGTTTCGATCTTGTCACTGCTGATAAAGCGCTCGAGAAATGTTTCGTCACCCTTCTTGTTACTGTTGATGATCGCCTTGGCGGCGTTAATCACCGACTCAAAGGCCGGCCGCAAAGAACCGGAGGTGTCCACGGCCAGGCCATACATGACCGGAACTTCTTCGCGGCTGAACGAGAAAATCGGCTGCGGCACGCCGTCTTCCAAAACGCGGAACTCTTCCTTCTGGACGTTGTTGATTGGGTGGTTATTGCGATCGATTACGCGCACGTGCAGGGTCACCAGCTCGGTATTCATTACCAGGCGGCTGCCTTCATCAATTTCCGCGGTGGTCGGATCAGGAGTCGGAGTCGGTTTTGGCTTCAGTACCGGCGGCGGCGGCGGTTCGCCGAGTTGGGGTGCGATGCGCCGGCCGGGGCCGGTCTGGGGAATCGGTGTGGGGGTTGGCGTGGCGGTACCGGTCTGTCTTTGCCGGGAGTCCTGCGCCCCGCTGGTGGCCACAATGATGAACGAAAGGGCCGCTGTGATGCCCATCAGCAGCACCAGCAGTCCGCGACGAGCTCCTGGAAAATTTGCATTGCGAAGTTTCATTACAACTAAACCTTCTCTGAGTAAAAGCTCAATACCACGCGATTTTCGCGATTGGGAAGAGAAGCGTACGGCCAGCTCGATGGCAGATGCCGACTTTAACGCATTCTAAGGATGCAGGGAAGCTCACAATGCGTTGGCCAACGGGCCCGGTCATCCCATCCGTCGGGAGCAACGGTCCTGGCGCGCTCAGAAAAGAAAGATCCACGAAATCACACGAAACCGGCTCGTGTATCTCGTGGATCATTTCAAGCTAAACAGCGAAGCTCTCGCAAAATAAGCCACCACTGTAAACAAAGTCTACTTAGGGTTAGCGATCGCGAAGTAACCCTCTTTACTGCGCACGAACAATCGCGGCAACCCGCGTGGCGGAGCTACCTTAACCTTAATCTTGTGCCACTTACCATCGCTGGCAAAGTTTGGCGGGCGGTAGCCAATCGAATACTGGTGGCGAAGTTCGAGGGCGATCTGCTCAAAGATGTCGTCCATCTCAGCGCTGGAGCGTGGATAAAAAGCTTTCCCGCCTGAGACGCCCGCCAGCTCATCCAAAGTTCCCTGGCCTTCCATTCCCAAAGAACTGCCCACGTCGCTGCCGCCAAGAATTCCGATGGCATAAAGCACGACATCGGATTCCTTCAGCACGCGGCGCAGCTCGTTGAACGTGTAACGCGAGTTGTTGTCCTGGCCGTCACTGATCAGCAAGAGAGCGCGTTTGGGATGCGCGCCGCGTTGGACCCGCTCGACGCCCAGATAGCAGGCGTCATAGAGCGCGGTGTTGTTCTTCGTCTGTACAAAGGTGAGTTTGTCGAGCACCGCGTTGCCGTCGCGCGTTCGATCCATCAGCAACTGCGCTCGGGAATTGAATCCAATCAGAAAGTATTCGTCGCGGTCGTGACTGGTTTGGACAAAGTGGCCGAGGGCGTCGCGCGCGCGCCTGACCTTGTCGCCACTCATTGAACCGGAAACATCGAAGAGGATGCCGACGGACACGGGCGAATCTTCGTCACTGAAAAAAGTGATGTTCTGTTCGGCCTTGTCATCAAAAATAGTAAAAGCTTTCTGGCTCAGTCCTGAGACAAACCTTCCGTAGATGTCCGTCACGGTTACGGTGAAGGTGATCAGGTCGGTGTTGGTAATGACCGGATTCTTGTCGTCGACGTCACCACCCGGCAATTGGATTTTGGTATCACCTTTTTGCGGAGACTTCTGCGGGCTGGCAGCAGGCGGCGTGGGTTGAGCGGCCGGCTCGACCTTTAACAGATCTTTCGGTTGAGTTGGTTGCGCAGATTTGTCCTCGGGCTTTTGTTGCGCGGTTGAGAGTGAGGCACCGAAGGCGGCGACCAGGATCATGCAAGCGAGCAGCACGGCCGGAACATGGCGACGCGATTTCATTGAACCCCCCTGTCTCTGTGGCGAGGCGCCGGGTCAGTCATCAGCGGACAAATGTGCCAGAAGAGAGATCTGTACAGTAAGGCCAACCTCGGATAGATCGCGGTCCGAAAAGGTTTCACCTTCACTGGTTCACACGAGTCTGCGACTTGCTTAAGAAAGCAGCCGAGCGCATTTCAGTTTCCAAAAAATAACGAAGGGGAGACGCCGCGCAAATGCCAGGCAGTCTGTGCTGATGAGTCGCATTGTAGGCCCACAGAGGCGCGGGCGCAAGGGGACTGCGAGTAAGTAGTCTTATTTTCGAAGATATCGGTTCGAGCGGTGTGGGATCGACGAAAACACACGAAGCGAGAAAGACTCTGTTTGGTGTGGTCTCGAACACAAAACACGAACCGGCTGGAGACAATAATCGTCTTGGGGATCCTATCGCTTGCTGAGACTCGATTTGATCCGGCCCGCCGTCTTTGGTCCGATACCGTCGACTGTTTCCAGGCCACCGCCATCGACGAACTTTCGCAGATCTGGGAGTGACGCGATTTTGAATTTCAGGTGCAGCATGGCCGCGGTTTTCGGTCCGACACCCGGGAGTTCCAAAAGGTCGAGGACGGTTTCTGGGGTTTCCGCGACCAGCCGGTCCCATGCGTCGAACGTCCCTCGCTCAACCAAGTCGACGATCTTTCCGGCTAGAGCTTTGCCGACACCGGGGATCTCCTGCAAGCCTGCGACCCCTTCCTGCGCGGCAATCTCCTGCACCGGCTCCGGCCAGGTCTCAATCGCTTCGGCGGCCATCCTGTACGAGCGGGTGCGGAAGGTGTCCTCTCCGCGAATTTCCATGAGCGAAGCCATCTGATTAAAACGGCGAGCGATCTGTTCGTTTTCCATTGATGGGTGAATGGTAAATGGTATTTGGGGAATCGTAAATGCGACCCGGCCCCTTCGACCAGGATTAACTACATCTGGCCAGGCGATGTTCTCTTTCAGATCAGAACAATCCTCGAAAGCACACGAACAGAGCCCACTTTTCGTGTGTTTCGTGGATTCTCCTACGCAGCACCGTGCTCTTAAAAGAAAAGACACTACCCACGACTTTGTTATTTAAGGCTTAGGATTTACCATCTAACTTCCCCGAGGCATCCAATGGGACAGCAAAAGTGCTCTAACACCTTCTCCCGTAGATCAACTTGTCGAGGTAACTAATGAAATTGAGAAAAGTTTTGTGTGCGCTGATACTGGCGCTCTTTAGTCTGCAAACATTTAATCTTACGGCCCTGGCCGATGAGGGCATGTGGACGTTCAATAACGTCCCGCGGGCCGAGATCAAAAAACGATATGGCTTTGACGTGACCGACGAATGGCTCAAGAAGGCCCAGATGGCTTCGGTCCGATTCAACAACGGCGGTTCGGGTTCTTTCGTTTCTCCAAACGGGCTGGTGCTGACCAACTATCACATCGTTGAAGACATCGTTAACGAGGTCAGCACGCCGCAGAAGGACCTGGCCAAGGAAGGCTTCGTGGCCCGCAGTCGTGGCGAAGAGATCAAGGCGCCCAGTCTTGAACTGAACGTGCTGATGAGCATTGAAGATGTGACCGCGCGGATCAATGGCGCGGTTAAAGCAGGCAGCTCCGATGCTGACGCATATGCCGCCCGCCGCGGGGAGATTTCCGCCATTGAAGGCGAATCGACCAAAGCCACTGGGCTGCGCTCGGACGTCATCACGCTCTACCAGGGCGGGCAATACAATCTTTATCGCTATAAGAAATATACCGATGTGCGGCTGGTTTTTGTGCCTGAGTTCCAGGCGGCTTTCTTTGGCGGCGACCCGGATAACTTCAATTTCCCGCGCTTCAATATCGACATGGCCCTGGTGCGGGTTTACGAAAACGATCAGCCGGTGCACCCAGGCAGCTTTTTCAAATGGTCGACCACCGGCGCCAGAGACGGTGAACTGGTTTTTGTGACGGGCAATCCCGGCTCGACTGCTCGGCTGAATACGGTTGCTCATCTGCAGGAACTGGCCGATACAAGTATTCCGATCGTTCTGCGCTTGCTTGAAAGGCGCGAGGCGATGCTGAAGAAATACATGGCTATGGGAGATGAGCAGTCTCGCCAGTCGCAGAATGAATTGAACAGTGTCCAGAACAGTTTGAAGGTCTATCGCGGGCAGATCGCCGGGCTCAAAGACAAAGCCCTTATGGATCGCAAGATGAAGGATGAGGCGACCCTGCGTAAATCAATCGCCGCCAATCCGGACCGGCAAAAGATGTATGGCGACGCCTGGGACGCGATTGCCAAAGCTCATCAGGGTCTGCCGTCCTACATCCGTGAACGCAGAATCTTTGATCAGGCCTCGGGGTTCAATACCACGACGTTTGGGATCGCGCGCACCCTCGTCAGGCTGGCGGCCGAAAGCGGAAAGCCGAACGCCAAAAGACTGCCTGAATACACTGATGCCCGGCGGGCTTCGCTAGAGTTGGCGCTTTATTCTCCAGCTCCGATCCACGACGATTTTGAAAAGCTCAAACTGGCTGACTCGCTGGGCCTCATGGTGGAGCTTTTGGGTGCGGATCATCCGCTCGTCAAACAGATCCTGAACGGTAAGACGCCAGAGGCGAAAGCCAATGAACTGATTGAAGGAACGAAATTGGAGGACGTCGCTTTTCGCAAGCAATTGGTGGCCGGAGGCAGCAAAGCGATCGAAGCTTCAACCGATCCGATGATCGTTCTGGCGCGCACGGTTGATCCGAAAGCGCGGGAACTGCGTATGCGTTACGAGAACGAGGTCACAGGCGTCGAGCGGGCCAGCTACAGCAAAATCGCGCGGGCTCGGTTCGAGACCGAAGGCACCAAGCTTTACCCCGATGCGACTTTCACGTTGCGGCTCTCTTATGGCGCGGTCAAAGGATATATCGAGAACGGCAAGAAAGTTGCGCCGTTCACGACCCTGGGTGGTCTGTATGATCGTTCGACGCAATTCAAGTCTGAGTTCCCATACAATTTGCCGTCGCGCTGGGTTGAGAAAAAATCAGCCGTGAATCTCAGCACTCAGTTTAATTTTGTATCGACCAACGACATTATCGGAGGCAACTCAGGTTCGCCGACGATTAATAAGAAGGGCGAATTGGTCGGGTTGATCTTTGACGGAAATATTCAATCGCTGGTGGGCGACTTTATATACGATGAGTCGGTCAACCGCGCGATTTCAGTTGACGTGCGGGCCATGAGCGAGGTCCTGCGCAAGGTCTTTGACGCGAACGAAATAGCCGATGAGTTAACTAAGTAGGTCGCATACGGGGCAGTAGCCCGACTGTGAGGGAGGCGTTTATTCAACGCTCTTCGAGAGAACTCCCTCTCTTACAGTCGGGCTACTGCCCCATGCTAATCGGCCGCGCCCCATTTGTGCTCCAACTTGCCCGGCACTCTCCCAGGGTATAAGCTACCCATCGAAACCCCTTCAAAATTCTCTTCCCGAAGAATTGTGATTGAAGCGATATATGTGTCGGACTTCGGCACCTCTGTTCTGTGAGTTGAAAGGAAAAGATTATGAAGAAAATTATTCTGGCGTTAACGATACTGATATTAGCGGCAACCTTTGCCGCCGCGGACACACTTTATCTTCGGGACGGCCGGACGATACGGGGTACTTTGCTGGGCTTTATTAACGGGCGCTTTGTTGTCCGCGTCGACAACCGATATACCACCCAGAACGGCGCGACCACAGAGTCCACTGTTTCGCGCAGCCGGGCCAACGAAGGCGAAATCCAGTACTTCCGCCCAAACGAAGTTGATCGCATCGAAATTGACGGGCGGGCCCTGGATGACGCGCGCTTTGAAAGCCGCTCGGTGCAGGTACCGCTGGAATCCAACTGGATCGATTCGGGGGTGGATCTGCGGCGCGGCGAGAAAGTGCAAGTCAATGCGTCGGGAGTAATTGTTGCTGGCCGTGTGCGCATCACACCGGATGGCTTGCGCACAAGCGATCCCGCTGCGCCACTTCCAAGGGCTGCTGAAGGCGAGTTGATTGGAGCTATTGGCGATGACCCTCGCGCGCCGGTCATGGAACTGGGTTCAAGCCGCGAGTTCACAGCTGATCGTGACGGACGACTTTATCTGACTGCCAATCGTGGTTCGTTCAACGACACGCGGGGCAGCTTTACCGTGCAGATTAAGCACGAACGCGATCTGGCCGCGCTAGATAATACGGACGACCGCCGCCGCACTCCGGGAATTCGTTCGCGCGATCGACGGCCGATTGATCCAGTTGATCGTAATCGCGATAACCAGCAGCAGGAAATTGCGATTACCGTTCCCGGGACCTCGCGCGGGGTTGATACCGGAATCGACGTCCACGCGGGCGACCCGATCACGATTACTGCCACCGGCATGATCATCGCCGGCCAGCGGGTGGGCCAGGTTGGCCCGGATGGCGGCAACAGCACCGGCTTTGGTTCAATAGTGAATACCCGTCCGGTGCCAACGGCCGGAGTCGGAGCATTGATCGCCTATATTCGACAGGCCAATGGGCAAATTAGTGCGGCTTATCTGGTGGGAAGTCAGCTGAGTGCCTCTATTCCAGTCGATGGCCGTCTGATTCTGGCGATTAACGACGACAACTACAACGACAACAGCGGTAGTTTTAGTGTAAGAATCCGGTACTAGGTAGTCCGCGCCGGGAGCAGTACCGACCGGGCGCACTCACGCAGATAGATTAAAGAAGAGACGCCGTTCGCGATTTGCGGGCGGCGCCTTTTTTTTGGTTGAATTAGGCAGCTCGCCCTTCAACATATTCGATAAGGCAACTGTTTCAAACGGCGGAAGACCGGCAACGAATCTCTGGTCGTCCTGATTGAAATCAGTTAGCTTTGGTTAGTGAACATCCTCAGATCACCCTGCGACGAAGGCGTCATCTCCGCGAATAAACCTGCTGCGCCATGCGGCAAAAAGCGCGGGCGTTGGATTCTCGCCGCGACCATCCTCGGCTCGAGCATGGTTTTTATCGACGGCACGGTGGTGAACGTCGCGCTGCCGGCTTTGCAATCCAGTCTCAATGCGACTGCCCTTGATGTGCAGTGGGTGGTCGAAGCTTACGCTCTGTTTCTGGCGGCGTTGTTGTTGCTCGGCGGGTCGCTGGGTGATCACTTTGGACGACGCAGGATCTATGCGATCAGAGTGGTACTGTTCGCGTTGGCTTCGATCGGGTGTGGCCTGGCCCAAAATATTTCGCAACTAATCATCGCTCGGGCGGGGCAGGGTATCGGCGGGGCGATGCTCGTCCCCGGCAGCCTCGCGATTATCAGTGCCTCATTCCCTGAAGATGAACGCGGGCAAGCCATCGGCACCTGGTCGGGTTCGACCGCGATCACGACGGCCCTCGGTCCGTTGGTCGGCGGATGGTTGATCGAACATGTTTCCTGGCGCGCGGTTTTCTTCCTTAACCTGCCCCTCGCTGTGGCCGTGCTGATCCTGATCGTTCGCTGTGTGCCTGAAAGCCGCAACGAAGAAGACTCGAAGAAGCCGGATTTCCTGGGCGCGTCGTTGGCGACGCTCAGTCTCGGCGGGATCGTCTATGGTCTGATCGAGTCCTCGCGTATCGGTCTCCGGAATCCGGTGGTGATTGCCGCTCTGGTCGCGGGAGCGATTCTCTTTGCGGCCTTCGTTCTGGTTGAGGCACGAGTGCGTCATCCGATGATGCCTTTGTCACTTTTCCGATCGCGAAACTTTGCCGGGGCTAATCTGTTGACGTTGTTCCTGTATGCGTCCCTGGCCGGCACGCTCTATTTTATGCCGCTTAACCTGATTCAGGTGCAGGGGTATTCGGCCACCGCCGCCGGCGCAGCCACGCTGCCTTTCATTTTGATTATGTTCACTTTGTCGCGCTGGTCGGGTGGCCTGGTTAAGCGTTATGGCGCGCGCCTGCCGCTGGTGATCGGACCGATCATTGGAGCTGCCGGGTTCGCTCTGTTTCTTAGGCCCGGCGTGGGTGGAAGTTACTTCACGACTTTCTTTCCGGCGATTGTGGTCCTGGGTTTCGGCATGGCGATCAGTGTGGCCCCACTGACGACCACAGTAATGAATTCAGTCAAAGAGAGTCATGCCGGGATCGCATCCGGCGTCAACAACGCCGTGTCTCGTACAGCCGGTTTGCTGGCGGTGGCGGTGTTTGGATTGATCATGTTCCAGGTTTTCAGTAGTCATCTCGAGCAACGTCTCAACGCGATTCCGATGCCGGCAGCAGCGCGAGTCGCTCTGAACAATGAACGGCTCAAGCTGGCGGCGGCGGAAATCCCATCTAGCCTTGACCCTGAAACCCGTGGAACGGTCAGAGAGGAAATTCTGGGGAGTTTCGTCTTTGGTTTTCGGCGGGTTATGCTAGTAGGCGCCGGGTTGGCGCTATTTGGTTCGCTGCTCGCATGGCTGGCGATCCGAAGTAAATCCTAAGTGGATTGCGGACATCCTTTCCGCCGAAGCGATTCAATCTAATGATTGTTCGCGTTCCGTTTCTGTCCGAGTTCGAGCTCGGCCGTCACGAAATTGCAACCACTTTCGCGCACCGGAAGTCTATGGTTAATTGTCCCCCTCTAAACGGGTCGACTTATCTGATCGGATCATATCTTTCAAGCTTTGGTGAGGTGACTAAGATGGAGAAACAGGCCGGTCTTTCCACGATTCTGGTAGTCGAAGATTATCCGGACAGCCGCAGTTTATTGTCTGCCCTGCTGCGCTCAAAAGGCTACAAAGTGCTCGAAGCCGGGGATGGCAGGGAAGGTCTGCGTCAAGCGTCCCGGACGATGCCCGATCTGATCCTGATGGATCTGGCGATGCCAGAGATGGACGGAATCGAAACTACCCGTCAGCTTCGTCAGAGACAAAAACTTTCCCGCACACCGATATTTGTGATCACAGCCTACGCAACTTCCGACGTCAAGAGCGACGCTATCGCCGCCGGCTGTGCCGAGGTATTCGCTAAGCCCCTCGACATTGAGGCGCTGCTGGGCAGAATTAAAGCCACGCTCGGAGCGTGAGGACGACGGATCGTCCCGCCTCCGTCCAGCTAAAGACAGCTCTCCTGTTCCCATTGGCTTCTGCTACAATTCGCTGCCAATGAAATGCCCCCAGTGCGATCGCGAGGTTCCCGTCGACGCGACTTCTTGTCCGTCATGCGCGACCTCGCTCAGCGAATCGTTTTCTCCGACTCAGTTGTTGGACCGAGATAAGTCGCCGAAACCAAAAGCCCCGGACAGCGGCCCACGGACCTCCCGTTCGTATTCTTCATTTGACTCGATCGACAACGCGCGGTTTGTGCCCGGCGAGATGTTGGCCGATCGCTATCGCATCGTGGCCATGCTCGGCAAAGGCGGCATGGGCGAAGTCTACCGGGCCGACGATCTCAAACTTGGCCAACCGGTGGCGCTCAAGTTTCTTCCCGATCATTTGTTGAGTGACGGCGCCGCTCTCGCACGCTTTCACCGCGAAGTGCGGGTGGCCAGACAAGTCAGTCACAAGAACGTCTGTCGCGTTTATGACATCGGCGACGTTGACGGACGGCATTTCCTTTCGATGGAATTCATCAAAGGCGAAGAGCTTTCGTCACTGTTGCGGCGCATTGGTCGTTTGCCCGAGGTCAAGGCGATTCAACTCGCGCGGCAAATCTGCGCCGGCCTGGCAGCGGCCCACGACGCGGGTGTGTTGCATCGCGATCTGAAGCCCGCGAACGTGATGATTGATGGTGAAGGGAATGCACGCATTCTCGACTTTGGCCTGGCCGGTCTCGTGGAAGAGTTTGGTGAGGACGAGATGCGGGCGGGCACTCCGGCCTACATGTCGCCTGAACAAATTGAAGGAAAGGACCAGACGGCCCGAAGCGACATCTACTCTTTGGGCCTGGTGCTTTATGAGCTCTTCACCGGCCGCAAGGCATTCGAAGCCTCGACGTTCGGAGAGTTAATTAAATTACGCCGCAGCGACACCACGCCCACGACTCCTACCTCGATCGTCAAAGACCTCGATCCGGTAATTGAAAGAGTGATCGATCGCTGTCTCAGGAAGGATCCATCACAACGCCCGGCGTCCGCTTTACAAGTCGCTGCGGCGCTGCCCGGTGGCGATCCGATCGCGGCGGCGCTCGCGGCCGGCGAAACACCTTCGCCGGAAATGGTGGCGGCCTCGCCTATGGAAGGTGGACTTAGACCGGCCATTGCCACCACTCTCTTCATCACTTTTCTCGGCGTGCTGGCACTGACCTGTTGGTTGACCAAATATTCGGCGGTTTATCGCATGACTTCGCTGGATCTCCCGCCCGAAGCGTTACGCGTGCGGGCGCGAGATGTGGTGCGGAAAATGGGCTATGTCAGTCAGCGACTCGACAGTGAAGACGGCGTTGTTATCAAAGGTGATTACCTCGACTACATTAAGGCGCATGACCAGTCGTTAGATCGCTGGAGCAGGTTGCGCACAGAGGGACCTGGCGCCTACCGGTTCTGGTATCGCGAGAGCCCCAGGTACTTTCAGACAATAGAGTCCGTCCAGGTCGACCGGCCCGCCCTGGATGTCTCTGGCATGACCAGTCTCTACCTCGACATGGACGGTCACCTACATTGGTTTATAGGTGTCCCGCCGCAGCGCGAAACACCTGGCGGCATAGAAGCCCCCAAACCCGACTGGAGCATACCCTTCCGCGAAGCCGGTCTCGAGATCACGAACTTCAGGGAAGTGCCCTCGACCTCAGTGCCTTTGCATGCGTACGATGCGAGGGCAGCCTGGGACGGCCCTGACCCCATGCATCAGGAACTTAAAACCCATGTTGAAGCGGCAGCGTTCCGTGGCAAACCAGTCTACTTCGAAACGATCTATCCCTGGGATCAACCGATGCGGCAGGAACAAGCGACGGAGAGTACCCGGGTCCGCGCGTTGACCTTCATCCTGATCGCGATCTACCTGATCGTGCTGGTAGGCAGTGTGCTAATAGCTCGTAAGAATTTAAAACTCGGACGAGGAGACCGACGCGGAGCCAACCGGCTGGCTTTCCTTTTCTTGATTCTGCGTTTGCTCTACTGGCTGTTCATGGAACATCACAACGGTTTGGTGGGCTATGAGTTCGACCTGTTCATAACTCACCTGGCAATCGCTGTGTTCACCGCTGGTTTTCTTTGGGTGTTGTACGTGGCGCTCGAGCCCTTCGTCCGCAAGCGCTGGCCGCAACGAATCATCTCGTGGAGCAGATTGCTGGCTGGCGGCTATCGCGATCCACTGGTTGGGCGCGACATCCTGATCGGGGCAGTATTTGGAGTGGGGATGATCTTGCTCGGGTTGCTTTCTTCGATCGGGTTGAGATGGATCGGAAAGCCGACGGTCCTGACCGCTAACCCTGGCAGCTACGAAATTGGCGCCCACCTCTTCATTGGTAAGTTTCTAAGTCAGATGAACGCGGGAATCTTCCTGCCTTTTTTCTCGCTTTTCCTTTTGCTCCTCTTCGTTTTGGTCCTGCGCCGCGAGCGGCTGGCGTTCGGACTACTTTGGGTGTTGCTGGCAATCGTCAATGTATTGGTTACCAATGTGAATGTGCTAATGGCTCCGTTAGCCGCTCTATCAGCGTTTCTTGCGGTCTTTGTACTCTATCGCTATGGGCTCCTGGCTGCGGTAGCAGCTTTCTTCTTCGCCCACCTCTGGGTCTTCTATGCGATGACCACCGAACTCAGCGCCTGGTACGCGACGGACTTTCTCATGGGCTTGACGATCTGCGTTGCTTTGGCTGTCTTTGGTTTCTATACCAGCCTCGCGGGCCAGTCGTTGTTTGGCGGGAAGTTGTTGCAGGATTGAGTCTCGACAAGCGCTCGTTGATTCAGAATCTGGTACCGATCACTCAATCTCGAAAGCTCGCTGTTCCGACGCGGTCGTGTTCGCGACCCGATCGAAAGCAGTGACCCGCAGTTGATAATGCCCGCGCTCGAGTCCTTCCAGGGAAAGCTCTGCGGCATATGGCAGTCGCCTGAGGTCGGCGGCTCCGTGGGTAACGATGGAGCGCAAAGAGGGACTGACGACGGGCTGGCCGTTTCGAACTACTTGTACCTGGATGGTGACGTCGGGCAGGGCCGTGCCACTACTTGATTTGGCGTTGTACGCAAAAACCAGAAAGCGCAGCTGAGAGTTCTGAGCGAACCTGAGCTTAACATTTAGATTGACGCCTTCAGCTATATCGGATTTGGCGATCCGCCGCATCGCGCCCGCCTGCTTTCGTTCACCAATCATCAAACTGCTCAAGGCCAGTTTTGGCGCCAGCAGATCGGGAACTTCAACCCAGGCGTTGGTGTTGGCCAACCGGCCCGTCTTTGGATCGCGCACGGCGACCCGCACTTGATACAGGCCCGGCTGAATGCGAATCGGATACGTCGCCACAATTGCATTCGCCGAGCCGCCGTCATTTCCAGCCGGCGGAGTTATCGAAAGTCGATCACTGATCCGTGCTCCCGCTCGACCATGATCGTCATAAATTGTGCCCACCACTTCCAGCGTTCCGTTTTGTTTTGGCTTTTCCTGTTCGGAATCAATCGACACAAACTCACGATCGATTTGCAGCGAAGTGGACAGGGTCAATCCCTTGTCAGCCGTGTTGGCGTAATTCAAGGCAATCGAAACGGGCGTGTTTTTTCCAGGCAAGGGCGCGAGCATGGCCTTTTGCAGCTCTGCTTCAGGACCGGTGGGCGGTGGAGTCTTCGGTTCTTTGGTTTTCGCTGCGACCGGCAGCGGCTCGCCGGCAGCAAAACCCCGGCGAATGCGCACCGTGAGATCGGGCCGGCCAATAATGCTGACGGTTAACTTTTGAAACTTACTCGGGGCATTAGTTTGCGGATCGGGCTTCCATCCCACCAGATAGTAGACCGAAGTTTCCTGCAACGCGTCCTGCAGTCCCGAAGTCAGATCGTTCGTATTAAAGACCGACTTTCCCCCAGTGTCCTGAGCGAGCGCGCTCATGACGTCCTGTGTGTCCCAGACCTCGCTGTGCAGAGAACGCTCGAGCCTTTGCTGGGGATCAGAACCGCTGCCGCCCGAGCTGGCGTCTCTAATACTGGTAGTGAGACCCCGGGCATCGACCGAATAGATCACCACGCCACTGCGTGCAGCTTCGCTGGAAATTCTGTGGACAATCTCGGCTTCGCGAGTGTTCTGAAGATCCAGCACAAACCCACTGGAGATAAAAATCAGAAGCTTGCGTCCGGGAGTTTTGTTCGCATACGCGAGCAGATTTTCCAGGCCGGCGAGGGTGTTTCGAGTCGACTGTTCGGCCCGGAACAAAGTGTTGCTGGCGCGTTGACTAACCATGGCCCCGGCCAGGTCGCGAGTCATGCCGCGCGCCGTCCTGATGGTCTCGTCAATAAAATAGTTCGTCAGCTCTGGGTCGCGCCGATCCAGAAGCCAGGCTTGATGCTCAGTCATGCGCGGGAGGCTGCCGTCTTCGACTGAGTAGGGCTTTGGATTCAGTCGCCGCAGGGCGGCGCGCAGCATCAGGTCGCTATCAGTGAGTTGCTGCAGAAAACCTATTTGGCCGCTGGTGGAAGTGATCGCGGCGCTGGTGTTGTATGCCATGTTCCGGTCGAGGAACTTCGCGATCATCTTCCGGGCAGCATCACAGCTGGTCAGATCCAGATGAAGATCGTCAACGTAGAAGAGAACCGTCCGGCCTCGTTCTAAAGCATTCGCCGGGACTGCCACGCCGCGGCCTGAGCGAGCGTAGGCCAGTTGCGCCTCCTCGCGCGCGCTGCCGGCGACAACATAATCCAGAAACTCGACCGGCGTTGTTTTGCCGTCGACCTTCAGTTCAAAGTCTTCACGTTTCAGCCCGTTGACCAGATGGCCCTTGCGATCGAACACCATCAGATCGGTCTGGACCAGTTGGGTGAAGACGCGGACTACATCGTCCTGGGCCGGCGGTTCAGTTTGGCCGTCGGTCACGAGGGCGCTGAGGAGCAGACAAACGACACTCGTCAGCAGCACCAGCTTTCTGTTCTTGAGCGAGTCGGACATTTCAATTTTGAGCGCGACTAAGACTGGTAACGCGGCCGGGCTTCGGAGTCTGGCTGTATAGTTCGGTCAGGCGCACGCCGGGGAGACGTAACGCTGTTATCGCTTTCCATGGACCGAACCACTGATTTTCTTACGGGTAGTCTTGCCGGTGTGTAGAACGGGAATCGCCTGATCGACCTCTGAATGAGGACGGGGAATGACATGTGTGGCTACGACTTCACCTACGCGCCGGCCGGCGGCAGCGCCGGATTCGACGGCAGCCTTAACCGCGCCGACTTCACCGCGCACGATCGCGGTTACCAGGCCGGCGTCGATTTTTTCCCAGCCGACGAGGACGACGTTGGCTGACTTGACCGCGGCATCCGCGGCTTCAATCATCGCCACCAGACCACGACACTCGATTAATCCCAGGGCTTCACGTTCCATTGTTCACCTTCTCTTGAGGCGCTAAGGTTAGTTGGTTTTCGAGTCAATTGCCAGTCAGGTCCGCTTCCGGCAGTGGGTGAGTCTGAGAACGGCGTCCGTTACAGAACCGCGAGCGGTAGCGAACGGATGCTACGCTCAACTTGTGCTTACTGTTCGGACTTCCGAACCGTTGTGCCTCAATGTTCTCGTTGAGCATCGCATCCGGTCGCTACCGCTCGCGGTTCTGTAACGAGTTTTAGCCTGCATCATAAAGCAAAACTGACCCACTACCCCGCTTCCTCTTTGCGCCTTTGCGTTGTTGCGTGAACCAAAAAGACTCCTGGTGAGTTTTCACGCAAAGGCGGAAAGGCGCAAGGAATTCTAGTTTCTCAATGAATGCACCGGCGCGGGAATCCTT
Source organism: Pyrinomonadales bacterium (assembly GCA_038230715.1). Taxonomy (GTDB): domain Bacteria; phylum Acidobacteriota; class Blastocatellia; order Pyrinomonadales; family Pyrinomonadaceae; genus UBA11740. The sequence goes on from JBBRMS010000001.1 coordinate 151,697, forward strand.
CCGCCACGGCGAATGAACTGCTCAGAGGAAAATCGATTCACGGCCATGATTGGCGCGCTGCCGAGCAAGCCTCCGAACTCAACCATCTCTCCCACGTCGCGTCCCGGCACCGGAATGATGCGCACGGCCGTCGTCTTATTATTCATTACTCCGATGGCCATCTCGTCGGCGATGATCGCGGCCAGGGTCTCAGCCGAAGTCGAGCCAGGCACGGCTACCATGTCGATGCCTACGGAGCAGACGCTGGTCCAGGCTTCGAGTTTTTCAAGGGTCAGGGCGCCGAGTTGCGCGGCTTCAATCATGCCCGCATCTTCAGACACCGGGATGAACGCGCCGCTCATGCCTCCCACCGAGTTGCTGGCCATCGCGCCGCCTTTCTTGACCGCGTCGGTTAACATTGCCAGGGCTGCAGTGGTGCCATGCGCGCCGGCCCGCTCAAAACCCATCCCCTCGATAATGTTCGCCACCGAGTCGCCGGGCACCGGGGTCGGCGCCAGAGAGAGATCGATGATGCCGAAGGGAATTCCCAAACGGCGGGCGGCCTCGCGTCCTACCAATTCACCGGCGCGCGCAAGTTTGAAAGATAGTTTCTTGATCAATTCGGCCAGTTCATGCAGGGGCATGTCTTTGGGCGCGTGCTGCACCGCGCGATTGACGACGCCCGGACCGGAGACGCCGACGTTTAAGACTGCCTCAGGTTCGCCGATGCCATGAAACGCCCCGGCCATAAAAGGATTGTCTTCGACAGCATTGGCAAAGCAGACGAATTTGGCGCAAGCCAATCCGGAGGTTTCGCGGGTGCGTTCGGCGGCGTCTTTGAGCAAGCGTCCGACGCGAGCTACCGCGTCCATATTGATGCCGGCGCGAGTGGTGGCGACGTTCAGTGAAGAGCAGAGCCGCTGTGTCACGGACAACGTTTCCGGGATCGAATCGAGAAACTCGCTTTCTTTTCTGGTGAAGCCTTTGTGCACCAGGGCTGAATATCCGCCCACAAAATCCACGCCGACACCGGCTGCGGCTTCATCGATCGCGCGTCCCAGATCGACCGGATTACCGCGCGCGCTTTCAGTCAAAATCGAAACAGGCGTTACCGCGATGCGTTTGTTGGCGACGCGAATTCCGATCTCGTTGCCGATCTCATCGACCGTCTGAACGAGCTTACCTGCTGTCAGGGCGATTTTCTCACGCACTTTGTCAGACGTGCTTTCGATCGAGTCGGTGGCGCAATCGCGCAGGCTGAGGCCGAGCGTAACAGTGCGAATGTCGAGATGTTCCATCTCGGTCATGCGCACGGTTTGCAGGATTTCAGCCTGGGTATATTCCATAAGAACAAGACAGAGGTTGCTCTCTGCCTCTTCAGCCCATTACTTTGCTTAGTATCAGCAGTACTACAAAGACGAGGAACAGGCCGAGCGCCACCAGCACAAAGCGCAAGCTCGGATCGTAGTGAGCTTCTTCGATCATGGCGCTGGAAACATGATGGATCTTTTCTACTCGCTTCACGTTGTCTCCAATCGCTCCGCGCGCTGCGGTCGAGGCGCGGTGTAGCGTCTCTCTCGTTCGCTCCCTGCGGCCAGGATGAGAAACTGGTTCACCCGGTGGAACGTCTGGGTTGGTAGTTGGTTCAGGCGCGACAGCGGCCCCCGGCCCCGTTGACACTTGAGGTTCGACGACCACGGGCGTCGCAACAGTTTCGGTCGCTGGACCGGCAGATTCGGTGCTCGCCGCCGCAGTCGTCATGGGCTTACCGCACTCAGGGCAGAACATCGCCGGTTCGCGGACCGCCGCGCCGCACGAAGGACAACGAGGTGAGATTTCAGGGTGCATAATAAATTTCGAATTGCAGAACGCGGTTTATAACACGCGGATTCTGGGCGAGCAAAAAAGGCTCTTAATTTCGCAACCCGAAATCCGCATTTTGAAATTCCTAAACTCGATGCATTGCATTGAACAGATCTTCACGCTGTGCGTAGATGTGCACGCCAAGTTTCTCACCTTCGGATCGCAGCCGATCCTTCAATCCGGTGACTGACAACTGCGCCCGCGATGTGCTCGCGATGATCACCATGGCAAATTTTCCCTGCACCACTGTCTGATTGATGTCTACGATAGTGCAACTGGCCTCGGCCAGGATTTGAGCGACGCCGGCCACAATGCCCGGATGGTCCATGCCAAAGACCGAGATGATCAGACGTTCCGCCGAGCCTTCCGCTGCAGTGTTCTCATCTGCTGCAGGCGCACCAAGCGGCGGCGTTGCTCGGCCGGCCAAAGCCGGCTCAATGGTTCGGTAAATGTCCGTAACCAGTTGTTCGACCGCAGTCTCATCGGCACTTGAGCCGAGGCGTTGGTAGATTGCCCGAGTGATGCGGTAGATCAGATCTTCGTTAGCCATGATCTATTTGCGATTGCCGGTGCTGATGAACGTTAGCCACAAAAAGGCACAAAACGCACAAGAGATAAAGAAACAAATTAAGAATTCACCCCAGCTCTTTTGTGCCTTCTGTGCTTTTTCGTGGCTAAGATCTCGAAAAACAAATGCCCTATCGCTGTCCGTTGTCTCGACCCAAAGCGTTTGCGGCTTCGCGCAAGTCTTCCGATTTGTTATCGGTCAGGTCAACGCGATCGACGATGCCGATGACCGCGGCTTCGATAGACATGTCCTGGTTGCCGATCGCCGTGCGCGCTGCTTTGCCGTACGCGCACATCACAGTCTCTCCCGGGCCGGCGCCGAGACGGTCGGCCACGACGACTACGTTTTTCGTCGGCTCATGATCCAGATCGTATGGATGCACAATCAGAAAACGAACGCCCTCGAGATCGGGCGTTTTCTTGGTTGACCAGACTGTGCCGACGACTTTTCCTAAGAACATTTTAGTAGTGTCACTGGTCAGTAGTGCTTCCGTTGCCACTGACAACGGGCTGACTACTGACGTTCTAAGCTTTCGCAAACACCTCTGCCGGATCACCGATGTCCCGGGCTGAAGGCGTAATTATCGTGCGTGGACCAACGTAAATTTTTTCACCTTTTGTAATCGCCTGCTTGACGTCGTCTTCGCTGACAAACTCAGCCGCCTTGTGTCCATTCGTTGCCGCCGCGCCGGACGGCTTACGCGGACCTCCGTTGTCGGGCTTCGGCTCAGACTGTGGAGCCACCGGCGCCGAATGCGACGTTGGTTCCGGCTGGCGATTTGCCAGAAAGCGATCGACGATGGCGGCTATTTCCTGCCGGCTCACCTTTGGAGTCCCGGCGCTGGCCGTTGCTGAAGCTGTGGTTCTCGCGGCCGCGGGCTGCTGCATAGTTGCCGACGGTTGGGCGGACACTGCCGGGTGCTTGCTGGCAACGGGGCGCGTCTCAAAAGCCACGCGTTTGATGTCCATCAAATGCAGCGGCGAGACATTGTCTGAAGTAACGTTGCCGCCCCACGAGCCGCAACCCAACGTCATTGACGGTGACAGCGCGGTGGAAAAGCCAATCGCCCCGTGCGTCGTGGGCGTGTTCACCGTAATCCGGGAAGCAGGCATTTCACTGCCATAGCGAACCGCTGCTTCGCGCGAACCAGTATGAATGCCGGCCGTGTGTCCCATGCCTCCGTAGTGCAGGATCTCGTTGCAGCGCGCGGCCCCGCGCTCGATACCATCTTCGACGTAGAAAGCGAGAATCGGCGAGAGCTTTTCCATCGACAGTGGATAATCGCGACCTACGCCTGCCACATCGGCCATCAGACAGCGAGTTCCCGGCGGCACGGCGATGCCGGCCATCTTCGCGATGACCTCAACCGATCTGCCGACGATGCCCGGGTTCAAACCTCGCTGCGGAGTAGTGACGACTTTGGCGAGCAGGTCGGCCTCTGATTGGCTCAGGAAGTGACCACCCTGCAGCTTGAATTGTTCGCGCACCGCCGCCTCAATCGAGGCGTCAACAACTACCGCCTGTTCAGACGCGCAGATCGTGCCGTTATCAAAGGTCTTGCCCGTTAGAATGTTCTGCACCGCCCGGGGTACGTCGGCACTGCGTTCGATGAACACCGGCACGTTGCCGGGACCGACTCCAAACGCTGGCTTGCCTGACGAATACGCAGCGCGCACCAAACCAATCCCGCCGGTGGCCAGAATCACCGCAGTCATCTTGTGCTTCATCAAAGCTTCGGTGCCTTCGATGGTAGCGATCGTCATGCAGCCGATCGCTTCGGCGGGCAACCCGGCCTTTACCCCCGCATCGCGCATGGCTTTGACAGTTTCATTTATGCAGCGGGCTGCCGAAGGGTGCGGTGAAAGCACGATCGTGTTGCGGGATTTGATGGCGATCAGAATCTTGAAAATAGCGGTCGAGGTGGGATTGGTCGAAGGGATAATGCCGCAGACGACACCGCGCGGACTGGCGATTTCAACTACATCTTTAGTTTCCGAAACGACGCCGACCGTGCGCAGGTTCTTGAAATAGTTCCAGACGTCTTCGGCGGCGAAGCGGTTTTTTTCTTCCTTGTCGGCAGCCACGCCATATCCGGTCTCTTCGACTGCGAGGGCGGCGACACGCGGCGATTCACGCAAAGCGGCTCTGGCCATCGCTTCACAAATGTGATCGATCCTGGCCTGGTCGAATCGGGCCAATTCAGTTTGGGCGCGATGCGCGGCTTCGACCAGGTCGCGGGCCTGCTGCACCGAAATTAGATCTTTGTCAGCCGACACTGGAAACCTCCCAATTTCTGATTTTAGATTTCAAATTTGAGCTTGGCCGAGGCTTGTTTCGCCTCGGTCATCCGCGTTCCGGAAGGAACCCTGAAGCGGCTGATCGTCCCCTCGATTTCAAATTTGAAATCAATCAGAAATCAAAAATCGGCAATGCCCTTACTTGGATCGTTCTCTGGCGCTTTCTCTGGCAGTCAACGAGCGGTTTGCATCACCCTGGCCCAACTGGCCGCGGGCACCGCCTTGCAGTTGCGATGTTTCGTCGGGGCTCGATCCCGTCGCACCACCGACCGGCAGGACGCGCTCGACCTCGGCATGCGGACGAGGAATGACATGTACGCTGATCAACTCGCCGACCCGCCGGGCCGCAGCAGCCCCGGCATCGGTTGCCGCTTTGACAGCGCCGACGTCGCCGCGGACAAATACGGTCACATATCCGGCGCCGATGTATTCCTTACCCAACAGTTGCACGTTGGCTGCTTTGACCATCGCATCGGCCGCTTCGACAGCGCCGACAAAGCCTTTGGTCTCGATCATTCCGAGTGCTTCAAGAGCCATCTCTGTCAGTCCTCACTTTTCAAGATTGTAGAAGTTAAAAACAAAGCAGATTGGTTTCTGCGAACGACTCAAGCTACCACCCTGCGCGAGAAGAATCAAGACAGCCCAAACTCGAATTCATTAAAGTTTGACAACGATCAGATCGGGGTTTATAGTGCGGCCAAAGAACAGTTTGCCGGTGCCTGTTAGTGTATGTGGGGAGGGCGCGCGTTTATCCAGGGAGCTGTTCGACACTTCCTTCTGATCGTCTTTGTCTGAGGCCGCTCGACTCGAAATGGCAGAAAGCATCGGAGAAAAACTGCGACTCGCACGCGAGACGCAAGGGATTGCTCTACGCGATATCTCGGAACAGACGCGAATTTCAATGCGTTACCTCGAATCTATCGAGGCGAATGATTACAAGCGTTTGCCCGGAGGGATTTTCAATCGCAGTTTCATCCGGGCCTATGCAAAGTTTATCGGCTATGACGAGGACCAGGCGATGGAGGAATATGCCCGAACGCTGCGCGAACTCGGCGCCCCGGAAGAAGAGTCAAAGTCTTATAAATCGCTCGTTTATACCGACGATGGGGCGCATAACCGATCGCCCCTAATGACCCTGTTGCTGGCGCTTGTAATTCTGGCCGTGCTTTCGCTTTGCGTCTGGGCTGGCCTTCATTTTTACCAGCGCAGCTTCGCGCCGAAGACCCGCACCGGGCAGCGGACTAATCCGGCCAGGCGCCTGACTGTGGATATGGAATTTAATCACAGAGAGGACAATTACGAATTCGATGTGTAGAGCGTTCCGTGGCGATGAGGTCAGTACCGGGAGCGGTAGCGACCGGGTCGCAGGCTGGGTTTCGAGATCGACACGTCCGCGAACTGCGGACGTTTTCTTTTTGAGTTAGAGTTAGGTGAAGCAAATCCAAGGAGTAATTTTGTATCGCTATGATAACTGAGAAGATTCCCGAGGGACTTACTTTTGATGATGTGCTTTTGGTGCCCGCCCGATCGGACGTGTTGCCGGCCGAAACCGACACCTCGACTCAATTCACGCGCGGCATCCGGCTGCAGATCCCTCTCTGTTCGGCGGCCATGGACACGGTGACGGAAGCCTCACTGGCAATTGCGATTGCCCAGCAGGGCGGCATCGGGGTGGTTCACAAGAACCTCAGCATCGCCCGCCAGTCAGAAGAAGTGGACAAGGTGAAAAGGTCCGAATCCGGCATGATCGTCGATCCGGTGACGATCTGGCAGGACCGCCCGGTACGCGAAGCGCTCGACGTGATGCAGCGCTATCACATCAGCGGCGTTCCGGTGGTCGACGAAGACGGACACCTGGTGGGCATCATTACCAATCGCGACCTGCGTTTTGAAGAGCGCTTTGATCTGCCGGTCTCGGAAGTGATGACCAAGCAGCCGCTGGTCACGGTTTCAGTAGGCACCACTTTGGAGCAGGCCAAGCAGGTGCTGCAAAAACATCGCATTGAAAAGCTTCTGGTGATCGACGAAGACAAACACCTGAAGGGCTTGATCACAGTCAAAGACATTCAAAAGGCGATCAAGTATCCGAGTGCAGCGAAAGACGACCTGGGCCGTTTGCGGGTGGCCGCAGCGATTGGAGCCACGGGCGATTTCCGCGAGCGCGCCGATGGACTGGTGCAAGCCCGCGTCGATTGCCTGGTCATTGATACGGCGCATGGTCATTCGTCGCGAGTAATCGATGCCGTGCGCGAAATCAAGCGCCGCCATCCCGAGACCCAACTGATCGCCGGCAACGTCGGCACCGGCGATGGTGCGCGCGAGTTAATCGATGCCGGCGTAGACGCGGTAAAGGTCGGCATCGGTCCTGGCTCGATTTGTACCACGCGCGTCGTGACTGGAGCGGGAGTGCCGCAAATCTCAGCGATCCAATCCTGTGTCGAGGCCGCCCAGGGGACTGGTGTCCCGATCATCTCGGACGGCGGGGTTAAGTTTTCCGGCGACATGGCCAAAGCCATCGCGGCCGGCGCGGACGTGGTGATGGTTGGTTCGCTGTTCGCCGGCACAGAAGAGGCGCCCGGCGAGGTCATTCTTTACCAGGGCCGCAGCTTCAAAATGTATCGCGGCATGGGATCGATTGGGGCGATGCGCGAAGGCTCGCGCGATCGTTACTCACAGGAACAGGTCGAACTTGAATCGAAGCTGGTGCCCGAAGGAATCGAAGGCCGGGTTCCTTATCGCGGCACTCTGGCTGAGATGGTGACGCAACTTGTCGGCGGCCTGCGCTCAGGCATGGGCTACACCGGCTGTCGCACGATTAACGAGTTCCAGCAGAACACGCGCTTCCTGCGGATCACTCCCGCCGGCTTGCGTGAGTCGCACGTGCACGATGTGGTGATTACGAAAGAAGCCCCGAATTACAGGTTGGAATAGTTGACCGCATTAACATGATTTACAGGATGGCAGGATAGGTCCGCTGATTGAATCTTATTCATCTTGTAAATCATGTCTGGATCTAGATCAACGCATCAACAACAGCACATCAGTCAGGCGATTCACAACTCCCAGCATCCCTCGTCCTGCTTGATCGAAATGCCCTGCGGCGGCCTGGTCTTCGGCCGCGGCAGCACCTGACGCGGACCCGACCAACGTTCGGTAATAGCCTTCGAGGCCGGGGGTACTGCGAAAATAAACTTCGAGTTGGTCCAGTCCTTCGCGTACGTTTCGCAAACTGCTTTTCACGGTCGCCTTGTTCTGTTCGTTCTGCTGCAGAGCTGCGGGCGACGCTTCATTCTTTTTCGCGGCTTCGTCGACCTGCTCGATGCCCTTGGCGACGCCGCCCAGGAGATAAACGAACCGGGTCAGGTTCTTGATTTGTTCGGCGATCTTCGTGGCGCCGGCTGTTTTGGCTTCAGAGTTGACGGCCGGCGCGGTGGTCTTGCTGGGCGCCGTGCCTCGCCCCGTGCTGCGCGAGCGCCTCTGCGCCACAGCGGTTGTCGACAACAAGAGGAGGCTAACCAGAACCAGAGTTTTCTTCATTATCACTCCTTGACCAAATTTTTTGATAAGCCTGAGGTATTTACCCTTTGTGAGTCAAGCCGAATCGTTTTCTCTCTGCGGCTCTGCGTGAAATTTTTTTCGCAGCAGGTCATTCATGCAAAGGCGCAAGTGAGCGTGGCCAATTCGGTTTGGCTAACAGGCCGCTGTTACAATCCTTCCTCCTTGTAAGATCAACCGCCGGCAAGTGTCAGGCGGTGCTGACCAGATGCCGCAGCGAACCTTAAGAGTCGAACGATTGGGCCGCGTCGAGTATGCCACGGCGCTCGACCTGCAAAAGCAAACCGAGCGCGCGGTTTTGACGGGCGCACAGCCCGACACGTTGCTTCTGCTCGAACATCCGCACACCCTCACACTCGGCCGCCGCTCCCCTGATGGGGGCATCCTGGCTGCACCGGAAGTCTTACAGCAACGCAGCGTGACGGTGTTTGAAACAAACCGCGGGGGGAAAGTGACCTATCACGGGCTGGGACAAATCGTCGGCTATCCGATCATTAATCTAAGCCCGGACCGCGAAGACGTGCACCGCTTTGTCCGGGATCTGGAAGAAGTCTTGATGCGTACGATGAACGACTTTCAGATCGAAGCGTTTCGTGTCGAGGGATTGACCGGAGTGCACACTGCGCGCGGGAAGGTGGCTGCCATTGGCGTGCACATTGCGCGTTGGGTAACCACGCACGGATTCGCGCTGAACGTGAACACTGATCTGGGTTACTTCAATTTGATTATTGCCTGTGAAGGAGAACCAGTAACTTCAATGAAGGAATTGCTGGGACGCGAAGTTGAGCTGAGCGCGGTCGAGGATCGCATCATCGAGCACTTCGCCGCCGTGTTTGAAATGTCTCAGACCAACCGTGGGTGAGGGCTTGTTAGCAGGCGGTCGGACTTCTGATTCTCACTCAGGTTGCCACTGGGCCGCACACGGCTGAGTCAACTGCCCACTCTCTTGGTGCTGAAACACAGGTGGGAGCGGCGGCATCATCTGCGCTACGTTTGCCTGGAGCTGGGACTTGAGTTTGAAAGTGCAGTAGACCATCCGACAACTGGCCACGATTCGTCCAATCAGAACTACCGGAGTGAGCAGGTTGAAATGTAGCGCGCCGCTTGCCAGCGCCGCCAGCACACTGAACAGGATCAGCAGCACGAGAAAGATGGGATTACCGGACTGCCATTTGCGATACTATGATCTGGCCGCATCGCCTGATAAGAATTATTTTCCGAAGAACCCCGGGAACCGGGTGACAAAATCCATCAGGATGCGGAAATAGCGACGAAAGGTCATTCATGCTGACGTTAGATCTGATACGAGAAGCTGCGGCGAGGATCGCCGGACGCGTTCATCGCACCCCCGTTGTCACTTCGCAATCATTCAACCGGGTGGCCGGCCGTGAAGTCTTCTTTAAGTGCGAAAATCTGCAACGCGCAGGCGCCTTCAAAATTCGTGGCGCTACCAATAAAATACGGTCGCTGACCGATGAGGAAAAACAGCGCGGCGTGATTGCGGTCTCTTCGGGGAATCATGCTCAGGCGGTCGCCCTCGCCTCGCGGGAAGCCGGCATCCGCGCGGTGGTAGCCATACCGGCCGATGCGCCCAAAGCGAAGGTCGAAGCCACGCGGAACTATGGCGCGGACATTCGCTTCTTCGATCGCCTTAAGGATGACCGCGATGCCTTTGGTCGCGAGATCGCCGAGCGCGAAGGCCTGGTGATGGTGCCGGCTTATGACGATTACCTAATCATGGCCGGGCAGGCTACCTGCGCGGTGGAATTGCTGGAAGAGGTTCCTGATCTGGATTGCGTTCTGGCGCCGTGCAGCGGCGGCGGATTGTTTGCCGGAGTAAGCACGGCCGCAAAAGCGATCAAGCCATCGATCCACTGCTTTGCGGTTGAGCCGGAAACTGCAAACGATACCCAACTATCGATCAGCCAGGGCAAGCGAGTCACGATTCCGCCGCCACCGACAATTGCCGACGGCCTGCGCGTGCAAACACCGGGCGCGCTCACGTTTCCGATCACGCGCGCGAATGCCGACTACGTCCTGACCGTAAGCGATCAGGAAATCACCGAGGCGATTCGATTCATGCTGTTTCGGATGAAATTATTGGTCGAGCCATCGGGCGCCGCCGCCGCCGCCGCCGTATTCTTCAAAAAATTGCCCGGCGAAACGAAGCGAGCCGGCGTGGTATTGTCTGGCGGCAATATCGACATTGATGTGCTGGCTGGACTGCTCAGTGAGACTGGAGACGCCTAATGATCCATATCATGCTGTTTGATCTCGCCCCTGATCCGACTCCCGGAGGGATCGGAGCGGTGTTAGCGGTGCTGCTTCTGGTCATCGGCTTTATCGCTCTGCTGGCCGCCGCGTTGGTGGTGTTTCTGTGGTATCGAAAACGGAGCCTGCGCGGCACTGAAATGTTTCGGCCGGAGCTTGAAGCTCAACCCAGCCATCCGAACCAACCGTAAGCGTTAAGAATCTCGCCGCCGATGAATGACGCCAGATTGGCTAGCACAATCGCGGCGAGATCCCGCCACATCGAGGTCTTGCCGATCTCTTTAGCTTCACCGTAAGCCAGCCAGAACAAAATGCACTCGGCCACGGGAGCGAAGACCTCGGCCACGACCAGATAAGCGGCGCGCGAACTGTTGTTGAACGCAAACGGGAGCACCAACACCACAATCGGATAGGTGCATGCGGTCAGCCAAATTCCGGCGAGCACTCTGCGCTTGATCGGATGGCGGCGAGAAAGACCAACGAGCAGGACCGGCGTTTCGATCAGGACCGAGAATAAATAGCCCAGCGGAAAGAAGTGCCAGAGTTCGGATGGGGACATATTTGGAGTGCAGTAACTTGTTCCGCTTTAAAAGGCCGCGACTTGTCGCGGCCAGGTTTGAAACCGGGATCACGGCGACAAGTCGCCGCTTACTAAAGCGCTGACAAGTCAGCGCACTCCATATTCAAATCATCCTCAGCAGAAACGGCGCCTCGGCCAGCACGTGGGCCATCGCCACCGCGAAATACACGTCGCGCATCGCGGGATAGTTAACTGAGAAGCCCAGCCAAAGAAGAGCGACGGCGAACAGGCCTAAAACAAGAATGGCGCCGATCAATTTTGGAAACCCATTCTGCCGGCGGGCCAGGGGTATCGTACCGACTTTCCAGACAGCGCCGGTGGCGCCGATTAAAGGCAGAGCAACGATCCAAACTCCATAGTGCAGCAGCTCGAGGAATACGTGGAGCGATACCAACATGTGGCTCGATACATTTGGCAACAGGTCGCCTCCCGCATGTTGCGTAATGCGCCAGAACAATCCGTTGTCATCGGCCAGTGACGATGTTCGTTCCAGTTGCCAAATCATGGCCGCGAGCAAAAGCGGCAGCAGCATTAGGCAGCGATGATAAGCCGGCAACCACTCTGGCCGCGTGCGGCGCAGATGCCGGTCCAGAAACCAGAGCGCGACCAGCGGATGCAGATAAACAATCGCCAGGCTGAAGAGCTGTGGCGCCAGCCAATTCAAAGCGCAAAGCATGAAGATTATCGGCAGCGCCCAAAACCAATCACGTCGCGAACTCTGCCTGCTACGCATCATCACGAGCGCGCCTACCCACAACAACAACAGAGTATTCCAGGTCGCGATCGCGTCGGGCCAATTCACTCCCGACCAAAGACCCGCGTAGTAAAACGCAGGCATGGCCAGGTACACCGCAGTCAGCAGAAAGATGCCCGCGAAGGCGACCGCAAAGAAGTTGCGAGACCGGCCAAAACGCGCTGGCAGACGGATTAAGAAATAACGCAGTTCGAACCAGTTGTGTGGTCCGGCGAAAAGAAAGACAGTGACAATCGAGAGTTGCAAGGGGAGCCAACTGGCCAAAGCAGCCGAGAGACAAGCGCTCGCGATCAGAATTGCGGCGAACATCATCACGCCTGCGCGGGGGCGAATGGTTGAGCGCGCGCCGGCCCAACCCCCTAAAGGAATGTTAGATGCACTTTGCATTTGAACTGAATGCCGCCCGCTCTATTCTTCGCCTGATTCGTTTTTCTTTCTCATGGGGACGATTAATCTGACACCGCTCTCGTCGCCCGGAACGATCTCGATATCGAGGCCTCCGCTGGTGCTCTCGCCTTTGGTTAAATTCTGCGGCAGGTTCCGCCAGTAATAGATTCCCGGAGGTCCGGCGTTGGCTCGCACGATTATGGTGGCGGCGCCGAGGACGCCGGCTGCGAGCAGAACAGCCGCGATCGCTTTCTGGCCACGACGCTGGGTCGATCTAGCCAACCACACACCTGCAAAAGACACGGCGAGGAACATAAACACGCCCGCCATAATGGTCCTACCCGAGCTTTGCATCAGGCGCTGCGTCATTGTCTGGTTAGCAGATGCGGTGCCACCTGACCCTCTGATCAGGTCGAGGGTCTTTTGCGAGATCTGCAGACGCGCCTCGTATGACTTTGCGTCAGGCACGATTTGCAGGCCGGTGTGAAGCACGAGCTTCCCCGCGGCAGGTGTGGGCGTCGTTTTGGGACGCGCGATATCGCCGAAGGCATAAATGCTGCTGGCCAGCAAAACGCAAGTTGCTGCGCAGATAATCAGGATTCGTTTCATAAGCTTCCTCCAGGAGAACAGTTAGACCGCGCAGTATAGCGCAAAGCGCTTAACGCGAGCTCAGGTTAAGGGAGAGACGGGATCTTTTCGCGGCTTTGCCGCCGCCCGAGAAAAGTTTGAGGCAGCGCCTCTTTCCAGGCGTAGCCTCAAAATAAATCTGGAAGCTTCCGGGGAGGCTAAGCCTAACCGCACTGTCAGGGCGGCACAGCCGCAATCGCGCAATTGATCATGGCAAAGGGTCCCTCGCCCTTGGTATTCTCTCCTGTGGATGCTTAATTCATTCAGTGGATGCTAGAATACGTGTTCAAGCAAAGAGGTAAATCGATTGGCCCGCGAGCTGCAAATTCTCAACCAAAAACCGCGTCAACCAAAGCCCGATTGGCTGCGGATTCGCCTGGGTGATCCAACCAACCAGAACCATCTGCTCAAGTTGATCGAGGGGCTTAACCTGCACACGGTGTGTCAGGAAGCGAAGTGCCCAAACATCTTCGAGTGCTGGTCAGATCGCACGGCCACCTTCATGTTGGGCGGTGACATCTGTACGCGTCATTGCGGCTTTTGCGCGGTGGGTAAAGGCGAACCCGGACAGCTTGATGCGGATGAGCCGCGCCATGTCGCCGAGGCGGTGCGGCACTTGAATCTCGCGCACAGCGTGATCACTTCCGTGAATCGCGATGATCTGCCGGACGGCGGCGCAGCTCATTGGGCGGAAACGATTCGTCAGGTGCGGGCGCTCAATCCGGACTGCAAAGTTGAAGTTCTGATCCCGGACTTTAATGGTGATGAAGACGCTCTCAACACCGTGCTCGAAGCTCGGCCTGACGTGCTTAATCACAACACTGAAACGATCGCCAGGCTGTATCGCCGCGTGCGCCCCGATGCCGACTATCAACAATCTCTAACGCTGATTCGGCGCGCCGCCGAGTGGCGCGATCGCACCCACAACGGAATGATTACCAAGAGCGGCATCATGGTTGGTCTGGGCGAGACCTTCGACGAAGTAGTTGAATTGATGAAAGACCTGCACGCAGCTTGCTGCGACGTGATGACCATCGGCCAATACCTGCAACCGCAACCGAGACGGCTCCCCGTCGAGCGCTATGTGACTCCAGCGGAATTCGATCGCTGGCGCGACCTTGGTCTCGAGATGGGATTCAAACACGTTCAATCGAGCCCGCTCACCCGCTCGTCATATCACGCGCGCGAACAAGCGAACAGCGAGCCAATTACAGCCTGAGTTGGAAAAACGATCCACCAAACGAACGAGCCAAATACTTTAGTGTGATTTAGTGGATCTCTTTTTCGCGGGTGTACTGCTCGCTTGTTCGTTTCAGGTCAGCACTTCCATTGCGGCATCCAGCAGCTTCATCTTCCAACTTAGCCATTGCTTGCTGAAACTACTGGCAGTGCATTCGATGCTGCGGGCGTTCGCGAGATCGGGAACCATCACGCGACGGCTGAAGTCAGCCACCACTTCAGGTTCCGTAATTACCGCCAGCAGTTCCTGGTGGATTCGATAACTCAGATAGTCAAAGTTTGAAGAGCCGGCGATCAAAGTCTCACCGTCGATCAGCATTGCTTTCAGGTGGCTCATACCACCCTGGAAGAGTCGCAGGTCAATCGCCGAGCGCGCTGATTCCAACCGCGCATAGTTAGCGAAGAACCGCCAGTTGTTCTTTCCGGGGGTCACAATCTTTACCCCAACGCCGCGGCGGGTCGCCGCGCGCAGACGCTCGTAAAACGGATAGGTGATGTACGGGCTCTCGACAAAGATCGTTTGCTGAGCACCATCGATCAGATCCATCACGCGCTGAAAGGCTGCGTGATTTGTCCGGCCATCGGCGGTGAGTAGTTCAATCCCATCGACCTGCTGTTGGGCCACGCGGTCGCGTCCGGCCCAGGTAGACAAAAAATCCTGACGCAGAAACTCAGCGACTGTTTCGTCTTCGATGCGCAACATCAGGTCGTGCCAGGAGGCGTTGTGTTCGCTGAAGTTGATGCCGCCGATATACGTCGTCGTGTCGTCGAGCACAATTAATTTTTTGTGGTTGCGGCTGAGGATCCGGCGCGGGGAAAGGCCATACGGATTGGTGAACCTGATCTGGACTCCCGAGTTTTCCAACTCGGCCATCATGGCTGCGGTTTCGCGGGCCTCGTGCCGCAGCTCTTTATCAAAAAAATTGGTTGGCGAGTAACGAAAACGATCGCTCAGGACAACTCGGGTGAAGGAATCAGCCAGCACGCGCTGGTCCGTGGCGGTTGATGACAGCATGGCCGAGGCCAGCTGTTTGCCAACCAAATCGCCCTCGAAAGCGAACGTTTGAACGAAGACTGATCGGCGGGCGCGAGCGAGGTCTGCGCTCAGCCGTGACCAAAATTCGTTGTAATCGACTAAAAGTTCTGCTTTCATGTTCGAAACCAAGGCCGTGCTCGCCCCGGAAGCCTGCAGTTTCCGGTGCCGCTGATTGTATTCGATCTCGCAAAAGAACAGAAGATTGTGACACGGACGTTCCGCCGGTGAATTACGAGCAAGATGCGCGTGCCACAATCAAAGCTGCGGGTTTAACGATGATAGAACCCGCGACAATCGGTCCAGCCGGCTTTGCCTCAAAAGTGAGCAACGAAGGTCTGGAGAGTACTGACTCCATGGCGTGCAGTTGATCTGTTATCTGCAACATAGTTTTGAGGCAAAGCCGGTTCAGGAAAAAACATCTATGCTCCATATTCACAATGGTGATTCATCGGCCGGAATCGCCAGGCGGGCTGCCATTCCGGGTGAACACCTGGCCTGGCGCGAAGCCCTGGTTTGCGGACCGGTGCCGCGGGGCTTGTCCGCGGATGAGTTTCGCCGGGTGCGGGCTGAACACCTGGCCTCGGCTTACGGAGTCACGATTGAAAAGTGTGAGCGGGAATTGCGCGCACAGGAAGACGCGCTCTCTGCCTTGGCAGATCATGATGAGGTTGTGCTTTGGTTCGAGCATGATTTGTTCTGTCAGGTGCTATTGATCTATTTGCTCGACTGGTTCGCTCGGCATGATTCCGGGCAGACAAAGTTGAGTCTCGTCTGCATCGCAGAGTTTCCCGGCATTGAATGTTTTCGCGGTCTGGGCCAATTGAACGAAACGCAATTGGCTTCCCTCTTCCCGCAACGGCGGGAGGTTTCGCCAGGTCAGTTGGAGCTCGGGTCGAAAGCGTGGGCCGCATATTCTTCGCCCAACCCGGCAGATCTCTTAGCGCTGATGTCTTCAGACCTTTCGGCCATGCCGTTTCTCGAGCGCGCTTTCATCAAACACCTGCAACGTTTCCCCTCAACCGAAAACGGGCTCGGCCGCGTCGGGAATGTCGGTCTGGGATTGATCGCCCGGGGATACGAGCGTTTTAGGTCTCTGTTTCCAGCGTTTGTCAGCCGGGAAGCTGAATATGGTTTTGGCGATGCCCAGCTTTACCTGGAATTAAAGCAGCTGACGAAAGCGCCGGCCCCCTTGCTGACTTTGAGCAGCAGCGTGAAAGGCACGATGACTGACTCGGCGGAAATGTTGCTCTCGACGTTTGCGCTCACTGATGTCGGCAAAGCTGTGCTCAAAGGTGAAGAGGATTTCGTGAGGAAGAACGGAATTGATTCGTGGCTAGGCGGTGTGCATCTGCGCGGACACGAGGCTGACTATCGCTGGGAAGAGGAGGCCCAGGAACTGCTGGCGAGACTTTGAGCGGCACAGACTTCAAGTCTTTGATCTATTCACGTGAAAGTGCACCCAAACATTAGCCACCGCCGCTCCCCGGCTGAGTCCTCTTACAGTTCAAAGAGTAAAGCCTGAGCCGCTCACTTACTTCGCACAGCGAAAGCCGCTCACCATCCAACGCTCGTGTGGATGGAAAAAATTTCGATAAGTGCTACGGATGTGGACGCGCGGCGTGGCGAATGAACCACCGCGAAGGACCTTCTGGCCCACGAACCATTTGTCGTTATATTCGTCGAACTCAGACTTGAATCCAGGGTAAGGCACATAGTCCGAAGTCGTCCATTCCCACGCGTCGCCGATCATTTGCTGGCATCCGTAAGCACTCTTCCCCTTGGGATACGAACCAATTGGTGCGACCCCCCACAAGCCATTCTCAAAGAGATTTCCGAGTCGTTCGTCCGGCGGCGCATCGCCCCAGGGAAACTCTTGGGTGCGATTAAGCCCCAGCGAAAAGCTCGCGGCCTTTTCCCACTCGGCTTCGGTCGGCAGGCGCTTGCCCGCCCACTTAGCGTATGCCGAGGCTTCGAGAAAACTGACATGTGTCACCGGCTCGTTTAGTTTGTCATCAATCCGATGCAGACCGGCAAAATCGCGAAGCATCCATTCGCCTTCCGCGCTTTCCCAATACATCGGCGCCAGCCATGCTTCGGAATTGACGCGCTCCCAACCCGCCGAATGCCACCAACGAAAATCCTGGTAACCGCCGGCCTTGATGAACTCCAGATAGTCGCCGTTTGAAACCGGCGCGCGATCAATCAGAAAGTCCTGCAGGAAAACTTTGTGCTGCGGTTTCTCATTATCGAAAGCGAACTGGAGCACCCGATTCCCTGCGGGAGGTCCGTCGCCATCTCTGCCCGCGCTCCCGTACCCCAACTCAAACAATCCGCCCTCAACTTCAACCATCCCAGTCACATTTTCAACTGAGAGGGGTGTGGCAGCGATGGGCGCGTCGAATTGATCACACAGCAAATGCTTGATGTCATAGACCAGAAGTTCCTGGTGCTGCATTTCGTGTTCGAGACCGAGCCGCACGATCGACAGGATTTCTTCTGCTGCGTGGTGATCGGAAACCGTTTCAAAAAAGCGGGCCATCTGGTCATCGATGTTCGCGCGATACAGTTTGGTTGCGGCGACCGTTGGTCGGGAACGAGTGCCGCGCCTGGTGCGCTCGATACGCGCGCCAAAACCCTCGTAATAGGAATTGAAATAGAATAGGTATTCGTTTGAATAGACCTGGTAACCGGGCTGATACTTTTGCAGCACAGTTTCAAAGAACCAGGAGGTGTGGCCGATGTGCCAGCGCGGCGGACTCATGAACTCATCGGTTTGGATCACATAGTCTTCAATTTCGAGCGGAGCAACGATCTCGAGCGTGCGCGCGCGGACTTGTTGATAGAGATCGGTGATTGATGGAGCCTGAGGTTTCAGCCTTTGAATTGAAGAAGCCATAACGAACCGATGATACTAGGCCAGCTCAGGTCAACCAAAGCGTTCGCTGTTTACTAACTGTGAGATTGGCCAAAATCACTTATCCATCCCCATAAACAGATTATTTAAAGACTCAGCCAACGTCGGATGCGCAAAGATCCCGTCCCTCAAAACCGTATACGGCAGCTTGCCCAGCATCGCGATTTCCAACATCGACATCAGCTCGCCGCCTTCAACTCCGAGCACGCTCGCGCCGAGGATCTGATTCGTCTCAGCGTCAATTATCGCTTTCAAGAAGCCGCGGGTTTCGCTCATCTCGATGGCGCGCGCGACGTGGCTCATCTCCATTCTGGCCACCCGATAGTTGAGACCTTGTTCCTGCGCTTCCGTTTCGCTGATTCCGATTCGTCCCAGTTGTGGATCAATGAATACAGCGTAAGGAACTAGTCTACCTTGAGTGGTGGCATTGCCGTGCTCAAGCAGGTTCGCGCGAATAATACGAAAGTCGTCGTAAGAGATGTGGGTGAACTGCGGGCCGCCCTTGACGTCGCCCAGAGCGTAGACACCCGGCACGTTGGTTTCGAGTTTGGGGTTGACCGCGACATTGCCCTGTTTGCCGGTTTCAATTCCGGCCGCGGACAGATTCAAGTCTTCGGTATTTGGTTTGCGACCAACAGCTACGAGCAAGTGAGTTCCAACCACGGTTCGCTCGCGCTCAGATGTGCGGACAGTCAATTCAATCTTCGCGCCGGCTTTCTTTACGCTCACTGCCTCAGTATTGAGCAGGACTGCAATTCCGTCCTCTTCCATGATCTGCCGCACCGCTTCAGCGACGTCTGCATCCTCGTGCCCGAGCAATTGACCAACGCGCTGGACGATGGTTACTTCGCTCCCGAAGCGGCGAAACATCTGCCCAAACTCCAGCCCAATGTAACCGCCGCCGAGCACCAGCAGATGCTCAGGCAGTTCCTGGAGTTCCATGATCGAGGTTGAATCGAAAGCAGGGACATCGTTGATGCCGTTCAGTTGAGGCTGGAACGGTCGACCGCCCGTGTTGATGAAAATCTTCTCGGCGCTAACCGTGTGTTTGCCGCCGCCTTTCAGTTGAACTTCAATTTGGTGAGGTGCGATGAACCTGGCGTTCCCGGTAATCAGTTCAAGGTTTTCAGTCTGTTTAATTCCTTCGAGCCCGCTCTCGCGAAACTCTTCGACCACGCGTTGCTTACGGGCGCGTACTTCGCGCATGTTCACCGAGACTTTGCCATGATGCACGCCGTATTCGGCGCCGCGCCGGGTTAGATAAGCGACGCGCGCGCTATTGAACATCGTCTTGGTTGGGGTGCAGCCATAGTTGATGCACGTGCCGCCGACGTAGGCGCGTTCAATCAGCGCGGTCTTCCAGCCCGCATCCCCGAACGCTCTGGCGAGCGGATTCCCCGCTTGTCCGGAACCAATAATGATCGCGTCGTAGTGTTCCATCTCGTTAGGAGCGCAGGCATCCTTGCCTGCGCTCCCCGGCATCCCTGCGGTGATTTTGTCTTGATTGAGGCTTCGCGCCTGCGAAATTCTCACTTAACCGAAATCGCCCTTTCGCCGAGGGCCGACACTCGTCCAATGATTTCGGCCCGAGGATAGTTCTCGCGCAGTGCTGCCAATAACTCTCCGGCCTTATCTGCCGAAATGGCCAACAGCAATCCGCCGGCGGTTTGTGGGTCGTAGAACAATTTCATTAGATTCGGATCAACTGTCTCGGCGACTGCGACCTGACCCCCGACATACTCGCGGTTTGTCTTGTCCCCGCTGGTCAACAACCCGGCCGTAGCCAAATCCAAAGCGCCGCCGATCAAAGGCACACGCGCCGAATCGATTTCAATCGTGACCTTGCTGGCAGAGGCCATCTCCCAGGCGTGTCCCAGCAGCGCAAACCCGGTGATATCAGTTGCCGCTTTGACATTGAACTCTGCGATAGCCTCGGCAGCAGACTTGCCGGGTGTCAACATGGTCGCAATGGATTCCTCAACTACTGAAGCTGAAGCCTTCCCCAACTTAATTCCGGCTGAGATGACCCCAGTGCCAATCGGTTTCGTCAGGATGAGTTTGTCCCCGGCCCGCGCACCGGCATTGGTGGCTACCTTGTTTGGATCGATCACGCCGGTCACTGAATAGCCGAACATGATCTGCTCGTTATCTACGCTGTGACCGCCGAGGAGGGCGACTTTGTTTTCCGTCAGCACCGATAAACCACCGCGCATGATCTCGCCCAGGATGGCGAAGTCCAAACCTTTCTTGGGAAAGCAGGTAATGGCCATCGCGGTGATTGGTTTTCCGCCCATCGCCCACACGTCGTTAATCGAGTTGAGGGCTGCGATGCGGCCGTAGTCAAACGGGTCGTCAACGATGGGCGTGAAGAAATCGAGTGTCTGCACCAAAGCCAGATCGTCGCTCAGTCGATACACTCCGGCGTCGTCCGCGTGGTCGAAACCGACCAGCAGATTTGGATCGAAAGGTTGTTTCTCAAGCCCGCTCAACACCTGAGCGAGGACCCCAGGGGCCAGCTTAGCCGCTCAACCAGAGCACGAAACCATTTCAGTCAGACGCATTGCCGATCTCCTTTCGCTTGGGTTTGATTTGGAACGATTCAGCGTCGCACCGCGCTTGTGATATTGTCAATCTCCATAACCTGGAGAAACAATGGAAAGAAGAACCCGCTGCCTTCAACTCTTTCTGACCATCGCTGTTTTTTTGCTCAGCGCGTCCGCATCGCTTGCTCAACACGCCGAACTCCTTCGCCACTTCGACTACGATCGAACGACGCCGCTCAACATCAAAAAAGTAGGTGTGAGGAATCTCAAGGGCGCGGATGTCTACGACATCTCCTATGACAGTCTGAAGGGCGGAGTAGTGCCCGCGTACCTGGTCGTCCCCAAAGGCCGCGGTCCATTTGCCGCAGTGATCTGGGGGCACTGGTATTGGCCTAACTCTTCGATGGCCAATCGCAAAGAGTTTCTGGAAGAGGCTGTTGTGCTCGCTCAAGCCGGAGTCGTGTCGCTGCTGATTGATGGGCCATTAGCTCGCCCCGGCCATGCAGAGATCAAAGATCCTTTAGACGAGCGACGACCGCTTGAGTTCTTTCAGCAAGTTATGGATATGCGGCGCGGCGTCGACGAGTTGCTGTCGCTTTCGGCAGTTGATCCCAAAAGAATTGCCTATGTGGGACACAGCTACAACGCGGGTGTAGGAGCGTTGTTGAGCGGAGTCGATCGACGATTCAAAGCATTCGTGCTGATGGCCGGTTCGCTATCAGACGAAGTCGGCAGGGCGACTAAAGGGTTTCAGGAATTTCGGCAAAAGGTGGGCGCGGAGAAACTTGATGCGTTGACGGAAAAGTATTCATGGCTTGATCAAGGGAAGTATGTTTCGCATGCGGCCCCCGCAGTCGTCTTGCTCCAGTTTTCAACTCAGGAGAGTTTCCTGACACCGGAACTCGCGCGCCAGTATGCGGCCGTAGTCAGCGAGCCTAAACAGTTCAAGCTTTATGACGCGCCGCATGCACTCAACGCGGAAGCCCGCCGCGACCGAATTGCTTTTCTTACTGAGCAACTGAAACTGAAACCATTACCCGCGGCCGCGATTGCCGGCATTCCCAATCTTTATCAGCCACCAGCCAATTAATAAATGCACGACGTACTGATTATCGGTGCCGGTCCGGCCGGACTTTCTGCCGCGCGTTGGTGCGACGATCTGGGGTTGGACACACTCGTGCTGGAACAGAATGAAGAAGTCGGCGGACAGCTGTCCTCTGTGCACAATGCCATCGACAACTATCTCGGTGTTCATGCTGCGAACGGACGCGAGTTGCGGGATCTCTTTGTCGAGCAAACTAAGGACTGTGATTTTGATCTCTGGACACAGGTTGAGATAGCAAGCGCGAACTTGAAAGCCAAACGCGTCGTGCTGCGCAGCGGCGAGGAGCTTCAATCTATCGCGATCGTTATTGCGACGGGATTGCGCCGCCGGCAACTGGGCATTCCCGGCGAATCAGAATTCATTGGCCGCGGAATGATCGAATCGTCCGCCGCCGCCCCTGCCTTTGCCGGCAAGGATGTGTGCGTGATTGGCGGTGGAGATGCGGCTGCAGAGAATGCGCTCCTGCTGGCAAAGGCCTGTCCCACAGTGACCGTCGTGCATCGCGGCAAGAAACTGCGCGCCCGCCGCGAGTTCACTGAACAAATGCACACTAACCACTGCATCACCGTGTTTCCTGAGTCAGTTGTGCATCGCATCATCGGCCGCGAATGGGTCGAAGCCGTAGAGATTGAACGCGCCGGGGCCATCAAGCCTTTTCAGATGGCCGTGCAGGGTGTGATTGTACGGATAGGTTTCGGACCGAACAGCGATCTATTTCAGAGTCAGCTGGAGACTGACAATCAAGGCTATATCTCGGTCGATGGTGCGCAGGAAACGAGCTTGGAAAACGTTTTCGCCGTCGGTGATGTTGCGAATCCGCTGGCGCCGACGGTTGCCGGAGCGGTTGGCGCAGGTGCGACCGCAGCGAAGGTCATAGCCTCCCGATTACAGAAGCGCTGACTTGTCGCCGCTTTTCCAGGCGCTGACCTTGTCAGCGCGAACTTACTCACGCATTCCCACTGACGAGCCGCTCGACTTCGCTGCAGTCGAAACAAACGTTCCTCTTAGCTGGTTACTATTCGCCGAAATCGTCCATACAAACCGGCCGCTGGTTTGGCGGCGCAATCCCTCTTCAACAAACGTGGCTGTGACTGTGTCGCGGGAAATCGAACCGGTTAGATGAATCGGAGTTCTTTCTGAGTCGGCCATCGCCGCTCCGTTCTCCGAAAGCTTCTCACCATCAGCCGTGAATTCATTTCCGTTCTGATGAATCGCCAGATGATAGCCAACCCGCAGATTTGCGTACGCCGGATAAGAGGTGCTTTCGATGGTGTTAACCAGATTCCATTCGCCCGACAGATCAGTCGGCGCGGCTGGCGTTGGGTCGACGCGTAGAGTCGCTTTGTCACGTTCAGGTGTTGGTCGTGTTGCCGGGCTCGGCGGGCCTTCCACCTGCTTCCGATCATTTGTCGACGTCGGGTTGGTGAATTGATACAGGAGCGCAACGGCCCCACCACCCAAGAGAACTGCCAACACGATCACAACAGCGAATAGGATCCAACGATTTGAAGACACCGCAAGAGGTAACGACGAAGGCGGCGATGATCGGGTCCACTGCGCCGTCGTCCGCGGGGCCACAGTGGGTGAGATTAAGGTGGGGTCAGAGTCTGGCTCGGCTATCAAAGGCGTGCCGTCCTCGAGACAAAAGTTCAGCGATTCATCCATATATCGCTTCCGGCATTTAGGACATCGCTTCATCGAGAATCACGAACCGCGAGCGGCTAATTTCCGTTGAGCCAGGCTGATCGCAAAGCCTTCGCTTCCCGGGGCGCGTTCGGCATCTCCTCAATGCGATAATTCGAGATCTGCGGCGGGCCCAGGACTATCGATAGTTGCAGTGTGCGGCGGCCGCGCTGAACGGCGACCGCCACGCGGTCACCAGGTTTGTAGCGGCTCAAGACCTTCACCAGATTTCCCGGGTTCAATTTGATTCCACCCACGGTGCTGATCGTGTCGCCCATTTCCAGACCCGCGTCTGAGGCGGGTGAGCCGGGACGAACGCGAGCAAGTTTGAAGTTGTTAGCATCGTTTTCATCGGCCGTGACCCCAACCGATACCGGCTGTTGCGGCTCACGCACAAAACGCAGCCCAACCTGGGCGAAGGCTTCTTCGTAAGGCGGCGACTCAATTCCACGCACGTACCGTTTGAAGAAGTCGCTCATGTCTGCGCCGGCTACTTCTGAGACCATGTGTTCAAAGTCTTCCGCTTTATAACCACGCCCGCGCAGATAGTACGTCGCATTGGGACTCTTCAAATAAAACTCTTGATACATCTGGCGCATCACCTCATCGAGGGACGCCCGGCCTTTGGTTCTGCCCCGAATCAACAGGTCGAGTGTGATGCCCAGTACCTCACCTTTCGGATAGTAACTAATCGATGTGTTGGCGAGATTTGTCTGTTGCGCATGCGGAGCGTCATCAATGAAAGGCGCCGAGAGCGACGACTCCTCCGCGCTCATCAAGCGACTACCCGGAGCATTTTCGACTTCAATGATTTGCTGAGTCAGAGTCGTCCACAGCTTTGCGTCGTCCCACAGTCCGGCCCGGCGCTGCATTAGATGGCCGTAGTAATTCGTGATGCCTTCGGCGATCCACAAACCGCGCGTGTTTGCCGGCCGCGTGAAATCCCAGGGACCCAGTTCGATGGGCCGCAGTCGCTTTACATTCCAAACATGAAAAAACTCGTGGGCGATAGCATCCAGCGCTTCGTCATACATCGCAGGGCTGGCTAGCTCGCCGGCCATGATTACCTGGGTCGAGGTCAAATGTTCCATGCCGTCGCCTGAGTGACCGTCGTTGGCGAAGTGGAGCAGAAAGGTATACGAATCAAATTCCGGCGCACCCCACATCGCGGTCTCGGCTTTGACGATCTTCTCGATGTCGCGGACCAGCGCCCCTCGCTTCCCGCCCTCATTTCCCAGCGAGTGAACCACGACGTGATACTGCTTCCCGTTAACTTTGAAATTGTCTTCAGTCCAGTCAGGCGAGATCTCCGTCGGCGTATCCGTCATGAGGTCCCAGTTGGGAAACTGCCAGTCGCGTTGATCTGCTCGATCGGTGCGGCCATTAACTATGCGCCAATCCTTTGGTGGGTTAATCGATAGCTCGACCGGATCCTGCTTATGATTGACCACGTACATAAAGACACAGCCGCCGTTAAAATTCGCGTGGCGTGAATCAAGCTGTGAAAAAGTGCCGGAGAGATCGTTGGCAAAAACTCTGTAGTTTATGGTGACGCCTTTTCCTCGCTGGTTACCCACGCGCCAGGTCTGATCATCGACGCGCGTGACTGGGGTCGGAAAGAGTTCACAGCTCGCACCTCGAGGGCAGGTTCCCATCCACGCACTGACCTCCTGAACGTTTTTCGCGAAGTCAAATACTGCATAACGGCCCGGCGACCATTTGGCCATCTGAAAGTCAATCGAGTTGGGATTCGAGTCTAGAGGGTCTTCGATCTCGATGCTTACTTCAAAGAGATGCGAACCGGGATGCGGCATCGACAAGCGGTAATGAATTCTGAGCGCGCTGTCCTGGCCGGCGACGGCAATGCTGATCGTAAACAGCAGTAAGGAAAGGAAGGCGCCGCGGGCAATGAAAATTTTCATCCGATTAATCATTTACTTCGCAGATTACACAGATTTCACGGAATCCGGCAACTAACAAAGCGGGGTCAGTCGGCATGCTCGTTGCGGCCGTGCCGCTTGATGTGCGGTAAAGCTTTGTCTTTCCGAGTCCGACTCGGTTAAGGACCTTGGAGCCTATGGCTTCCATTCTTATGGTCTCTGTGTTGAGTCGAATCGGTGGATTGTTTTTCCTGGGATGACGGCACTAAGATATCTCCATGCCCGCGACCGCAAGACTCTATTACCAGGATTCACGTCTCCTCGAATTTGATGCTCTTGTCACAGGACTCAGCGAACTCGACGACGGTCAGATCGCGGTCACCCTCAACGCCACCGCCTTCTATCCGACCGGTGGCGGGCAACCTACAGACACGGGTACGCTTGGCGATGCTCGAGTTATTGATTGCATTGATGCCGAAGACGAAGGTGTTCTGCATGTAATTCAGGGGAGGGCGCCGGAGGTTGGGGACACGGTCCACGGCACAATCGATAAGCTGCGACGGCTGGATCATTTGCAACAGCACACTGGTCAGCACCTCCTCTCGGCTGCGTTTGTGAAACTGTTTGACGCTCCGACGCTTGGCTTTCGGATGCTCGAGCACGATTGCGAGATCGATGTCGAACTTGAAAATCCCACCGACGAACGAATCGAACAGGCTGTTGATCTCGCGAACCAGATCATCTGGGAAAACCGGCCGATCTCGATTCGACAAGTCAGTTCGGAAGATGCCTCTGCTTTGCCTTTGCGAAAAGAGCCGGCGCGGGCGGGCGAGCTGCGCGTGATCGAGATCGATGATTTTGATCTGACGCCGTGTGGTGGGACGCATGCGAAGTCATCCGGCGAAGTCGGCGTCATCGCCGTGCGTTCATGGGAGCGCGCCAAAGGCCTTACCCGAATTCACTTCATGGCCGGTCTGCGGGCGCTGGCTGATTATCGCCGGGCAAATCATACCGCGCGGGAAGTGGCCGCGCTCTTCAGTGCCGGTCGCGAAGACTCTCCCGCACTCGTATCCCGCCTGGTCGATGAGAATAAAAAACTCCGCCGTCGCGTCGGTGAGCTTGAGCAGGTTGCCAGTCGCATCGAAGCTGAAGAACTGATAACGAAAGCAACCGAGGTAGCGTCGAGCGAGGGGTCCATAGTCATTGCGAAAGTCTTCGACGATCGCAGTGCAGAATCGCTCAAGCATCTGGCGTTGGCGGTAATTGTTCATCCAAACACTGTCGCCCTGTTGGGTTCGCGCGATAGCGACACCGCGCGTCTGGTTTTCGCGCGCTCGACTGATGTTCCGGGCGACATGAACGCTCTGATGCGTCAGGCTTGTTCAATGATTGATGGGCGCGGTGGCGGCAAACCGGATATGGTGCAAGGTGGCGGGAAGAATCTCGCCCAACTTGGCGAAGCTATCGAATCCGCATCGCGTGCTCTATCGTCAAAAAGCGGGGAGCCTCAGTGAATGTGGATGGCGGCATACCCCAACTTCGTTTCATCCATACCCAGCAGGCCAGAGCAACCCGGCCCATGGCGACGGCTTGGGGAGAATTGCCGAAGTGCTTCTGCATAAGATTCACCTGGAACTGGCCGCTTGAAACCTGAAACTCGAAACTGTATTCTCCCGACGTGGGGCAGTAGCTCAGTTTGGCAGAGCGCCGCGTTCGCAATGCGGAGGCCAGGGGTTCGAGCCCCCTCTGCTCCACCATTTGTTTTCAACCATTTACAGCCATCGGCAACGGTGGCTGTTTTGGCCAAGTGGCCAAAACGTGACCAACTTTTCCAAAAGTAAGCTTCAGGTCATGACCTCCGTGAAGAAACAGTGTGGGCGGCGACTTGGCATTGACGTGTTCAATGGGAGAAGCTGCGGTGTAGGCTTGCGCTTCGGTCGCGGGTGGCCCACCCAGATAGTTTTCCAATACTTGACGGGTGCCAATCATATCGGGGCGTCCGGGATGCTCATAGTCCCAACTGAGATCAGTCGGACCGTAGAATGAGATTACGGCGCGCACGCGTGTATCCTGCCCAGCGCGGGAGCCTGAATCATTTGCGGTATAGGCGGCTAGCAGGGCCAATTGTCC
>JBBRMS010000002.1:0-123407 GCA_038230715.1 Pyrinomonadales bacterium
GTGAGTATGAAGAGAGTTGGCTGGAGGTTCGCGGGATCACCTGCAGGCTAAAGACATAGTCATCGATTGCCGGCGGGTTGCCGGCAAACCTGGACGTCAGCATCTGCTCGGCAATGAGTTGTTCGAACGTGCCAAAGCTTCGATTGTGAGCGTTGTAGTACTGGATCTCTACCGCCGAAATCGTCTTCATGTTCTGTATGGCCGCAGTTTCGTTACCGGCCTTTTGTGCGGCCTTCCAACCGGAGACTGCGGCTCCCAAAATAACTCCCAGTACAGCGACCCCGCCAAGAAACACCACGGCCACAACGATGATAATCTTTTGCGCTTTGCTGGTCATTGGTATCCTCAGAATTGATTGTGGGCGAACACTGTGTCCACGCTCGCGACACCAAACTGTTTCAAAACTACGGCGAGCAACTACTGCGAATTGTCATTATCGTTCGACGTGTTGTCGTTACTATTTTCGGAGGATTTGCGCGTTCCACTCTGACAGAACTCCTGCACCGGCTGGAACAGTTGCTGGCAATAGTTGTCCTTCGCGAGATCAAACTTCCGGCACTGGGCCGCTCGCCATTCGGCGGCTTTCATAAACTCTGAGACTCTCGGCACGTCGTTACAAAAGCCGGAAGTGGGCCGGCTGGTGTCGAGGCACGAGCGGACGAAAATGCTGGCGGAGATCGCGCTGCTGAACCCGGGATCTTTCTTGTAGCGCGAGAGGTTCTCGTCGACGCATCCCTGTTTGTCGGTGGTGCGCCCGTATTCACGCCCTTCAGTCGTCGACTGTTTAAGGTTGCCAATGATCTTGTCTTTGTTGCGGGACCACCAGACAACGCCCCCTACGACCGCCCCCACCACCAGCAACACTACGAGGATAGCGACCGCGAGCAGAGCCTTTAGCCAACCAGGCATAGCAGTCCTCCGTTGGGAATCCAAGCCACAGATTCGCACGGATGAACACAGATCCATCCGGGCGGCAAAACAAAACTCAATCAGACTCTTGTCTGTGAATATCCGCGTTCATCTGTGGCCGCTTTTCTCTACTTCAAGTGCTTATCGAGCCAGCCAATCACCGTGTTGTACCAGAAAGCCGAGTTCGCCGGCTTGCCGACCCAGTGACCTTCGTCAGGGAAATCCACCAGCTTGGATTCTACGCCCATCCGCTGGACCGCGGTGAACAATTCCAGGCCCTGGCCTTCGGGCACGCGATAGTCCAGCCCGTTGGTAATGATCAAAATCGGCGTCTTGAAATTGGCCACAAAATTGTGCGGCGACCAACGTTCGTACATTGGCTTATTGGCCCAGGGAGTTCCCTTGAATTCCCAATCGGTGAACCAAAGCTCTTCAGTAACGCCGGTCATCGAAGTGAGATTGTAAACGCCGTCATGAGAGACCAGCACTTTGAACTGGAACCGGGGATCGTTATTGTGCCCTTCGATCCAATCGATCATGTAACCGCCATAGCTGGCCCCCGCGGCGCCGATGCGATTCCTATCCACAAAGGGCAGCGCGGCCGCCATAGCTACACCGTTCTTGATGTCGATGAAAACCTTTCCGCCCCAGTCGCCTGAGATGTCGGCGACAAACTGTTGTCCATAACCAAACGACCCACGTGGGTTCGGCATGAATACCACGTAACCTGCGTTCGCAAAAATCTGCGGGTTCCAGCGATAGCCCCAGTTGTCGCCCCAGGCGCCCTGCGGCCCACCGTGAATCAACACCGCGAGTGGATATTTTTTCTTCGCATTAAAGTTTGCGGGTTTGACGATCCAGCCAGCGACCTTCGTTCCCACTGCTCCGGTCCAGGTGACTTCCTCAGCCGCCTTCAATCCGAACGGCGCCAGCAAAGCTTCATTTGCCTTAGTCAAAGCCATGATGCCGCCACCGTCAGATGACGAAGTAAAGATCTCGTTGGGGTTCGTCATCGAACTATGAGAGAACACGAGGGTCTTCCCGTCAGGGCTAATGTTGATATCGCTGTTGGCGCCTTCACCAAGGATTCTCTTCAGAGGGCCGCCGCTTACCGACAGCGAATAGACTGCGCTCCGGCCGCGAGTCTCGGCGCCCAGATAGACCCACTTGCTGTCGGGAGCGAAAGTAAACTCATCAACATTGGAATCAAGATTCTCGCTGATCGATTGTGCCCGTCCAGTCTTTCGATCGTAAAGCATCAAGCGAAAACGATCGCTCTCATAACCCGGAGTCACCTGAGAACGATAAGCGAGGAAGCGACCGTCAGCGGAGAACTTCGGTGAACCATCAAAGCCCTGATTGGCGGCCGTGATGTTCTTCGCTGCTCCACCCCGAACTGAAACCAGCCAGACGTCGGCGTTGGTCGAAATCGCTTCCACCTTGTCGTGATTGCTGACGTAGGCAAGCTCTTTCGAATCGGGCGAGAACGCATAGTCTGTCGGCCCACCCAAACTGAATGGGGGCGCGTCGAAATCTCCCGGCGTCAGATCGCGCGCTTCCCCGCCCGCGGATGACACCACGAACACATGACTGCGAAGTCCTTCCTTCCAACTCTTCCAATGACGATACAAAAGGCGTTCGGCGACGTGGGCTTTGACTTTGTTGGCGGCGACTTCGTCAGCTCGTCTCCTGTTGCAAGCGTCATCTTTGCACTCCGGATAAACGTCCGAGGCAAAGGCCAGCCACTTACCATCCGGCGACCAGACAGGATCGCCGGCGCCAGTTGAGATGCCGGTGATCTTTTTCAGCGCGCCGCTGGAAACATCCATGGTCCAGATCTGGCTTTCCCCGTCACGCGCGGAAATAAACGCGAGCTTGTCTCCGTCCGGCGACCACCGCGGCGAAGATGATGAATGCTCGTCATTCGTCAATTGCCGCATCTCTCCACTGCTTACAGGCACAATATAGATTTGGGTAGTGCTCTTGTTCGATGCCTTGTTTACGTCTGTGATGGTGAACGCGACCTGGTCACCTTTGGGTGATAACTGCGGGTCGCTGACTCGGCGGACCTTCAACAGGTCATCGATGCCAAACCGGCGTTCCTGCGCGACCGCGAACGACGCACAAGCGAGCAAAATAATGACGGACAGGACAAAGCAATGCTTCATAAATAAACCTCTCGGGATAGTATTCAAGTTTGTTTGGGAAAGCGCGCGTATTATCGCACCATGTAGCGCAAGCTGCCAGCTTGCGCCGCCCGAGTAGCGTCAGTTTGAAGTTTCTGA
The DNA here is from genome assembly GCA_038230715.1 of Pyrinomonadales bacterium. GTDB lineage: Bacteria > Acidobacteriota > Blastocatellia > Pyrinomonadales > Pyrinomonadaceae > UBA11740. Next base: position 3,195 of record JBBRMS010000002.1, read on the forward strand.
TTGCGCGAGGCCACGTATCATTGGGGACGCTGGCGCCCCCGCCCCCATCCAGTCACCAGCGCAGATCTTTCACCATCCAGGGCGCCTGACGGAAGCTTGGCGCCTTGGCATGATTGTGGGCAAGGCGCCCGCGCTCTCAGTAACATGGATCGCGTTCCTTCGCGTTCCGGGCATATCCAAAACCGAGTGGTTCGACTAGAATCCCTCGCAATGACAGAAGCTGAGGGTGCACAGATAAGCGTTCGGCCGGTGACCGCCGCCGACGCAGGACTGCTTTTGCAAATCTACCAGAGCAGTCGTGGCGATGATCTGCGTGGACTGGGCTGGTCCAAGGATCGCATCAGCGAGTTTCTTGAAATGCAATACGAAGCCCAGCAACGTTTCTATGAAGGCGAATACAAACAAGCCGCAGACGAGATCATTTTTTGGGAAGGCCAGCCGGCAGGCCGTCTGGTCGTCGAACGACGGGACCACGAGATTCGCCATATCGACATGGCGCTCCTGCCCGAACATCGAAACCGCGGGATCGGCACCTTCCTGATTCAACAACTCCAGGACGAAGCCAGAAAGTCAAAAAAACCCCTGCGACTGCAGGTCATAAGATTCAATCGCGCGGTCAATCTACTCGAGCGCCTGGGCTTTGTCCGCACCAGCGAAACGGGAACCCATTTTCAGATGGAGTGGATGCCCTAGTGACGATCCACAGATTGCGCAGAGTAAACCGACAGGAACTTAAGCGCACCGACTTAACTGCCGGTTATTTTCGGAAGATCCAGCTTCGGGCTTATGCCATTTCAGTCCACGTAATCTGCGGATAACCCTATTAATGATCAGGAAAATTATTTGCGCTTTTTTGAGAGTTGCTTTGCGGGTCTACTTCCGCCGGATTGAAGTGGCCGGTCTCGAAAATGTACCGCAAACCAGTCCGGTCATCTTCGTGCTCAATCATCCGAACGCCCTCGTTGATCCAGCGTTCCTGCTTTGCCTCGCGCCACGACGGGTCGCTTTTGTCGCGAAGGCGCCGCTGTTTCGGATGCCCGTGATCGGATCGCTCGTGCGTGCACTCGATTCCCTGCCCGCCTACCGGCCGCAGGACAAGGGCCAGGACGTTACCCGCAATACCGAAACTTTTTCGGCGGCGCGCAAGCTGCTCGCGCGCGGAGTCACCATTGGCATCTGTCCGGAAGGCGTCTCTCATGACGAGCCGCGATTGAAACCATTAAAGACGGGGGCCGCCCGAATCGCTCTCGCGGCTGCCTCCTCAGGCGAGGCACTTGATCTGAAGATCGTTCCGGTCGGACTCTACTATACCGAGAAGACCACGTTTCGCAGCTCAGCTCTGCTTTACTTCGCTGAAGCACTGCCAGTCCATCCGGTACAACTCGAAGCCGACGGCACGCCTCCACGTGATGCCGTGCGCCAGCTTTCCGATCAAATCGAAACAGCGCTGCGGGAAGTAATGTTGCATGCGGAACAGGGAGAGGCCCTGTCGCTGATCGCGAGAGCAGAGCAAATATTTTCGGCGGCTGAGGTCCACGAGCATGATGAAGAGCAAAAGCTCGAACGATCACTCGAGCTACGGCAGAACTTCCTGGAGGGCTATGCGCTTTGCCGCAGCCGTTTCCCGCAACGCCTCGACGCGATTGAAGCGCGCATCGCCCGCTTTGAATTTGAATTGCAGCAGGCGGGCATCGATCCCCAAGATCTTTCGTTACCGCCCACGGCCGCGCATACGATCTTGAGGTTGTTGGCCCAGATCCTGACCTGCGTGTTGCTGGCGCCCCTCGCAGTGGTGGGCACGATACTGCATTACCCCGCTTATCGTTTCGCGGGATACCTCTCCCGCAGCCTGGCGCGCCACGAACAGGACGTAGTTTCGACCTTCAAAATACTTTCAGCGATGCTTCTGTTTCCTTTGACCTGGATCGCGGTGGCGATCGCTTTGGGGCTCCTCGCAGGCTGGGCAGCGGGCGTGGCCGCAATGATTCTCATCCCTATCTGTGGTTACGTCGCGGTGCGGTTCTTTGAAGAAATCGACCGGTTCTTTGGAAGCTTCGTAGCCCTGGCATTGTTCGTCACTCGGCGTCGCTCGTTTGTTCGATTGCTGGCCGAGCGGGCAGCAATTCACCGGGACATCCTCGCCCTCGGGGATGAAGCGGCGAGGTTCGTCAAAGCTGTTTAGTCGATTGAGAGAAGCGGCGCCGCTGGTTCTTAACGCTTCTTAGCTGTCTTCTTCGCTGTCGACCGGACGGTGGTTTTCTTTCGTGAGGTTTTGGCGCGCACGCTCCTGCCCGCCCTTCCTTCGCGCTGTACGACTCCGGCCTTCTCCAGATATTCATAGCTGCCGCGCACGACGTTGCGGGCTACGCCCAGAGAATTTGCCAACGCGCGTTCGCTCGGCAAGACGCTGCCGACGGCCATCGTTCCACTGCTGATCAAACTGCCGAGCTGATCGGTGATCTGCCTGGTCATGGAATCGACACTTTTCCGGTTAATCCGAATCTTGAGAGTCACTCGAGTTGTCCTCCAGTTTTTTGAGTGGCGCGTATTCTAGTTATTAGGCCCGTGGGTGTCAAACAAGTTGGTTTCAATTTTGAGGATCAACTCGACTAGCTGAAATTTGAGTTTTGAGGTCGCACATTTGGATTCACCGAAACCGCGAATCAATCCAGGGCGAAGTAAGCAATCAGCGCCGGAATGATCAACCAAAGGAGTCCGTTCACCAGAAAGAACATGAACCCCCAGAGGCCCAGACGTTTGATCCAACCTTTAGCGGTCACCGGTAATCACTCTCACTCCGAGGAGCGAACATAGATCTCAGCGTTGTCAGTCTTTGGGACTGCCGGTTGCAGCAGCGATCGCAGAAAGATGTACATCACCCAGCACTCAACTGCAAACGGGGGAAAGCCGAGGAAGCCCAGTACGGGCATCTCGAAGATCTTCACGCTGCCAAAGAACGGGACCGTGTAGGTCCATTTGGCAATCGCCCAGTAGTTCCAGAACTCCCACAGCACGCCGCAGACAAAACCGCTGGCCAGCAAACCCCATAACCGGCGCCAGTCCCCGCGATTCAAATCACCTGAAATCGATGGCTGACCACGGAGATAATTAATCGGGTCCAGAAACAGAATAAATGCCAGCCACACGACCGGCGCAAACCAGCCGGATGGGAAGACCAGCGGTACAACCGCTCCGGCCAACCCGAGTAATACAATCACGAGCAGGACTGCTTTTGAAAATTTGATCGCAGTGCGCGATGTCTGACGCTTGAAAAGCGTGACCGCCAATAAATCAGCCGTGGCAAACATCGCCGGCGAGATCGTCGCAAAGGCCCAATCGTAACCAACGCGCCGCAGGAAAGGATTCGGCTCCAGATTGTGATAGTGCCACCAGATTTCCCGGTCCGACTCCCAGAATCGAGGCGCGTTGTACCATTCAAACAGCCACCAGCAACCGACCGAGACGACCGCGATAATCACGAACTCCAGTCGATCGGTCTGCAACAGCGACTGCCCCGCGAATCTGAAAACCAACGCATCGATAAAGAGTATGTAACCCGTCCACACCACTGGGGTGAACCAATGGCCGACGAAATCATTGCCGGCGAAGAGCAGAGCCTCTGCCAGAATTATGATCGCTATTCCAAGGTAACCATAGAATACGAATCGCTTCTTGCTGCCAAAGGTGTTCATTGTTAATACTACTATGGCCCTGGCGGGAAATGTCGACAATCGTTTCCTTCAGATCTGGACGCGAAGAAATTGACGGACCAACACGTCCAAAGAGCCTGGGGGTATTTGAAGACTGCGACTTCGAAGGTGTCACAATCCACGAAAACACACGAAGGTGAGGCAGTCGCACGCCGTATCCCGGGTGCGCCAAGGTTAATAATTATCGCGAAAGGTCGCTACTAAACATGAAGCTGCTGCTGAAACTCCTTATCTTTGCCGCCGGAATTTTTCTAGTTGCCAACTCGCTGACGCCGAACCAGGCAGCGCGTAATATTTCAATTACTCCCGCGCCCCTCCTGGGGGCAGCCACTTCTCCTGAAGCTCTTTATAAACAAAAATGCTCGAAGTGCCATGGCGCCGACGGGGCAGGCGAAACCTCCATGGGCAAAATTTTTGGTGCTCCTGATTTCACGGACCCGCGCTGGTGGGCCAAACATCCTGCCAGTGGACACGTGGCCGTGATCATGCGGGGGAAAAAGAACATGCCGGCCTTCGGAAAAAAACTGACGCGAGCACAGATAGCCAGCCTGGCCACGTACATTCAGAAATTTAAGTCATAGCTGCGAGGTCGACACCGGGAGCGGTAGCGACCGGGTTTCAATTTGACCATGACAGGAATACCCGGCCGCTACCGCTCCCGGTGACCTCACGCCGTCGATCTCAAAGTTTAAGATTTAAGATTCAACGCAGCGGTCCAAACTGAAACCACTTTGTTGCCTGTGACCAGATCCAGCGGCATCCTGCTCCACCCAACTTCCCTGCCCGGCAATTTCGGCCTCGGGGATTTTGGCGATGAGGGGCGCGCCTTTGTCGATTTTCTCTCCGCCGGCGGCCAGAAACTCTGGCAGGTCTTGCCGCTGAGTGCCACCGGATATGGAGACTCGCCTTATCAATCACTCTCAGCTTTTGCCGGCAACACGCTGCTGATTGATCCACGCCAGTTCGTGTCCGATGGTCTGCTCAACCCCAAAGACCTCGCCGCGCCGCCGTTTTCGTCGGACCGTGTCGTCTTCGAACAGGTGCGACCTTTCAAAGAAAACCTGCTCACGCAGGCGTACGAGAGTTTCAAGCAGGGCCCCGCCAGCATTTTGCACAATGAGTTGAGAGAGTTCTGCGCTCAATCAGCGTGGTGGCTTGATGAGTACGCTCTCTTTCGAGCTTTGAAAGAGGTTAACGATGGCCGCGCCTGGTCCGATTGGGATCGCGAACTGGCAGAGCGTCAGCCCGCTGCGCTGGCCAACGCGCGCGCGCAACTGCAAGATCAGATAGCCGCTCAACAATTCTTTCAATTCTATTTCTTCAGGCAATGGCGGGCATTGCGCGATTATTCCCACGCGCGCGGCGTGATGATCGTTGGCGACGTATCGATTTTTGTCGCGCACGATTCCGCCGATGTCTGGGCCCATCGCGAATACTTCAAACTCGACGAACGCGGGCACCCGACTGAGGTGGCCGGTGTGCCCCCAGACTACTTCAGCGGCACCGGTCAACTCTGGGGCAATCCACTCTATGACTGGAATCAAATGGAAGCCGACGGCTTCAGCTGGTGGATCGATCGAGTGCGTTTCGCCCTCGCCCAGTTTGATCTGCTGCGAATAGATCACTTTCGCGGTTTCGCTGCCTGCTGGGAGATTCCTGCGGGTGAGCCGACGGCACAGAACGGCCAGTGGGTGCCGGCGCCCGGACGGAAATTATTCAGCGCCCTGGGCGCAGCGCTGGGTGAACTACCAATCGTCGCCGAGAACCTGGGAGTGATAACTCCGGACGTGGAAAGCCTGCGCGAAGCATTTGGTTTTCCCGGGATGCGGGTTTTGCAATTTGCTTTTGACAGCGACACCGCGAATGTTCACCTGCCACATAACTACACTCAAGACACAGTCGTTTATACCGGCACGCATGACAACGACACGACCGCCGGTTGGTTCGCTGGTTTGGCCGATGACAAAACGCGCGAGTTCTGTCTCAGGTATCTCAACTGCGACGGCCGCGAAATTCATCGCGATTTTATTCGCGCGGCGATGGCATCGGTTGCCGGCACCGCAATCGTTCAGTTGCAAGATGTTCTCGGGCTGGGCCATGAAGCCCGCATGAATTTACCGGCCAGCGAGTCTGGCAACTGGGCCTGGCGGTTCAGGGCTGAACTCTTAACCGACGAGATCGCAGCTAAGCTGAAACGATTGACGGTGTTGCATGGCAGGTAGGGATGGCGAGAGCGGATCTCGTCATCCTTGTCCGCCAGCGCAGCAGTTCAAGTACCTTCTGATCAGAAGCCGGGGCGATTTCGCGTTACACGCTCAAGCGGACAGGATGTCCGCGATCCGCTCCAGGCAAGGTCCGAGACGATCTGATGGGCTGTAATGCTTCAAACAGGGGCTTGAATAATCCAACCTGGACAGCTATAAACATCCGGCTCCTCGCGGAGCCGCAACTCCAGCTTATTTGAACCAGCACCTCGATCAGAAGAAGGACTCCATCGATGAAAACTATCACCAGACTTTCCCCGTTGTTGCTACTTGCGCTGCTGCTAACTTCGGCCTGCGTCAAAGGTCCCGAGCCCGGCAAGACCGGAGGCACGGCCAAACAGGGCGGCAAGGTGCGCATAGGCGTCTCGATGGACACCCTGAAGGAAGAACGCTGGCAGCGTGACAAGGCCCTGATCGAGCAGCGTTGCAAGGAAGTTGGAGCCGAGTGTGAGATCCAAGTCGCTAATGGCGACGATGCCGTGCAGACCAAACAATGCGACAACTTCCTGACCAAAGGTGTCGATGTTTTGATCGTCGCGCCGCACAACGGGACTATCGCCGCATCTATCGTCGAAGCCGCCCACAAACAGGGCGTGCCGGTGATTAGCTACGATCGTTTGATCCGGAATGCCGACGTCGATCTTTACGTGGCGCATCAGGTGGTGAAGATTGGACAGATGCAGGCACAGTACGCGCTCGATCACGCGCCCAAAGGCAATTACGTTTTGATCGGTGGCTCACAGACTGACAACAACGCGATCCTGCTGGTCGAAGGCCAGATGAGCGTTCTGCAACCGGCAGTTGATCGTGGCGATATCAAGATTGTCGCCAAACAATATGCGCGTGAATGGCTGGCCAGCGAAGCGCTCCGCATTACCGAAGACGCCCTGACCAAAAACAATAACGACATTCAGGCGATTGTGGCGTCCAACGACGGCACTGCGGGCGGCGCTATCAATGCTTTGCCGCCGCAACTCGTGGGCAAGATTTTGGTGACGGGGCAGGATGCCGCGCTCGACGCCGTTCAGCGAGTGGCCGATGGCAAGCAGACGATGACGATCTACAAACCGATCCAACCACTCGCCTACAGCGCGGTTGACGCCGCAGTAAAATTGGCGCGCGGAGAAAAAGTCGAAACCAAGGACACCATCAACAACGGCAGGAAAGACATCCCTTCGATCCTGCATCAACCTCAGGTGCTGGATAAGAACAACATCATGAACACGGTTATTAAGGACGGCTATCACAAGCTCGATGACGTCTACAAGAACGTGCCCAAAGATCAATGGCCGAAGCAGTAAGGTCCGAAACCGCCTGCGGTAGCGGGTGTTGCTTTGTCGACTATCGATAGCCCAGGCTAAACCGCCCGCTACCGCACGCGGTTCTGACAGTCCATGTTTAGTCTTCTTGAAATGAAAAGCATCACGAAGTCCTTTCCGGGAGTGCGGGCCCTGGACGGCGTGAGCTTTGATCTTAACGAAGGCGAGATACATGCCCTGGTTGGCGAAAATGGCGCGGGCAAGTCAACCCTGATCAAAATTCTCGCCGGCGTCTACCCTCATCCGGAATACGGCGGCGAGATTCTGTTCGATGGTTCCGAGCGGCGATTTGCCAACGTTCGCGATGCCGAGAGCGCCCGCATCGCAGTCATCTATCAGGAGCTCTCGCTGGTAAAGGAGTTGAGCGTGGCCGAGAACATCTTTCTTGGTCGCGAGCCGCGCCGCTTTGGCATCATCAATTGGGAAAAACTCTACAGCGGCGCGCAGAAGCTGCTCGACGATCTCCATCTACAGATCGATCCGTTGACCCCCGTGAGCAACCTGGGCATCGGACAACAGCAACTCGTAGAGATTGCCAAGGCTTTGTCCCACGACGCGCGGATCGTGGTGCTGGATGAGCCAACCGCTGCCTTGACCGACGCCGAAGTAGAGACACTCTTTGGCATTCTCAATAACCTGCGCGCCCGGGGCGTGGCGATGATCTACATCTCGCACAAGCTGGACGAGGTGTTCCGCATCAGCAACCGCATCACAGTGCTGCGCGATGGCCGCACGATTGGAACCAACCCAACCCACGAGTTGGATGAAGCAGGGGTGATTGCGAAGATGGTCGGGCGCAAAGTCGGCGAAATCTTCCCCGAGGGTAAGCATGAGCGCGGCGAGATTATCTTTGAAGCACGCAACGTTACGGTTGAAGATCCGGCGGTGCCAGGCAAGCTGCTCGTGAATCGGGTTGGATTCACAGCCCGCAAGGCAGAAGTCCTGGGGATTGCCGGCCTAATGGGATCTGGGCGCAGCGAATTACTGATGGCGATTTTTGGCGCGCATCCCGGCCGCAAGTCCGGCGAAATATTGATCGATCAGAAGCGGGTGCAGATTAACCAGCCGGCGGACGCCATCAAATATGGCATCGGCTTTGTTACCGAAGATCGCAAACGTTACGGGCTGATTCTCGATCAGACGATCCTGAAAAATATGACCCTCGCCGGGCTGCGTCAGCTCTCCGGCCGTTTTATCACCAGTGAAGATGCTGAAGCCGCGGCCAGTGAGCGTTCGGCGCGCGACCTGCGCATCAAGGCAAACTCAGTTTTCACAATTGCGGGTACGCTGTCCGGCGGGAACCAGCAAAAGGTTGTGCTCGCGAAATGGCTCCTGACCAATCCGCGCGTGCTTTTCCTGGACGAGCCGACGCGCGGGATCGATGTCGGCGCCAAGCAGGAAATCTATGCGCAGATTAATCGACTGGCGGAAAGCGGGTTGGCGTTCGTTTTGGTTTCGTCTGAGTTGCCGGTGGTCCTGGGTGTGTCGGATCGCGGGATTGTTTTGCACGAAGGCCGCGTGACCGGAGAGTTCACTCGCAGCGAGGCGACGCCGGAAGCAGTGATGTCGTGCGCCACGGGACACGCGCGGCAGGCGGCATGAAAAGACCGATGAATAAGCTATCGCTTCCGTTTAGCCGGCAGACTTGTCCGCCGCTAATTAAATCCGGATGCGCCTCGTCAAATCACACGAACCGAACCTCGTTCATTATGTTACTGCCGTGACGGAGGAGTTCACGGCAACGGCGGACAAGTCCGCCGTCTAAACGGGATTGTCGTTTATTACCTGGTAGATCCTTTATGTCCGAACCAACCAAGCAAGGCAGATTCAAACTTCGCACTTCATCTTTGCGGGCCTACACGATGCTGCTCGCGCTGATCGTGATCTGGCTTTTCTTTCAGTGGGCCACGATCGATCAACATCATCCTTACGGTCTCTTTCTGGGCGCGGTTAACTTCTCAAAACTTTTACAGCAGATGGCCGTGACCGGTGTGCTGGCGGTGGGCATGCTGATGGTAATCGTCTGCGGCAATATCGATCTTTCCGTGGGTGCTGTGGTTGGTCTAGCCGGCGGCATCGCGGCCATGTCTCAGGGCAAAGGCCTGGTCGTCTCTCTGGCCGCCGCCATCGTGGTCGGAATCGTGATCGGGGCCATTCAGGGTGCCCTGGTTGCTTACGTCAACATCCCCGCGTTCATCGTCACGCTCGGCGGTCTGGAAGCCTGGCGCGGCGTGATTCTTAAGCTGACCAGGGGTGCAACCATTCCTGTCGAGCATCCATTCTTTCGATCCCTTGGCCGTGACTTCATCGATCCGCGCATCGGTTTTGTGCTGGCCTTCCTGGCGATTGTGGCTCTGATCTGGACAAATCTCCGGCGCAACCGAGCCCGGCAGCGTCATGGATTGAAAGTGCTCGGGGCCGGCGCGTTGGCTACCCGCATACTCGTGCCGTCAGTCGTTATTGTGGGTTTCATCTTGCTCATGAATCAGGCCGGCGGCGTTCCCATTCCGGTTATCTTCCTGCTCGCCGTCGCCCTCGCCGGATCGTTTCTCACTGCGAACACCACCTTTGGCCGCTACCTCTATGCCATCGGCGGCAATCCTGATGCGGCCCGGCTTTCAGGAATTAACTTGCAGCGTTACATCCTGGCGGCGTTTTGTGTGATGGGCGCGCTGGCTGGACTAGCGTCGATTCTGCACACCGCGCGGGTGGGCAGCGCTTCGCCCGACGCCGGCAACCTGATGGAACTCGACGCCATCGCCTCGTGCGTGATTGGCGGCACCAGTTTGATGGGTGGTCGCGGCTCGGTGTTCGGTGCTGTGCTCGGTGCGTTGATTCTGGCTAGCCTTGATAACGGCATGTCGCTTTTGAATGTTGAGAACTGGGCTCAGTACGTGGTTAAAGGCGGGGTGCTGGTAGCTGCGGTTGGGTTTGACATGTTCGGCAGGAGAAAAGCTTAGCGCGTGGATGGTTCAGCGATAACCGATCTGATCTGCGCGGTCGATCTCGGGGGCACGAATTTGCGCGCCGCTAACATCGATCGCGCCGGGCGCATTCACGAACGCGCGCGGACCGCGACGCCGAAATCCGACGATCCCGCAGAGGTGGTGAACAGCATTGCCGCTGCAGTCCGCGAGTGCGAAGCAGTGGCTCAAAAGCGCGGCGCGCACGTCAACGCAGTTTCAGTTGTAGTCCCGGGCACAGTCCATACTGAGACCGGACTGGTGATAAACGCACCGAACTGCAAATCTCTTCAGGGATTCAGACTTGGACCGGCTCTGGAGAGCGCCCTCACTCGCTCCGTTCTGCTGGAGAACGACGCCAACGCCGCCACGCTCGGTGAGATGTGGCAGGGAGCAGCGCGGGGTTTTCAAACCATCCTCTGCCTGACGCTGGGGACCGGCGTGGGTGGCGGAATAATTCTGGACGGCAAACTTTGGCGTGGTGCTGATGGCACAGCCGGCGAACTCGGTCATGTTTCAGTCGAACCGTTTGGCGGCGTAATCTGTAAGTGCGGCAACACCGGGTGCCTGGAAGTCTACGCCAGCGCCACCGCGGTCGTGCGCATGGCGCGCGAGGCTTTGGCCACTGACTCCAGTTCTTCCCTGAACGCGATTGGAGAGTCCGAATTAACTTCTGAAAAAGTATTTAGCGCGGCGATGGCCGGGGACGAACTGGCTGGTGAAGTATTCCGCACGGTGGGCATTTATCTGGGAGTGGCGATGGCCGGTTTCATCAACATCTTCAATCCTGAAATCATCGTCATTGGTGGAGGCGTGTCGGCTGGCTGGGAAATGTTCGCTCAACATGCGCAGTCAGAGACTCTACGGCGAGCATTCAACGAACCCGCCGGGCGATGCCGCATCGCGCCGGCGGAACGTGGTGATGACGCAGGTTTGATTGGCGCAGCCTGGCTGGCGATGAAGACGAACCGCTAGACAGAATTTACAGAATCCACATGACAAAGACTGAGTACCCGTTTAAGCTCGCCCACTTTCCATCAGGCTATACTCAGGATTTACCTTGTTATTCTGTTAATCTTGTAAACCCTGTCTATGTCTGCGCTGATCATCCATGGCCATTTCTATCAACCACCGCGTGAGAATCCGTGGACGGGCGTGGTCGAGGTTGAGCCCACCGCCGCCCCCTTTCACGACTGGAACGAGCGCATTCACTCCGAATGTTATCAACCCAACGCCCGCGCTCTGATTAGCGATCCCGGAATCGGCGGCGAACTGATCATAAATAACTATGCGGAGATCAGCTTCAACTTTGGGCCGACGCTTTTGAGCTGGCTTCAGAGCCATCATCCAGACACCTACGAACTTATTATCGAGGCCGATAGGCTCAGCACGAGCGAACGTGGCGGACATGGAAACGCGCTGGCGCAGGCCTATGGCCATGCAATTCTGCCCCTCTGTAATGAACCGGATCGGGAAACTCAGATCCACTGGGGCGTGGCCGACTTTCGCCGCCGCTTCGGACGCGATCCGGAAGCAATGTGGTTGCCAGAGACCGCTGCCAACAATGAGGTGATTGAGTCGCTCATCGACGCAGGTTTGCGATTCGTGATTCTGGCGCCTAACCAGGCTGCTCGAGTTCGACGGGCCGGCGAAGAAGACTGGCGCGAAGTGAATGAGCAAACGATCGAGACTGGGATTGCTTATCGTTACTCGCATCGCGATGGTTCGGGGCGATCGATAGCAATCTTTTTTTATGACGGGCCAACCTCGCGGGCGATTGCGTTTGAAAGTCTGCTACGGTCGAGCCGTGATCTGGTCGATCGATTCACCCGGGTAGCCCATGGCCGGGATTTGGTAAACATTGCGACGGACGGCGAGAGCTATGGGCACCATTTCAAGTTTGGGGATCTCTGCCTGGCTCATGCCCTGAAAATCGAGGCTCCGGCCCGCGGCTTTCGAGCGACTAACTACGGTGAATTTCTCGACCACCAGCCACCACACTTTGAAGTTGAAATCAACGATGGACCAACGGGAGAGGGAACGTCCTGGAGTTGTGCGCACGGCGTTGGCCGCTGGATTCGCGATTGCGGATGTCACACCGGAGGCGAGCCGGGCTGGACGCAGCTTTGGCGCAAGCCTTTGCGCGCAGCGCTGGATTTATTGAGAGACAAAAATGCAGTGCACTTCGAAGCGACGCGTGGCGTTCTCTTTATCGATCCCTGGCAAGCCCGCAACGAGAGCATCACCCTCGTGCTCGATCAGCAATGTTCGCGCGAAAAGTTTCTCCACCGACACGCCGGCCGCTGGTTGTCACCGGATGAGCAATGGCGCGGGCTGACCTTCCTCGAGCTACAGCGCATGTTGTTGTTGATGTATACCAGTTGCGGCTGGTTCTTTAACGACATCTCCGGCATCGAGACGATCCAGATCCTGAAGTACGCGGCGCGCGCGATGGACTTGATGGCGAATCTGGATCTGCCTTCGGTGCGCGAGCGCTTTTTGGAAATCCTGGCGGAAGCAAATAGTAATCTGGCTGAGATGGGCACGGGCGCGCATATCTTTCGGCGATTGGTTGAGCCGGTCAAGCCGGATCATGTTCTTGAGGAAGCATTGACAGGGTAACGCGCCAGCTTGCTTTTGCGGGTGACAGAACCTGGAGCGCTGTGCGGGCACGGATGTTCCCGCTCCATCACCGAACGACTTCGGACAAAATAATGACGGGCAAAAAGAAAGCGCCAGCGAAGGCCTCACGCAAAGGCGCAGAGACGCAAAGAAAAACTGGGCCCTCGAAATGTATTAAAGAGTCTGTAGAGCCAACCTCGCCGGTTGAGTCCTCTGCCCTTGGAGAACTCGACCTGCACTTGTTTGGCGAGGGAAAACACCTACGCATCTATGAAAAGCTCGGCGCCCGCGTGGGTACGCTTGATGGCACTTTAGGGGTCTCATTCGCTGTCTGGGCGCCTAATGCAAAAAGCGTTAGCGTTGTCGGCAATTTCAATGAGTGGAAGGGCGCAAATCATGGAATGCGGCGGCTGGGCGATTCAGGAGTATGGGAACTCTTCATTCCTGACCTCAGCGAAGGTGAACTCTACAAGTACGAAATCAAGTCCGGCAGGCAAACGTTTTTAAAGGCTGACCCGTACGCTTTGATGATGGAAGTCCCGCCTAATACTTCGTCAATCGTCTTCAAATCGAAACACAAGTTCCGCGATCGTTCGTGGCTCGCGCGCAGAATCAAACGCGAGGCCTGGCGCAAGCCACTCGCGATTTATGAAGTTCATTTCGGCTCGTGGCGTCGAATTGCCGAAGATGGGAATCGGCCGCTGACCTATCGCGAAGCAGCCCCGATACTCGCTGATTACTGCCTGCAAAATGGGTTTACTCACGTCGAATTTCTACCGTTGAAGGAGCATCCCTACGGTCCTTCATGGGGCTATCAGGTGAGCGCTTACTTCGCGCCGTCGTCGCGTTACGGCACACCCGATGACCTCCGTTTCCTGGTCGACTATCTGCACCAGAAAGGCCTGGGCGTGATTATGGATTGGGTGCCGGCCCATTTTCCGAAGGACGCGTTTGCGCTTGCGCGTTTTGACGGCACCGCGCTTTACGAACATGCGGACCCACGCAAAGGCGAGCACCCTGACTGGGGAACTTACATCTTCAACTACGGCCGCAACGAGGTGCGAAACTTCCTGATCGCTAATGCGCTTTTTTGGCTGCGCGAATTCCATCTGGACGGCTTGCGTGTCGATGCGGTGGCTTCGATGCTCTATCTCGACTACAGCCGCAAAGAGGGTGAATGGATACCGAATGAGTTTGGTGGCCGCGAGAACCTCGAGGCCATCTCGTTGATCAAGGAACTGAACGAAGCAACTCATCGCGAGTGCCCGGGTACTTTGATGATCGCCGAAGAATCAACCGCCTGGCCGGCGGTCAGTCACCCCGTGTATGCGGGCGGACTGGGTTTTGATTTCAAGTGGAACATGGGCTGGATGCACGACACGCTCAAGTATTTTCAGACTGATACGCTGTTTCGCGGCGGCAATCACACTTCGCTGACGTTCGGTTTGATTTATGCGTGGACGGAGAATTTCATTCTGCCCTTCTCTCACGATGAAGTCGTGCACATGAAGGGCGCGCTGCTCAACAAGATGCCCGGCGAAGAGTGGCAGAAGTTCGCGAACCTGCGCGCGCTGTACGCATATATGTGGGCGCATCCGGGCAAGAAACTGCTGTTCATGGGTGGCGAGTTTGGTCAGTGGCGCGAATGGAATGAGACGGAGAGTCTCGATTGGCATTTGCTTGAAACTCCCGTGCACCGGGGCGTGCAGACACTGGTCCAGGATCTGAATAAGCTTTACCAGAAACACGGCGCGCTCTGGGAAGCCGACGGTCAGCCGGAAGGTTTTGAATGGATCGAGGTGGACAATGCTTCTGAAAACGTAATTGCTTTTCGTCGCCTTCAACCCTCGACCGGCAAGGAGATTATTTGCGTCGGTAATTTCTCACCCGTAGTTCGTGAGGGTCATCGGCTGGGCCTGCCGCGAGCAGGCACCTACAAACAAATACTCAACACCGATCACGAAAAATATTGTGGCGGCGGGTTTGGAGTGGTCAAAAGCATCAAGGCCGAGAAGGTCCCGGCGCACGGTCTGGAGTATTCGGCTGAGATTTGTTTGCCGCCGCTGGGGACGATGTGGTTTGAGGGCGGAAGCTGAACAGAGCCGCCAGTGAGCAGGTTCTCCCCGTCCTCGACAACACCCTTGACGCAATCATGCTGCCCGACCTCAGGCGGGTCAAACAGGTCCCTCCTGGACCTTGACCTGGCGCGAATGAATGCGGCATTAGTCCGCAGACTATCCGGAAAAAATGCGCAATATGCTTGACGTCCGATCATCAGGCTGCTAGTTTTCGCTCGCAACACTAGAGCATCGAGGGCCGCTGAGCAGGATCACTTCGTCAAGACTCACGAAGCCACCGCTTAAGTAAATCCCACTCAATATCGAAACAGGCCTTCGCTAAATTTTCAATTCAACTCAATTCTGTCCCAGGAGAGGTATGGTTTAATGAAGCAACGTATAGTCTCGCCCAAGCATTGCTCGTCTGGCTTCCGAGCCGGACTTAGTCGCGGAAAAGCATCTGCTATGCTCGCGAGTGTCGCACTGATCGCTGTGGGGCTGGGCATCTTTGCCGGCAAGCTGACCGGCGTATCAGCCTCATCAACAAGCCAGTCAACTTCGCTCAACCAAAAAGCACAGATGTCGACAGAAGGCTTGTGGGCCGTCGTTAGCGAAAGCTCGATAGCCAACGCTGAACAGCCCCGCACCGTCAACGCTTCGTCCTACCGCACCTTAAGTTTGAATAGTTCGGCGCTGCTGAACATCCTGGCTCGAGCGCCTATGGAATTCACCGCGGAAGCCCGCAAGACTGACGTTGAAATCACCATCCCGATGCCGGATGGTACTTTCCCCAGATTCCGGATAGTCGAGTCGCCGATAAGCGCGCCCGACCCATTGGGCCAGACACCTGATTTCAGATCATATTCGGGCCAGGGCATTGACGATCCGACGGCCACCGCGCGTTTCGATTGGTCCTCGCTGGGATTCCACGCTCAGGTAATCTCGTCGTCCCAGACCGTCTATGTCGATCCATACGCCAAAGGTGATACGACAAACTATCTGACGTACGACAAGAAAAGTTTCCATAAAGAAGGCGCAGTCTTCGAGTGTCTGGTTCCTGAAGCAAAGTCGACGCGGGCGGCCCGAAGCGAAGGAATTACGCCGGCCGCAGGGCCGAACGGAACGACCTTGAGAAGCCTGCGCACGGCGATCGCCGCCACGGGTGAATACACCAATTTTTTTCGGCAGGGGGGGGACGACGACAATCAGGCGAAGTTGCGGGCCTACAACCAAATTCTGATTACGATGAACCGCGTTAACGGCATCTGGGGTCGCGACATATCAATTCGCTTTGTCCTGGTGTCCCAGGCAACCGAGCTGAGCATTATCTATCCCAACCCTGCGACCGATCCATATACCAACGGGGCCAACGCGAATACCAACGCCACCAACAACCAAACCAATCTCGATGCGACCCTGGGCACCGCCAACTATGACATTGGCCACGTGTTTAGCATCGGATCTGGAGGTGTTGGAGGCGGAGGGGTCTGTCAGGCGAACAACCAGGCCGGCGGGGCAACGGCCACGTCGAATCCGCAAGGTGATCCATTTGATGTCGACTTCGTGGCCCACGAAGTCATCCACCAGTTCGATGGTGGTCACACATTTAACGAATCCAATTCAGGTGAGTGCACCCCGGCAAACCGCACTGCGGGGGTAGCGTATGAGCCGGGGTCAGGCTCAACCGTGGCATCTTATGCGGGCACCTGCGCCGCAGCTGATCTGCAGGTCAGCAGCGATGATTATTTTCACAGCGCCAGCATTGACCAGGTGCTGGCGTGGGTAAACGCGAATGCCTGCGCGGCCACGACGCCCACCGGTAATGCTCCACCAACAGTTAATGCGGGCGCCAACTTCAACGTTCCCGCCAACACGCCGTTCACCTTAACCGCCACCGCCACTGATCCCGATGGCGATGCCCTAACCTATGCGTGGGAAGAATTCGATCTCGGCGCGGCATCACCGCCGAACACGGACAATGGTGACCGGCCGCTCTTCCGTCCTTATCGACCGAGCGTCAGCCCCTCGCGAACCTTCCCCTCTCTGCAATACATTTTGAACAACGCCAACAACCCGACCCAGGTCATCGTCGTGGGCGCGAGCACACCGGCACAACACAACGGACTGTCGGGTGAGAACATGCCGACCACGACCCGCAACATGAAGTTCCGAGTGACGGCGCGTGATAACCGTGGGGGTATTAACACCTCGGAAATGACGGTCAACGTCAACGCCGGCGCCGGGCCGTTCGCGGTCACCAGTCCGAATACAGCCGTCTCATTCGCCGGCAACAGCCAGCAAACGATCACCTGGAATGTCGCGAACAGCAACGCCGCGCCGGTCCTGGCCGCTAACGTAAAGGTTTCGCTATCTACAGACGGCGGCAATACATTCCCGACGGTGCTGCTTGCCAGTACGCCCAACGACGGCACGGAAGCGGTGACGATTCCGAATACCGCCACCACTACAGCACGCATCAAGGTTGAGGCGGTGGGCAACATCTTCTTTGATATTTCAGACACGAACTTCACTATTACTGCTGCTGCCACCAACCAGATTGATACCGCGGATTTCTTTGTGCGCCAGCACTATTCTGATTTTCTTAATCGCCAACCAGACCAGAGCGGCCTTAACTTCTGGACCAATGAAATAACTTCGTGCGGGGCGGACCAGGCGTGTATCGCCTTAAAACGGATCAACGTGTCGGCAGCGTTCTATATTTCAATTGAATTCCAGCAAACAGGTTACCTGGTCGAACGGATTTACAAAGCGTCTTACGGCGACGCCACCGGCAACTCGACTTTTCCGAATGTTCATACTCTCCCAGTTCCAATAGTCAGACTCGCTGAGTTTTTGCCTGACACGCAACAGATTGGAACCGGAGTCGTGGTCGGCCAGACGGGTTGGGAGGCAGTGCTGGAGGCCAATAAGGTGGCCTTCTGTCTGGCGTTCGTGCAGCGGATGCGATTCACAGATGCGTTTCCAACCACGCGGACCCCCCAGCAGTTTGTCGACGCGTTGTTCCTGAACGCCGGAGTAACGCCATCGGATGCCGATCGGACTGCCGCGATTAATGAGTTTGGAGTAGCACTTAATACCGCGGACGCCGCGGCGCGGGGCCGAGCTTTGCGCAGAGTGGCTGAAAACACAACGTTGACAACTAATGAATTCAACCGCGCCTTTGTGCTGATGCAGTTCTTTGGTTATCTGCGACGGAACCCCGACGTCGCTCCCGACACCAACCATACTGGATACGACTTCTGGCTAAGCAAGCTGAACAGCTTCACCACACCTGGTGACGACGTTCTGGTGAGGGTCCAGAGGGCCGATATGGTCAAGGCGTTCATCCTTTCCGCTGAGTATCGCGGACGCTTCGGGACTCCTTGAAACAACCAGCGTCAGCTGATTCGCGAAAAAAGAGCGGCGGGATACCCAGTCTCGCCGCTCTTTCTTATGCAACGTGCGTTGGCCACTACCTGCCTCTCTCTCTCTTCGTGTAATCTCGGCCTGCATGACTAACTGGAACGATATCCGCAAACAATTTCCGGTCACCGAACGGATGGCTTATCTCAACAGCGCGGCGGCTGGGCCAGTTTCGCGTGCCTCGCAGACAGCGGCGGCTGGCTATTATGAAAAGATGATGCGCGATGGCGATGTCCACTGGAATCGCTGGCTGGCGGACCGCGAGGCGATTCGCGAAAAGGTGGCCCGGCTGATCAATGCTGAACCCGATGAGATTGCGTTTACCACCAACACCTCAGCGGGCATGAATGTGATCGTCGACGCCCTGGAGGACCGCGGCGAAGTCATTTCCAGCTCGCTCGAATTCCCTGTCACTTCCCTGCCCTGGATGCATCGACGCATTCCGGTGCATCTTTTACCGCCGGTCAACGGCGAAGTACGAATGGAAGATCTACAGGCCGCGATGACCCGCGACACAGGTGTCATCGCGCTCAGTCACGTTCAGTTCTCGAACGGTTTTCGGATTGATCCTGAGGCCGTTGGATCAATCAAGGGCGAGCACGCATTCGTGATCAATGCCGCTCAATCTGCGGGCGCATTTGAGATCGATGTGAAGCGAATGAAGATCGACGCGCTGTGTTCGACCGGGCACAAATGGATGCTTTCCGGGTACGGCTCAGGCTTTGTTTATCTCAGTCGCGAACTGCTGGCGCAATCCCTGCCGCGGTCCATTGGCTGGTTAAGCGTCGAGCATCCTTTTGAAATGCGCAATGACGAATTTCGTCCGCGTCATGACGCGGCGGCGCGGGTCGAGTGGGGCTGCCCACACTTTGCCGGAATTTTTTCTCTCGGCGCGGCAGTCGATCTCGTACATGAGATCGGCGCCGCGAATGTACAAGAGCGGGTGCTCGGACTTAATCGCCTGCTGACGTCGCGGCTGCTGGAAAATGGTTGGGAGGTCCTGTCACCGCTCGAACCTGAGCACGCCCGGTCGGGAGAGACGTTGGTGGGGGTTGAGAAGCCTGCGGCGGTTGTGCGTCAACTCTTTCGCCGTGGTGTCGTGGTCACCGAAAAGCCTGCAGGGATTCGGATCGCCACGCACTTCTTTAATAACGAAGACGATGTTGAGCGTTTGATTACGGGACTGAATGAAACTCGCGGTTAGATAACTCGTTAGCTAAAAACACCAGCCTGTTTAGAAAACTACTAGTCGCTAGCCGACTTTTTTCTTCGATTTAGATTTAGCGCGCGCGGGTGACGGCGCCACGCTGCCGGCGAAGTGATCGCGGCAAAGCTGCAGGAATTTCAGATGAATGGGCGATTCGTAACCGCCCACCAAACGCACCACGCCGAGTTGCCAATTGATCTGCGCGCCTTCGATCCACCAACGGACGAGAGCGCCACTCTTCACTTCTTCCTCGACTGACTGCAGCGGGACGATGCCGACACCCATGTCTTCTTCGACCATGCGCTTGATGGCGGCCAGCCGGCTCAGTTCCATGGTGACTTTCAGGTTCACGCCTGCCTGCGCAAAAAACTGATCGATCAATCGTCGCGTGTTGCCACCGCGCTCGCCGAGGATTAGTTTCTCGCCGGCCAGCGCATAAGTGCTGACGATCTTTTGCTTCGCCAGTTGATGCCGAGGTGATGCAATCGCCACCAGGTAATCTTCATTCAAGAGTTCGGCTTGCACGCCACGCGCTTCGACCGGCAGCGAAACGAAGGCCGCGTCGAGTTCGCCTGCCAGAACCATCTTCACCAAAGACTCGCTGGTTCCCGAGACCACTGAAGTCTCGACACCCGGATGGGCCATCCGCAGCTCTCTGAGAATATTTGGCAGAGGATCCGCGCTGACCATGGCCGAGGCGCTGCCGATGCGCATTCGGCCGCGGTGCGCGCCCGTGAGGGCCGCCAGTTCCTCGATGGCCGCGTCGTGCTCACGCAGGATCGTATAGGCGCGTTCGAGAAGCTTCTCGCCGGCCTCGGTCAGAATCACTCGACGCGGCGCGCGAATGAAAAGCTGCGTATGCGTCTCATTCTCCAGTTGGCGAATCTGCATGCTGATGGCCGCCTGGGTCACGTGCACCCGCGCAGCTCCCGCAGTGAAGGTGCCGCTCTCGGCAATCGCAACGAATGCTTTTAGTTGTCTGATATCCATAATCTTGCCCGCATCAACGTGGATTATTACGTGGATAAGATCTTTTAGTTTCCATTATAGCTAGGGCGTTCCTAGAATAGAAATCCTTATAGACTGGCTGGGCATCGAAATTTCACATGACGGTAACGCACACTACTGTAGATCTGCTGCCGCGGAGAATGTCTCCGCTGCGAAAACTGGTGGTGGGTGTTGATGGTGGCGGCACGCGCACGCGAGCAGCCATTCTCGACGGCGATCGCGTCCTGGGCGAAGGCACGTCGGGCCCCTCAAATCCCCTGCGAGTAGGCATTGCCAACGGGGCGGCCGCGATTCGCGAAGCGATTAACAAGGCTTGCTCGGCCGCGCGAATCGATCGCGACGATCTGGTTGCCGCGGGAATTGGCCTGGCCGGTGTCAGGCGTAAGGACATTCGCGCTCGAATGCGTGACGTGCTGATCGAAACGCTCGAACTCAAGAACATCGAGTTGCTGACCGACGGCGACATTGCGCTTTATGGCGCGACTGACGGCGGCCCGGGGATCGTCGTGATCTCAGGAACGGGATCAATCTGTGTGGGGATGAACCGCCAGGGCAAGCATGTATTTGCAGGCGGCTGGGGTCCGGTCGCCGGTGACGAAGGCAGCGGCTCATGGATCGCCCGGCGCGCCGTACAGGCAGTGGCCCAGGCTACCGATGAACGCGGCCCCAAGACGGCTTTGACTCGGGCTGCCTGTGAGTACTTCCAGGTAGCTTCCGCGGATGATCTGGCGGTGGCAATCTATGCACCGACGATCACCAACGATCGCATCGCCGGTTTTAGCAAACACGTGATTGAAGAAGCACGCGCCGGTGATCAGGTAGCGCGAAACATTTTGAGCGAAGCCGGACGAGAGCTGGGCAAAGCGGCAGTGACCGTCATTCGCAAACTGAAAATGGAGCAGGAGCGATTTCAGGTAGCCTTCGTTGGCGGCGTTTTCTCGGCAGGTGAATTAGTGATCGCGCCTTTGCGCGAAGACCTGGCGCGAACGGCCAAGAAGGCTTTCATAGCGCCACCATGCTTTTCGCCCACTGTCGCTGCGGGCCGCCTGGCCCAGGAGCAACTGCACCGATTGCCGGTTGCGGTTTGAGATAGCTTTTCGTATTTTCAGTCCTTTGGATCTTGCGATGTCCGCACTTTGTCCTTCTGAAACATGCCTGACGCAGCCGACTTCACGCCACTAACCGAGCAGGAAAACCCGCGGACCGCGCACATCAGTTCGTTACCAACTGAAGAAATTCTGGGCCTGATGAACCAGGAGGATGCGCGCGTGGCCCAGGCGATCGCGCTGGTCCTGCCGGAGATTGCGCGGGCCGTCGATGCGATAGTCGCGCGATTGAATCAAGGAGGTCGCCTTTTCTATACCGGCACCGGAACTTCAGGGAGACTCGGGGTCCTCGATGCTTCGGAATGTCCGCCAACATTCGGTGTGTCTCCCGAGATGATTCAGGGGATCATCGCCGGAGGATACGACGCTTGTTATCGCGCGGTCGAAGCCTCAGAGGATGATGCTTTGGCCGGCGCCCACGATCTTGACCTGCGCGGCTTCACCGACCGCGACGCGCTGGTTGGGATCGCCGCATCAGGCAGTACGCCCTACACGGTCGGGGCGATCGGGCACGCTCGACGAATCGGTGCTCTGACGATTGCGCTGACCTCAGTGCCCGAGTCCTTGATCACCCAGGCGGCCGAAATCAGCATCGTCGCGGTGGTTGGTCCGGAGGTGATCGCCGGGTCGACACGGATGAAGGCCGGAACTGCGCAAAAGCTGGTGCTGAATATGATCTCCACCGCGGCGATGATTCGCCTCGGCTACGTCACCGGCAATCGGATGACGAATGTTCAGCCGCGCAATGTTAAGCTGCGCGCTCGGGCTGAGCGAATCCTGGCGGCGGAAGCAGGATTGAGCGAGGAGCGGGCAAAGGAAGTTTTAGATTCCGTGGCGGGCAATTTGCCGGTGGCCCTGGTGATGAGTCAAACAGGTGCCTCGCTGGACGAAGCAGTCGCAGCGCTGAAGAAATCGCATGGCGTACTCGCGCACGCCATAGAACTGATTAAGAGACCGGGCTAGCTCAGGATTCCGGACGCGAACACACTCCACATGGGCTTCTCAACCATCGATTACATCGTTCTACTCGCATACCTCGCGGGCATCACGATCTTTGGAGTGATGTTTCGGCGATCGCAGCGAACGGTAAGAGACTATTTCCTGGGCGATCGGAACACCTCCTGGGTAGTGATCAGTCTTTCGATTGTGGCCACCGAGACCAGCACCCTGACACTGATTGGCGTCCCGGCGCTGGCTTATGCAAATTACGCGCGGCCCGAGCAGGGTGGAAACTTCACCTATCTTCAGGTCGTCCTGGGCTATATCGTCGCCCGGATAATCATCAGCCTGGTCTTCATCCCGGCATACTTTCGCGGCAACCTGCTGACAGCTTACGAACTACTAAAAAATCGCTTCGGCACCAAGACCAAAAACTTTGCCGCATCGCTGTTTCTGGTGATGCGCGCTTTGGCGGAAGGCGTGCGCATCTTCGCCGCCTCTCTGGTGTTGAGTGCAGTGCTTGGTACGAGCCTGCCGGGGCTGCCCTACTTGTGGCTTTGGTCGATCATTATCGTGGGCGTATTGACGTTGATCTACACGTTCGAAGGCGGCATTGCCGCCGTCATCTGGACCGATCTAATTCAATTGGTAATCTATATTGGCGGTTCGTTGCTGGCGGCTTACGAATTACTCCATCTGGTTCCGGGCGGTTGGAGTGCGATCGCGACCGAGGCCGCTGCGGTCGGAAAGTTTCAACTCGTCTCGTTCAAACTTGATTTCAGCGTGCCGTTTACTTTCTGGGCCGGACTCCTGGGCGGAACCTTTTTGACCCTGGCATCACATGGTACCGATCAACTCCTGGTTCAGCGGCTACTGACCTGTCGTAATCAGCGCGAGAGTCAGAAGGCGCTGATCCTGAGCGGCTTTGTCGTACTGTTCCAGTTCGCGCTATTCCTGACAATTGGGGTGATGCTCTATGCGTACTATCAGCATGTTCCGCTTTCAGATCCTACTATGGCCGCAGACAAATGTGTGTTGGCGAAAACATGCGATCCTATTTTTCCGGGTTTCATCGTAACGCAACTGCCACACGGAGTCTCCGGCCTCGTAATCGCCGCGATCTTCGCCGCAGCCATGTCGAATCTGAGCGGTTCGCTCAACTCCCTTTCGTCCAGCACGGTCCTGGATCTTTACAAGCCTCTATTCCGGCCTGACGCCAGCGATGAACATCTCTTGAAACTATCACGCTGGCTGACAGCGGCCTGGGGAGTCGTGTTAATTGGCATCGCGGTGCTCGCCAGCAATTGGGGATCAGTTTTCACTACGGGGTTGACGATTGCATCTTTGGTTTATGGACCGATGCTCGGCGCTTTTCTGTTGGGTGTGCTAACCAAACGGGCCAATCAAACCGGCGTGATGGTAGGCATGGCTGTAACTCTGGTGATCATGGTAGTGATCAAGTTTAATGTGTCTGTACTGCCGTGGCTCTCGATGAAGTTCAACGCCCAACCAGCGGCCTGGATGGGCTGGCTGGCCGCCCACACCAACATTGCCTGGACCTGGTACGTTTTGATTGGAACAATGCTTTGCTGTCTGGTGGGATATGGGACGAGCATCCTGACCGGCGGCTCGCAAACAAAATCAGCCTCGGCTGAAATCTAGTTGGATACGGGGCTCAAAATCTAAATGCCAGGACTTACCAATCAGTCAGTAACCCGCCGCATGAGGCTCCTGCTCGTTTTCTTACTCATCATTAGTCCCGCGGGCATTGGACGAGCCGTGGATTCGGCGACGACTAAACCAGCGGCGCGCGTATCGATCAAACCGTATTCGCGTCGCGCGTCCAAAGAAGCTTTGAAATGGGCCGACAGGCAATTAAAGCGCATGTCGCTCGAAGAGAAGATCGGGCAAGTCATCGCCGTGGGTGTGAACGCGACCTACCTCAACCAGGAAAGCAGTGCGTTCAAGGATCTGCGTCATCAGATCGTCGACAATCACGTCGGTGGCATCATCCTGTTCCGCGGTCCGGTATACGAATCAGTTATGCTCGTTAACCGCATGCAGCAGCTCGCGAAATATCCCCTGTTGATTTCCGCGGATCTGGAGGCTGGCCCGGGCATGCGCTTCGATGACACGGTGAACTTTCCCTGGAACATGGCCGTGGGCGCGACTGCGAACCCGGAGTTCGCCCGCCGGCAGGGCGAGTTGACCGGGCGCGAAGCCCGAGCGCTCGGGATTCAACAAATCTATGCCCCCGTCGCAGACGTGAACAACAACGCGGCCAATCCGGTCATTAACGTCCGCTCCTACGGCGAGGATCCCGCGGCGGTAGCAAAGATGGTGGCCGCATTCGTCGAAGGCGCCCAGGGCGCCGGCGTGATCTCAACCGCCAAACATTTTCCCGGACACGGCGACACTGCGGTGGATTCACATCGCGGCCTGCCCGAGATTGATGTAACTCGGGATCGTCTGAATGCAGTCGAGCTGGTTCCGTTTCGCGCTGCGGTCAACGCCGGCGTCGGATCTGTCATGGACGGACACATCGGCTTGCCGCTGATCGACCCGACCTCGATTACGCCGCTGCCACCCGATATTAAGCTGCGACCCATCGAAACCGACGAAGCCGGAGAAATCGTAGTTGGGAAAGGCACGATGCCGACTACCCTCTCGCCGGTGATGAACAAAATTCTGCGCAACGAGCTGAACTTCGACGGCATAATCGTGACCGACGCGATGAGCATGAGCGGCCTCACGCTTTACTTCACTCAGGAAGAGGCGTCAGTACGCGCTTTGGAAGCGGGCGCGGACTTGCTCTTGAAGCCGGCTGATACCGAAGCAGTAATCCGCGGCGTGAGAAACGCGGTCAAGTCGGGGAGACTGACTGAGAAGCGAGTCGAGGTGTCTGCGCGAAAGGCTCTGGCAGCGAAGTACGATTTGGGACTAAGCAAGCAACGACTGACGCCGCTGGATGAAATCGACCAGGTTGTCGGCGGCGCACAGACTTTGGCACTGGCCGATGAGATCGCCCAGCATGCGATCACGCTGGTGCGCAACGATGCGCATCTCCTGCCGACAAATCTTGCCCCGAAAGCCACCATCTTTAATCTTGCCATCACCAACGGCGACGATCGTTTGGTAGTGGCCCAACCATTCGTTTCTACCCTCGCGCGTTCGGGTCGCAAGGTAATTACCATCGTACTTGACGATCGCTCGTCTGAGGCCGAGGTGCAAAAGGCCCTCAGTCTGGCGTCTAAGGCCGATCTGGTGATTGCTTCACTGTATGGGCGCGTGCGCTCCGGCCAGGCCCGCAGTGTTGCCCTGCCGGAGCCCGGCAACCGGGCGTTGACGGCCCTGATGGATCGCCAGACGCCGATGATATCAATCAGTTTTGGCAATCCTTATCTATTGAGCAGTTTTCCTCAACTGCAAACTTATCTGGTCGCCTACGGAGACATGCCGAGCTTGCAGATAGCGGCCGCCCGGGCCGTGTTGGGACAGAGCGACATCAGTGGTCGCTTGCCGATTTCTCTTCCGGGTCTTTATCCTCGGGGAACGGGGATTCAATTGCCGGCAAGCAGGAAATAGCCACGGCATGACGAGGGTGGTACCAGGAGCGGACCGGGGTCCCCGCGCGGGCAGCCCGCGTGGTGTGGTGGTAGCGACCGGGTGAATATGTTCCCAAACTCGCTTCTGGCGGTGGTTGAGAACCCGGTCGTTATCGCTCCCGGCACTGACTTCGTAATCAAGTGACTTAAGCTGAGCCAGATTCTTTTTCAGGCAGGATTAACAAGGTTAAGAGAGAGCCGGAATTATTCACATGATGATTACCTTCTCGCTTCGGTCTCGCATGTTCGTCGGTCTCGCAATCCTCACGTTTGCTCATCAAGCTATATCGATTCAGTTACCGTCCAGTCCGCCCGCCGCAGTCGGCATGTCGGCCACACGCCTCGGGCAAATGGACCAGGCCATCTCTGCCTCAATCGCGAAGAAGGAATTGCCGGGAGCAGTAGTGCTGGTCGCGCGTCACGGCCGGGTCGCGTGGCGCAAGGCTTACGGCTCACGGGCCGTCGAACCCGAGCGCGAGGCAATGACGCTCGATACGGTTTTCGATCTCGCCAGTCTGACCAAAATCGTCGCCACCGCCACCAGCATCATGATCCTGGTCGAGCAAGGCAAAGTCCGGCTCGCCGATCCGGTCATCCAATTTATTCCGGAAATGAAAGGCGGAGACCGCGACAAGATCACTATCGAGCAGTTGCTGACTCATACCGCCGGCTTTGCCCCTGACTTCGATTTGCGCGAACGCTGGACCGGGTATGACGAAGCCCTCAAGCGGCTGTATCGCGAACCGCTGCGCAATCAACCCGGCGCGCGGTTTGTCTATAGCGACATCAACTACATCGCTCTGGGTGAAGTGGTGCATCGGGTCAGCGGCCAAACCCTCGATCAGTTTGCCCGCGCCAATATTTTCGTGCCCCTGGGAATGCGCGATACGGGGTTTAATCTTCCGGCGTCGATGAGATCAAGAATAGCGCCGACGGAAAAGCGTCGCGGGCAGATGAATTATCTGGGTGACAGCGATGACAAGGCCGGCGCCCAGGGCGATCAATGGCTCCGCGGTCAGGTGCATGATCCAACTTCGTTTCGCATGAACGGAGTCGCCGGGCATGCGGGTCTGTTCTCTACCGCGGATGATCTCGCGATCTTCTGCCAGATGATTTTGCACGGCGGGACGTACAACGGCGCGCGCATTCTGAGCCCGTTGGGCGTCGCCGCCATGACGCGACCGCGGGCGATTGCCGACAACGGATCGGCGCGAGCATTAGGCTGGGACGTGGCCACGACCTTCTCGACCAACAAGGGCGATTTGTTTCCGCTCGGTTCATTCGGCCACACCGGCTTTACCGGCACCTCGATGTGGATTGATCCCGCTAGCGATTCTTTCGTAATTTTTCTGAGCAATCGGGTTCACCCTGACGGCAAAGGCGACGTGGGTCCTTTAAGAGGTCGCGTCGCTTCGATCGTCGCCAGCTCAATCACGGACGCGACGGCGGACAAGGCACGCGAAGAATCCGCCCAGGCCGCGGCCGAGTTGCTGGCCGGCGTGGCGCGTTTGAACTCACGCGCCTCGGCCACCCCGCCGCCCGTGCCTGACGCACAGGTGCTGACCGGCATTGACGTGCTCGAACGGGATGGCTTCAAGCAACTAGCTGGTTTGCGGATCGGGCTGGTTACCAATCAAACCGGCCGCGATCGTTCCGGTCGATCGACGATCGATGTTCTATTCAAGGCGCCCGGAGTGAAGCTCGTTGCGCTCTTTTCTCCGGAGCACGGTATCCGCGGATTGGCAGATGAAAAAGTTTCGGACGCCAAAGATGAACTGACGGGCCTGCCGATCTATTCCCTGTACGGCGAATCGCGCCGGCCAAAACCGGAACAATTGAAAGACATCGATGCGCTGGTCTACGACATTCAGGATGTCGGCACGCGCTTCTACACCTACATCGCCACTCTTGGTTTAGTGATGGAAGAAGCTGCGAAAGCGAAGTTGCCCGTCTTTGTACTCGATCGTCCCAACCCAATCAACGGCGTCGATGTCGAGGGTCCCATCGCCGACGCTGACAAACTCTCTTTCACGGCTTATCACACTCTGCCGGTCAGGCACGGACTGACAATTGGTGAGTTGGGGCGTTTATATAATGACGAGCGCAAGATCAACGCCGACCTGCGCGTGATCAAGATGGAAGGCTGGCGGCGCGCGATGTGGTTCGACTCTACTGGCCTGGTCTGGATCAATCCCTCACCAAACATGCGCAGCCTGACGGAAGCGGCGCTGTATCCCGGGATAGGTCTGCTGGAGACGACGAATGTCTCGGTGGGCCGCGGCACGGATACGCCCTTCGAGTTGATTGGCGCGCCGTGGCTGGACGGGCAGAAGCTCGCGGCGGCTTTGAATGCGAAGAAGATTGCCGGCGTCCGTTTTATTCCGGTGCGCTTCACGCCCAAATCGTCGGTCTTCAAAAACGAAGAGTGCGGCGGCGTCAACGTCGTCATCACTGATCGCGCACAGTTTCAGTCTCTCCCCACAGGCATCGAGATCGCAGTGGCGCTCCATCGTTTGTTCCCCGCCGATTGGAAAATCGACAGTTACGCGCGCCTGCTGGTTAACGCAGAGGCGCTGGCGAGTTTGCAGCGAGGTGATCCAGCGGGAGAAATCATGCGAACGTGGGCAGGGGGGTTGGAAAAGTTTCGATCTGCCCGCGAACGCGCGTTGCTCTACCAATAGTCGCCGCACGCGATGGGAACAATCCGTTAATTGGCGTTGACGCTAAACGAGTTCGGATCAATCTTTTGGTTGAATTCGAATTGAGTGAACTTGATTACCCACTCTGCCAGGAACGTTCCGTTCGCTGAGTCAACACTCAACTTGATCTTAAGGATATGCGGCAAAGTGAGGTCGCCCTCCTTCTTGAACAAAGAAAACTCTTCAATCATGTGATAGCGCGTCTCTCTTTCCTGCACATTACCGTAGCCGCGCTCACCCGTCTGGGCGGGAATCACGCGGTCGTACTCAGAACGCACGTGCCGGAACGTTTCCTGCTCGATGAAGACTTTGATTTTCAGATCCGATCCTCCGCGCGGCAGGTACCGGAACTCGTGCAGCAAATGATCGTCGAGCTTTCTGACGCCAGCGTACTCCACTCATCAGGCCCTGCTTAAAAATCAGATCATGGGTCATCAGAAAGTTTCCCAGCACCGAACGGACGCCGGGAGTGACGAAGGTTGCCGTGAAACTCTTGCCATTGAAGCCCCACTGTTCGCGTGGGTAAACGGGACTGGGGAAGCTCATGCCCAGGAGATACTGCAAGCCGTCGGACGCCAGGACCGCGCGCCCGATGGCCTGTCCAGCCGGCTGGGTGCGAAAGATGACCTGAGAAGTTCCCGAAATAATTCGGGGAGAAGAGCGCGCTTTGGCGGGTCCAATTGATTCCAGATGACGGGCGATAAGTTCTTCGGCTTTCAGCTTTTGGCCAACAGAGGCGGTGGGAAGGGCCAGGGCACAGATCAAGAAGGCCAGAGCCAGAAACCATTCCGCATGGTTGTCGGTTGGGCGTTGCTTCATTCCAAGTCCGTCGGTTAAATAATTCGGCGCGGCAGGATCAGCAGCCCAGGGATGCTGGAAAAACCCCACCCGGCTCGCGCGGCTCAGGCAAAATAAATAGAAGCAGCGAGACATCGGGGTGATGCCTCGCTGTTTCACGTCAGTCCCGAACGAGTTTAGAACTGGAACTTCGCGGCGAATTGAATCACGCGCGCCGATTCGCCGGTTTGCACGATCGTCTGCGTTGATGGCGGCGCGACAGTTGCGCAGCAGGCCGAAGCAAAAACGCTCGACCTGATGCTGGGCGATCCAGTGGACGCATCGCGCGGGTTGTCAAAGTTCGGATGATTGAGCGCATTGAACATCTCCATCCGGAACTGCACCTTGAACTTCTCACTTAACTGGAAGGTCTTGATAAAACCAAGGTCCAAATTCCAGTAATGCGGGGCCACGAAAATATTCCGGCCAGCGCCGTTCTCGCCTGGAGCCGGAAGACAAAATGTCTGGGTTAGATCAAGCCCGCAGGTGAAGGGCTGACCTGTGGCCGGGTTTATGCCTACGGGTTTGAACAACACCGGACCAGGCAGAGTGGATCCGGCAATTTCCTGGAGGACGGCTTTCACCGGCTGT
This sequence comes from Pyrinomonadales bacterium, assembly GCA_038230715.1. Taxonomy (GTDB): domain Bacteria; phylum Acidobacteriota; class Blastocatellia; order Pyrinomonadales; family Pyrinomonadaceae; genus UBA11740. The sequence continues at coordinate 33,545 of JBBRMS010000002.1, forward strand.
TGCACGCCGGCACGGGATTCGTGACTGCCGTTGGACGTGAAGGCGCCGCTGCGAACAGCGAAGGGCTCGCCGGTCTGGAACGTGAAAATGCTGTTAATGGTCCAGCCGCCGAGAACCTGGTTTACCACTCCTTTGGAAGACTTCAGATAACGTCGTCCTTTGCCGAGTGGGACCTCCCACACTGAAGCCGCCTGCAGCACCTGGGTGCGATCGAAATCGGATCGAGCGCGCTCATTGCGGAAATTACGGTTATCGGTCGGAGTGCGTGAATTGGTAGTGGACAGGCCGCCGCCGGATGATGCACCAACGGGATCGACGGACTGGTTGTCAATCGACTTGCCAAACGTGTAGGCCATGCTCAGGCCCAGACCACTGCTGAATCGTCGGCGCAGGGTAAATTGAGCGGCGTGATAGTTTGAATCGCCCTCGTTGCTCAGGTAAGTAATCAGCGCGAATTGCTGATTCGGCCGGAGCTTCAAGCCGAGGGTGTTGTCTTCGATGCGACGGGCAAAACTGCCGGCGCCATTAATGTCCAACTCTCCGGTGGTGGTCGATGAGTTGAGGAAGCTGGCAGAGGCGGTGGCGCTGAGGCCACCCTGAGACTGTAGTTGAGTCAGCAGTGGGGGCGTTACGCCCGTTACCCCCGCTGGGCAACCGGTACCGGCAGGCGTGCAACCATTGCGGCGATTCTGCTGCATGATCAGGAAGGACGGAATTATTGAGGTCGGATTGACCTGGTTAGCATCGTAGGCCATGAACAGACGTTCGCCGCGGCGTCCGATGTAAGAAGCCTGCACCACAAAGCCACCCGGCAACTCGCGTTGGATTCCAAAGTTCCACTCATGAACTGTCGGCAAATTCATGTGTGGATCAAAGACTGTAATCGGAGGCGAGTTAGTTCTTAACTGTTGGGGCGGTGTCAGCAAGGTGCTGGGCTTAAACGAAGGGGCCGGCAGTTGGGTTGGGAATCCGCCTGCAACTGTGTTGTTGATGTTAGGCGAATTAACACACCCTGCGGTGATCGTGGTGAAGGCTGATGCCGCCGTGTTGTATGACGTCGTGCAACTTTGGACTAGTCCGGGGATTCTGCCCGCTGCCGCGGTCACTTGAAACGACGAAATCGTATCGAAAGCGATGCCGTAACCCAGGCGAATCACGCTCTTGCCATCGCCGAACAGCGTATGCAAAAAGCCCGATTTGAAATCCGGACTCCAGGCCAATCCAAATCGTGGTCCGATTGCCCCTTTGAAAGAGCCTTCGTACCAGTGTTTAGCTTTCACGAAGCTCACCGCGCCCGGTTGGTTGACGGTTGGATTCGCCGGCAGCGGCGTACCAACGATCGGCGTGGACGCGACGAAAACGTTGTCACCCGGTGAAGTGTTGGCGGGTGGGTTATATTCCCACCGCGCGCCATAGTTCAGAGTCAGGTTCGGACGAACTTTCCATTCATCCTGAAAGTAAAAGTTGTATTGATCCAGGTTGTGCTTTTCGGCAAACAAGCTAACGCTGTTTCCGGTCTTAAAAGGCAGGAATACGTCGTCCTTCAGGTTGGCAATAAAAACCTGCGTCATCGAAGCCGGGAGACCGTAGAGGTTATTTATCAAGCTACCCAAAGTCGTCGCATCGGTGGAATTCACATTGGGTGCTACAGCGAAGCCGGAGTTGCCGGTGGTGCCGATAAAGGGTGGCCGAGTGGTTTGCGAGAACGTCACTGACGGCGTTACGTTGATGCCGCCCGGCTGTCCGCGCTGATCGACGTGCCGATAAAAGCGGAAGTTGACGCCGCCGCGGAACACGTGGGCCCCGCTGACCACACTCAAATTGTCCAGCAACTGCGGGGTCGTTACCGTTCGCGCGGTCCGCGGCGTATTGATGTATGGTTCGTCAATGCTATTAAAGTTAAAAGGTGGCACGTCAGGAAAGGCCGGGTTGGCTTCGCCCTGGGTGAACAAAAAGCCGAAACGTCCGTAACCGACCGTCAGCTCATTAACGATGCTCGGAGAGATTACTCTGCGATAACTAACCGCCAGATTCGAGGTACGTCGGAAAACCTCGCCCAGCGGCGGATTGTCCGGATATATCTGTGGCCGTCCGTTCAACGGGTCGCCTTTGAGCGTGTTGTAATCGGACCAGAGATAACGCACGAACATACTATTGCTGGCGTTGAAATTGTGATCGATGCGGCCGTTGATTGCGGGACCACGAATTGCCGTCGGCGGGTTCCAGGCGTAAGTGGCGGTATTCAAACCGTCTCCAATGGCCGCAAAATTATTTGGATTGGGGTACGCTTTCAGCAGCGTAGCCACGGTCGAATCGAGCGGTCTGCCCGTGGTGTTATTGCCGCCGACTCCAGTCGTGCGGATGTCATAAGTGCGAACGCAACGCTGGGACGTTGCCGTGGCGCAAAGCGGAACCAGCAAGGCCCCCGTGCTGGGATTCACCAGGAGGGTTGAATTACGAGTGATCGTGCTGCCGCCAATAACCAGAGGGTTTAGTGGATCGGGCACGAAGTAACGAAAAATTCCGCTGCGCGCTTCCGCCGTGTATACAGTTGGAAACCCAAACGTTTGATCTATAGGCTGAGTGAAGTCAACCCGGTTGTACTGGTAACTGCCAAAGAAGAAAGTCTTGTTTTTCTTGATTGGGCCACCCATTTCGAAGCCGAACTGATTCATGCGGATGATGGGTTTGAGGTTCTTTTGCGCATTCGCGTACCACTCGTTGGAATTCAGGGCTTCGTTGCGCAGAAAGAAAAAAGCAGTGCCATGAAATGCGCTGGTCCCTGCCCGGGTGGCGATCGAAATCGAGGCTCCGCTGTTGCGACCCTCCTCAGCCGTGGCGTTATTGGTGGTAACCTTGAATTCCTGAACGTTGTCAGGGTTGATGCGATAGAGGTTGCTGACCGGGTTGGGCACAGACGACTCGTTCGCTTCGATTCCGTCGATGGTTACGTTATAGGCGCGGTCGCGCGCGCCGTTGACGTGCACTCCAGAGCCGGCGGCGCCGGCTGATCTCTGCACCACGCCGGGTTCCAGAAGTAGCAGCGTCAGAGGATTACGCCCGTTGAGCGGCAACGCTTCAATAGCCTTCTGCTCAACCACATTTCCCATCGTGGCGTTTGCCGTTTGCAGTTGTTCGGTCCCACCGGTCACAGTCACTGTCTCTGAAACCGAGCCAACCTCCAACGCGCCATCAACCGTTAATTGGGTTCCGACGGTCAGCGCGTTGGTCTTGCTCTGCAGCGTCTTAAATCCCTGCTTTTCAATTGTGATGGTGTAGTTTCCGACCGGGAGAGAGTTAAAGGCATATAACCCTGAGTCATTGGTCGTCTGAGTGCTGGTCACGTTTGTGGCTTCACTCGTAGCCTTAACGGTGGCGCCGGGAACAACCGCTCCCGAAGTGTCTCTTACAGTGCCGCTGATGTTGGACGTGCCGGTCTGGGCGGCGGCCCCGACGGCGCACGCTATTAAAATAATTACCGCGGTTAGAATTCGGATCAAGTGTTTTGACTTCAACATGGGTTCCTCCTGAGATGGAATCAATGCCCGCGTCATTATCTACAACACGCGTGCGGCAAGGTGAATTGCATTCGAAAAACAACTGGCAATGGCGCTACAAAAACCAGGAATAACAGTGCGTCTGTCAAAAGGACAATGGATGAATGGTGACGGAGTATATCCTTGATGAGTTTTAAATCAAGAGTTTTTTATTCCCGGAGGATCAGCTTAGTCCAGAAACGCGATCTGCGAGTCCAACCGCAAGACTGTCAGGTTAAGGATGCGACGATCCGGGAGCACGGTCCGCTTGCCGAAAATCGAAAGGCCCATTCACGCTCTGCACATCGTCGGGACTGAGTTCGACTTCGAAGTCCTGGCTGCACACCAATTGCCTACAACAAATACTCTCTGCGTGTACTGGTGAGTGGAGTCGGAATAACATCCGTAATATTTCCGAATCTCGCGCCGATATTTGATTAATGCGCGGCACGCCAGCGCGAAGAATCCAGTTGACACCTATGCTCTACCAAAAGCATTTGTCCAAAATCCTGAAGAAGGCATCCATTATTCTGAAAAAGTCAGCGCATCATCAGGGGTGAGCACGCGGCGTGCTGACCCCTCGCGCGATCCATCAGGCTCTGTTATCAGCTTGATAAGTTCTTTTAGTTTTCATTGTCAGTCTTGCACTACTAGAATTACGGCCTTCCCGCAAATGTTCGGCAAGTCCGTGGGCAAAGTCCAACAGTTGATCTAAATCGTGTTCCAGTAAAGAGGGAAAATTAATGAGACATCACCTTCAGTTTATCCGCGCTGTGTTTGTAGCAGTTGTGCTGTTTAGCCTGGCCTCAGTGGCAGCGGCCCAGGAAGTGTCGGGTTCAATCTCCGGCAGAATCAAAGACGCCAACGGGGCCGCTGTGGCCGGAGCCACGGTAACGATTACCGACTCTGCCAAGAAAATCGTCTCTCGGACAGTGACCTCTGACGATAATGGCGTCTTCAGCGCTGAAAACATGGCCACCACTTTATATGACATAAGTGTGGAAGCGCCGAACTTCAAGAAGCATATTGAAAAAGGGGTTAAGATTGACGTCGGGCAAAAGCGGAACGTGGAAATCTCGCTGGAAGCCGGCGCCATCAGTGAGGTGGTAACCGTTGAAGCCGCCCCGCTGGCGGTTGAATTGAGGACGCCCACCGCCTCGACCGTCATCAGCGGTGATCAGGCGCGCGAACTTTCCCTGAACAATCGCAACTGGGTGCAACTCGTGACCCTCGCCCCCGGTGTTTCAGATAACCTCTCTGATCAGGTTTATGTCGGAACGACTAATCCCAGCGGCCAGGCCAACACGATTAACATATCGGTGAATGGCGCCCGCAGTGCCCAGAACACGTATACGGTCGACGGCGCGGACATTACCGACCGCGGTTCCAACATCACGATTCAGGCTTATCCGAGTGTCGACTCAATCGGTGAGTTCGTCGTGTTGCGGTCCATGTACCCGGCGGAAACCGGACGCAGTGGTGGCGGACAGATCAACGTCGTAACCAAGTCGGGTGGAGATCATTTTCACGGTTCGATTTTCGAATTCCACCGCAGCGAGAAACTCAACGCCAATGACTTTCTCTCAAACACGGTATCGAATCCGGCTTTCGGCCGAGACTCGAACGGCAAGGCCAAGCGGTCGCCCTTCAAATATAACAACTTTGGCGGCACCATCGGTGGCCCCATCTACCTTCCGCTCTTCGGTGAAGGCGGCCACTCGGTCAAGCGACTGAGGCGCACGTTCTTCTTCTTCTCAGAAGAGCAGCGGCACGATATTCGTTATCCAACTTTATCTTCCACGGTACCCGACGCGAACATGCGTCAGGGAATCTTCCCGATGGATATTTGCCTCAGTGCTTTCACCGCCGTCAGCACCGGAGCCGTTCCCTGTACCAACGTTCTTCCGGCAGGAACCCCGCTTTCGTCAAAGATAGCTATCAATCCGATTGCTCAGCAGTACCTGAGCAATATCTACAACGGCTTGCCGCTGCCGACCGACCCGGTCACCCGGGCGCTGCTCTACCCATCGTTGAATACCTCAGATTTCCGTCAGGAAATTCTGAAGATTGACCATAGCTTTAGCGACAAATGGTCGATGTATTATCGCTATGAGCACGACAAGATTCCGACGACCGATGTGAACGCGCTGTTCTCTTCCGGTTCCGGTCTTCCGGGTGTCTCGACCACGGCGACTGACTCTCCGGGCAAGGCGCACACTTTCCAATCGACTTACGTGGCCAGATCCAATCTGGTTGTCGTCGGCCGATTCACTTACGGTTACGGCGCGATTCTCAGCCACAACATTGGGACCCTGGCTTTATCCAGATCGCCGATTACCCCGCCGCTGGCTTATACCAACACGCGCGATCGTGTTCCCACCATTACTGGAAGTGGTTTTAGTAATCTGAGCAGCTTTGGTCCATATAACAACTTTTCCTACAAGGCAAATTTCGCCGGCGACGTTGCCTGGACCAAAGGCACCCATGCATTCAAGTTCGGTATGCAGTATTCGCTGTACCGCAAGAATGAAAACGCGCTGGCCGGAAGTAACGAAGGCACCTTCAGTGGTTTCCTGAACACCGACCCTAACAGTGCCCAACAAACCAGCGTACAAGCCCCGAACGCAGCGGCCGGAGAGGCGAGTGCCACCCGGCGCGCTAGCTTCCAGAGCTTTGCCAACTTCCTGGTTGGCAACAACGTGACCTTTACCCAGGCACATTTCGATTACACAGCGGACCTGCGCCAGAAAGCTATCGAGAGTTACTTTCAGGATGAATGGAGAATGAAGAAGAACCTGACCATCTATTTCGGTGTCAGGCATTCGTATTTTGGATCGCCGTACGACAAGAATGGCCGGCTCTCGACCTTCGATCCCAGACTCTTTAATCCGGCTAATGCACCGCTGGTTACCGGCGCCGGCAATCGCGTCGTTGGCACCGGCAACTTCTGTAACGGCCTGGTCGTGAATGCACAGAACTATAAGACTGCAGCCAACAACTGCACGCCTACCGCTTCGCCCTGGGGCAGGTATGTCGTGAAAGCTCCTTGGAAGGATTTTGGTCCGCGATTCGGCATTGCATGGGATCCTTTTGGCAAGGGAACCTCGTCGGTACGTCTCGGCTATGGCATCTATTACGATCAAGTGCTGAACGGTACCTACGAGCAGAATATCGGGCAGAACGTTCCCTACCAGGAAACGTTTACTGTCAGCGCGCTGCCGAACGGAACCGCCGCCACCACACCGCGTCTCGATCAGCCCGTCCCGTCGGGAATCACGGTCACTCCGGCGGCAGCGCTCACCGCGCTCAGCGTCCGGGCGGTGCAACCCGACTGGAAGGATCCCTACATGCAGCATTGGTCGCTGGACCTGCAGCATCAGTTTGGCAAGAGCGGCAAGACCATGATGACCGCCGGCTATTTCGGATCGAAGGGTACACACCTGATCGGAACTTACGAACTAAACGAAGTTCCGGCGGGCAAGGCTTTGGCAACACTCTGCGCCGTGGGCGCCTCGACGACGCCGACTGTTCCCTGTCAGAATCCGGGAGCGGCGTTCACTTCGACGGCAAACACTGCCATTCTGGATCAGATTCGACCCTACCGAGGTTATCGCTCAATCGCGATCATCACGCCGCAATTCAATTCGAACTATCACAGTCTGCAGGTCAGTGGCCAGAGACGGTTCACCGGTCGTTCCCAAATCGGCCTGGCTTACACCTGGTCGAAGAATCTGACTGACAATCAAACCGATCGTTCGACTGCGCCGCAGAACTCTTACAACATCAAAGGCGATTACGGCCGCGCCACTCTCGACCGGCGGCACGTGCTGACGATCAGCTACATCTACGAGCTGCCGTTTTATCGAAGTCAGCATGATTTTGCCGGCAAGGTTTTGGGTGGTTGGCAGGTTTCCGGCCTGGCCCTGTACCGGACGGGCGTCCCGTTCACTGCAGTAACCTCGTCCTTCGACGCCGCTGGTCTCGGACTCGTACCGGCTTTGGTAGCGGGATCAAGGCCGAACGTCCTGTGCGACCCCAACTCTAATGCGCCGCATACTCTTCAGCAATACTTCACCACGGCGTGTTTCCAGGCCAATCCAAGTGTGACCACGAGCGGCGTGGCCAACGTGATTGGCAATGCCGGCCGGGGCGTCATCAATGGCCCAACTACCACGCGTTTCGATCTGACGCTGGCCAAGAACATTCGCCTGGGCGAGACGATGAGGGTGCAGCTTCGCGCTGAAGCCTTCAACATTTTGAACCATACGAATTTCCAAACCATCGTCACTAACGTTACCTCCACTCTGTACGGGAACGTCAACGTAGTGCGCGATCCACGCACCATTCAACTGGGAGCGAAGTTCATCTTCTAACTCAGCTTGATTGCCGACAAATCGAATGCCCGCGGCGAAAGCGCTGCGGGCATTCGCGCGTTTAGCGCCAGTCCGTGTTTTAATAGGCGAGAGAATGCCTGAGCATCTGCCCAAAACCATCCTGCTTCGGGGCGCCCGCATCATTCGCCCCGATCGCGTAATCGAAAAAGGCGCCGTGCTGATCGAATCAGAACGGATCGCTAAAATCTTTGACTCTGCTGTAGATCATTTACCGGCTGCTAACTCGATAATTGATCTCGACCGAGCCACGCTCTTCCCCGGATTCATCGATGTCCACATTCACGGCGCTACCGGCGTAGACGCCACGGGCGCGACAGCGGCGGACCTCGGGCGAGTCTCGGAATTCCTGGCGGGCAAAGGGGTCACCGCATGGATGCCCACGCTGGTGCCCGCGGCGACTGATGAATACGAACAGGCCGCGGTTTCGATCACTCGGTTGATGGAAGAGCAAGCTGCGGAGTTTACGCCTGCGGCGCTCAGTGCGAACAAAAGCTCCGCGCTCCAGTCGCGCGCCATCGGGATTCATTACGAAGGCCCGTTTGTTAACGATGCTCAATGCGGCGCCCTGCACCGCGAATACTTCAGAACCTTCACCAGCGTAGCTGATCTTGATTCCCTGCCCGCGATAAAACATGACAAGGCTGTTCACCTGATAACTCTCGCGCCTGAGATAGAGGGCGGGATCAATCTCATCAAAGAGCTGCGCCGCCGCGGTTGGGTTGTCTCGATCGGTCATACGCGAGCGCCAGTCGAAATTCTAGATCAGGCGCTGGCGGCCGGCGCCCGTCACATGACTCACTTTATGAATGCGATGACGCCTCTTCACCACCGCGCTCCCGGGCCGGTCGGTTGGGGTCTGATTCACGATGAAGTGACCTGTGACCTGATCGCCGATGGTGTCCATCTGGATCCTGCAATACTCAAACTGATTCTGCGTAGCAAGTCCGCCGATCGAATTTCTCTGATTAGTGATGCCGTGTCACCGACGGGGCTGGGGGATGGCGAGTATCAGATCTGGGGCGAAACTATTCAGGTAACAAACGGCCGGACTCAAAACCCGCGCGGCAGTATTGCCGGTTCGGTGATCACTATGCTGGACGCCGTGCGAATGATGCTGTCGTTGGGCGTCTCTGAATTGGAAGCAGCTCGCATGGCTGCTACCAACCCCGCGCGGCTGCTGGGAATCGATCACGAGTGCGGTTCAATCGAGGCCGGAAAGCGTGCGGACCTGGTGGCTCTCAACCAACAGGGTGAGATTGAGCTGGTTCTGATCGGCGGCGGCGTCAGTAACTAAGCCAGTTGACGAAATTGTCCTGCCTCATTGAATCGAGACAGCGAAGAAAAGAATTTGCCTGGGCTCGCCGCTTACCAGCAAGGCCGCTGGCCCAAGGTATTATGTCCCGGGCAGGAGCAGTGGCACTCATCTTTGGCTTCGGTCACGTCTGAGCATTCCGTAGGCACCAATAATTACGAGCGCCAACCCGATTAAGATGTGCAAAATATCATCGACTCTCGTCCAGTGAAAATATTTTTCCGGCGGCAGGTGTAGGAAGCTGGCCAGCGCCTGATAAAGATCAATCAATCCAAAGCCTAAATTGAAGAGATTCATCAGGGCCGCCCGGCGCGACCAGAGGATGATCAGACCCATGCTGCCAAAGCACAAATGAAAGATGTTGTAGGGGGCCGCCCCGCTGGTTAGCCCGCGGCCGGCCGGAATCAGAAATCCCGCCAAGCCGGTCAGGATTAAAATCGGAGCGAAGACCGCGAGGGTGATGTAGTTGGCGCTCTTTTTATTGATAGGACTTCCTCTCGTTACTTCTCGTCTTTGTCGCCGCCATAGAATCCTGCGCGCCGGTATGACTCGTCAAGTAACTCAACCGGATGACAAACTCGCAGCTGCATTCCCTCAAGGCGCGCGCCTGCGGCAATTTGCATGTGGCAACCTGCGTTACCCGTTGCCAGGACCGTCGCGCCGCTCGCTTTGATCTGAGTCAACTTTTCTTCCAGCACCTGTTCTGACAATTCCGGTTCGAGCAGGTTGTACACGCCCGCGCCGCCACAACACACGTCGCTATCTTTCAACAGGGTAAAGCTTAGATTCGGAATGGCCCAGAGCATTTGTAAAGAAGCAGCCGCAGCGTGTTGCCCATGTATCAGGTGGCAGGAGGCGTCGTAGGTTGTGCGCTCGACTCCAATCGACGCGCCATTACGAAATCCGTTTGCCTCAAGCTGTTGTCCGATGTCGCGCACGCGAGCGCTGAAGTCCCGGGCGCGAGCAGTGTATTTTTCATCATCGGCCAAAAGATGTCCGTATGAGGCGAGCATCGCCCCGCAGCCCCCGGCGTTCGTGATCACTGGTTCGCCGCCGTCGCCAAAAGCGTCGATGTTCTGGCGCGCAAGGGTGCGGGCGCCATCAAGCTCCCCCGCATGCGCGTGCAGCGCGCCACAACAAACCTGGGCCGCCGGCGCAGCCGTGGGACATCCGTTGGCCGCGAGGACCCGCGCGGTCGCTTCGTTGACTCTTTGAAACAACCCTTCCGTAACACAAGCCTTGAAGAGCAACACCGGAGCGCCCATCGGAGCGCCCCCATCCTGCGGGCGGACCGCGGGCATCCTGCCCGCACCCTTCTTCTCCCCTGCTGACCCCTCCAACAAACACAACCCAAACTCAAAATCGCCAGAGAGTTCCCGCGCAAGTCCAATATGTAACAAGAACCTCGCCAAGCCTGAATCTCGAATGAGCCGCGCCATCGTGAAAGCAGCCCGCAGCCGTTTCGGCTTCAACCAAACACGCTTGAGCACGAATCTCAGCAGCCAATAGACCGCACCCGGCTTGGTTTGCGACCGCGAGATCTCTGAGCGGGCAGCTTCCAGCAGTTGGCCATACTCAACCCCGGCCGGACACGCAGACTCGCACGCCCGGCAACCCAAACAACGATCGATATGATCTTGAAAAATCGGCGAGGCCACCGCCATCCGGCCTTCTTCAACAGCCCGCATCAGGTAAATGCGTCCCCGCGGGCTGTCGTTCTCATTGCCGGTCGCGACGTATGTCGGACAGGCTTCGAGACACAGCCCGCAGTGCACGCAGGCAAGAATCTTCTCCTGCTCACCGGCAAAGGCTCTAGTCAGGACTGAGGTCTGTTGATCTGCCAAGATTAATCCGCTTTGATTTAGTCCGTGGAGATTATAGCAAGATTGAAGAATTTCGCGGCGGCCGGTTATCTCCGTGTCGCATTGGGAGTAGATTGGCGTGCCGGCTCACCGTGGCGTCGCGCCATAGATATTTGGCCCTTAAGCTCCTTCTCCATTGGGAGGGGTTGGGGTGCGTGAGATAATCCATACATCTCAAGACGAGGGCATAAAATCATGTCGACCTCCGCGGATAAATTGGTTTCATAAATTAAGGATTTGCTAGAAGCCGAGAAGCTCCGTCTGGTGGACGCAATTCTCACTGACCTGGTTAAGCCCGATCCTGAGATCGACCGCGTCTGGGCTGACGACGCTCGGCAGCGATGGGCCGCTTACAAAGCCGGACGCATTCCCACCCTCTCATACGAAGAAGTGATGGCTAAATACCGGCGATGATGGAAGTCCGCTTTCTTAGTCTGGTTAGTCGAGAATAGACGACGCCGTCAAGTGGTATGAAGCCAGAGCAGCAGACCTTAGTCGTGAATTCCTGGATGAGTTTGATCGCGTGATTCGGCTAGTTAGACTCTACCCTCACGCAGGATTGCAGCTTGAGCCGGAGATGAGACGATTCCTTTTCACACGCTTTCTTTACTCCCTGATTTATGGTGTTGACGAAAGACTATTGTCGTTGTGGCTGCTCACCAGCATCACCAACCGAATTATTGGACAGATAGGGTTGGCTTGTAGGTGTAGAACAACTCAGCCTTGTGCTTCGTCTTTCAATACCCGACCGCCAACCCATCACTCCGTCTCGGATCAGTCGCACCCAAACGCATGCCCGTCTTCTCTTCAATCATGATCCCTTCGGCGTCGCCGAGGTAGCGCGGCTTCGCTAGTTTGTGACCGCGGGCGGCGAGGGCGGTTTGGGTGTCGCCTGATAATCCGTAGGGTTCAAAGACCAGTTCGTCGGGCAGCCATTGATGATGAATGCGGGGCGCGTCGATGGCTTGTTGAATATTCATGCCGTAATCGACGACGTTCATGATTACATCCAGCACGGTGTTGATGATCGTCGGGCCGCCGGGGCTGCCGACTGTGAACCAAAGACTGCCGTCCTTGCGCAAAACGAAGGTCGGAGTCATGGCCGAGAGGGGTCGTTTGCGCGGAGCGACGGCGTTGCGCTCACCCTGGATTAAACCGTAGAGGTTTGCTGTTCCGGGCTTGGCGGCAAAGTCGTCCATCTCATCGTTCATTAACAGGCCGGTGCCCTTCGCGACGACTGCCGAGCCGTACGAGTTGTTCATGGTGTAGGTGTTCGAGACCGCGTTTCCTTCCGCATCAACCACAGTAAAGTGCGTCGTCTCGTCCGATTCATAACCCACTGGCTTGCCGGCTTTCACCTGCTCGCTGGTCGAAGCGCGGTCCGGATTAATCGTGCTGCGTAAACGGTCGGCATATTTCTTGTCGATCAAACCGTCGATTGGCACTTTGGCAAAGTCTGTGTCGCCCATGTATTCGGCACGGTCGGCAAACGCCCGGCGCATCGCTTCGGTAATCAGGTGGTAACGCTCGGAAGACGCCCAGTCCATCTTCCTGAAGTCATAGCCTTCAAGGATGTTGAGCATCTCGATCAGCACCGCGCCGCCTGAAGATGGTGGCGGCATCGAAATCACCTCGTAGCCACGATAGGTCCCATGCAGAGGCCGGCGCTCTTTGGCCACATAACCGCGCAGATCGTCGAGAGTCAACAGACCGTTGTGTCGCTGCATGTCGGCGGCTATCAACTGCGCTGTCTGGCCGGTGTAGAACTCATTCGGTCCACGCTGTTGCAAACGGGCAAAGGTGGCTGCGAGCTCAGGCTGCACAAACAGATCGCCCTCGTTGTAGAGCTTCCCATTGTTCAGGTAGATGCGTTTGGTTTCCGGGTACTTGGAAAGATATTCACGACTGCCGCGCAGGCCGCGCGCGAGATTGTAAGTTACCGAAATACCATTCGCGGCCAGGTGCCGGGCCGGTTCAATCAGCTGGGCCCAGTTGAGCTTTCCCGAGCCATATTTCCGGAGCGCCAATTCCATGCCGCGCACCGTGCCCGGGACGCCGGCGGCGCGATAGCCCTCGACCGGGCCGCCTTCGCCTTCGATCACATTTCCGTTCTGGTCGAGATAGATGTTGCGGGTCGCTGCGGCGGGCGCCATCTCGCGATAATCAATCGCGGTGGTGCGGCCGTCCTTTAATCGAATCAGCATGAACCCGCCACCACCCAGATTGCCGGCCGCAGGATGGGTGACGGCCAGAGCGAAGGCGACCGCGATGGCCGCGTCCACCGCGTTGCCGCCGCGCTTCATGATTTCGACGCCGACATTCGAAGCAACTTCGTTAGTCGAAGCGACGATGCCGTGCCGCGAGCGCACGGGTTCGCGCGAAGCGGCGCGGGTTGTCGTTGGGTTAAGCGAAACCAGAAGAAGCGCAGTTATCAGAGCACTGGTCGTAATCACTCGAAGATTTGCATAAAGGTTTTTGTGTTTCATAATTAGTCGGCCCGCTACTCGAGAGTAGTTTAGCGGCTGCGCCCCCTGATGTCTCAGGCTATCACTGAACGGGGAATGGCTTCGCTCCGTCAGGAGCGAGATATTTATAGCACCTCGCTCCAATCAAATTCAGCTCCGTTAGGAGCGCAATGTTTGCTCGATCTCAGGTTACGCTCCCAAAGGAGCTAACTCACAATTAATAAGGCCTGGGCTATAAACGTTTCGTCTCTCCGGGGCGAATTGGCTCATGGCACACCAGCTTGCGCCAACTGCTTTAAGCGAATCGTCCCGGTGACAACAAGTGCTCCGGATCAAGTTGAGCTTTCACTCGCTTCATCAACTCGGCCGACGATCCGAGGTCTCCCCACGCGTCGAACTCATTTTTGATCTCGTCCGGCCCGCTCTCGAAGACTAAACTGCCGCTTAGATTCTCGGCTTTTTGTCGCAGTCTTTCCAGGGCACGCACAGCTTCACGATGATACACCGGAGCGTTTGCAATTGCCCGCAAACGGCCGTCGCCCAAACCCGCATGCCAACGCAAACCCGGGTGCGAGGATGCGTCTTTTTCAAGCTCCGCCATCTCGTCAAGAAAGGCGATCAAATCCGTCGGCCGCAATGCTACCCGCCATTTCAATTCGCCGGCAGATTGGAAAGGCGCGGCGCCCAATCTACGCCAGGTGTCGATATCGTCGGCGAGCGTCTCACAGCGGCTACCACCATCGCGCAGGAGTTTAAGTGCCTGGGCAGTCTGGGCCACCACCGCCCGCGCTGATCCAACAAAGCGCACCAGCAAAGCATAGTCAGATCTGTTCCCGATTTGCCCGATTTGCAGACTCTGTGCCAGGCCCGGAGAGATCAGCTCAAGTGCGACCGGAGCGAGTTGGGCATAGACTTTTCGTCCGGCGCTGATCAAGGTTGAGAGTGATCCAGTGGCCAGGATGGTGCGCGTTTCTGGCGGCAACGGACGGAGTTTGAAAGTCAATTCGGTAATCAGACCGAGAGTTCCATAGCTGCCCGTGAAGAGCTTACAAAGATCGTAGCCGGCGACGTTCTTCACCACGTTACCGCCAGCCTTGATCGTGCGGCCGTCGGCCAACACTACTCGCATCCCAATCACAAACGATCTGGGCGCACCAAAGCCCAAAGTGCATGGGCCACTCAGACCCGTGGCAACTATTCCACCCAGCGTAGCGCGACCATCATCCGGCGGATCAATTGGCAGCCACTGCCCTGCTAGCGCGAGTTGTGTCTGCAAAGCCTGCAGAGTGATCCCGGCTTCGCAAGTGCAAACGAGGTCAGCGGGTTCGTGACGGAGCAGCCGGTTCATGCGTCTGGTGCTGACAATAAGATCTGCGCGCGCGAGTGGATTACCTGCATCGATCCAAGTGGCGCCTCCCACCGCAACTGTTGCCAGTTCTTCTTTCGCGGCCAGTCGCATTACCTGAGCTGCTGCTTCAGTCGACTGCGTCGCCACCTCGAGCGGACGTCGATCGCTCTTGCTGTCGGCAGTCGCGAGCGCGTTTGCCAGCCGGCGGACACTCTGATCGCCGACGATCAGGGAAAACTCGCGGGCAACGCGGGCTTCGTTCAACTTGTTGGAAATTAGACCCTGTTTGTGCGTCCCTGGATCAGCGCGAAACATAACCCTGGGCGTAGGTGCAGCGGATGTGCCGCTCTCCTGTGCGGAAAGGCTCTGCCTTTCAGACAACTCATCCCTTAATTGATTCAGCGAGGCTGCGCCCGACCCCGTCGCTACTTCTCCCGGTTCTGCCAATTCAGCTGTCGCCACCGCCCGTGCTTCACCACAACCGCGCTGTAGAGGAATAATCTTGCCTGGATTGCAAAGGCCGGAAGGATCGAACGCGGAGCGTACCTGCAGCATAGCGGTCATGTCGTCATCGCTGAAAATCAGCGGGAGATAAATGCTCTTGTCTAACCCGACGCCGTGCTCGCCGGTGATTGACCCGCCGGCGCGGACACATGTTTCCATAATCTCGCGGCCGGCCTGACGCACCCTTTCCAGATCGTCGCCGCGGCCCACGTCAAAACAGATTAGCGGATGCAGATTGCCGTCACCGGCATGAAATACATTCGCCAGTCGCAAGTTGTAGCGCGCGCTGATTCGATAGGTTTCAGCCAGCACTTCGGGCAGACGCGAACGAGGAACGACGGCATCCTGGATCATAATGTCCGGACTAAGGCGGCCGACTGCGCCAAACGCACCCTTGCGCGCTGCCCACAGTTTCTTTCGGTCGTCGGCATCGTTCGCCAGGCGAACTGAGCGCGCGCCATGTTCTTTGAGGATCATCTCAGCCTGAGCGGCGTCTTCGTCCAGGCCGGCTTCGATCCCGTCCAGTTCGACGAGCAGAACTGCCTGAGCATCAATTGGCAGGCCGGCGGCAAAGACGCTCGCTTCCACCGCGCGAATGATCAGATTGTCCATCATCTCCAGGGCGGCCGGCAGCATGCCCGCCGAAATGACCGCCGACACCGCCCGGCTGGCATCGTCAACATCGATGAAGTCGGCCAGTAGAGTCCTTACGGCCGGGGGGATCCGCAAAAGCCTGACCGTCGCTTCCGTCGCAATCCCGAAAGTGCCTTCCGAGCCTACGAAAACTCCCAACAGATCATATCCGGCTCTGCCATTGCCCAACTCAACGATGGCGCCGTCTGCCAAAACCACGGTGGCGGCCAAGACATGATCAGTCGTCGTCCCGTACTTCAAACAGTGTATGCCGCCGGCGTTCTCAGCGATGTTTCCCCCAATGCTGCATGACGGTTGGCTGGATGGATCGGGAGCATAGTAGAGGCCGTATGGCGCCACGGCGCGGGACAGGTGCGCGTTGACTAGTCCTGGCTGCACTACCGCAAGACGATTCTCAGGATCAATCTTCAGGATCTGCCGCATGCGAGCGAGTTCAATCACTACCCCGCGATCGATGGCCAGCGCGCCGCCCGAAAGACCTGTGCCCGCGCCACGCGGCGCAAAGCTCACTCGCTCGCTTGCCAGCAGTTTGAGGACTTCCGAAGTCTCTTCGGTGGAAGTGGGAAAGACCACTGCGCGCGGCGGATGCTTGTGCTGCGGCAAGCCGTCGCATTCGTAAACGAGTAGCTCTTCCGGTTCACTGAGAACGCCTTCGCGACCGACGATCGCGCGGAGATTTTTGATAAGTTGATCCACGGATCAGTTCATTTCCCAGGCAGACCAGGGGTCTTCAAATGAGTATCATTGCAAATCATATATAGTATTTTCGTACCCCTCCGCTTCACTCGCCGCCCAGAGCGTGTGCAATAATCCGCCGCCCTGCCAATAGGCAATCTCTGGGCAATAACAATTAGACCAGGCGAACTGCTTGTTGCTACAAACTGACTGAAGATCCTCGGTAGCGTACGACGGTCATGCGAAACTAGAATGCGGGAAGCTTCCGCAGAACTCTGCAAAACGAGATTATCCGGAACTCCGTGCAGCTTCAATGCGTGAGCTGTCTGCAAAGTCGATCGCCGGGTCGAGTCGTCTTGTTGCTGCTACGATTCGTTGATCGAGATCATTGTCGGCCTGAAACCGAATCTTCATGAGCGAGTGGTGCGCGCGTCTTCTAAGATGGCGTCTAATCTGCGGTGGGCCTCTGGAAATTTAGCTCGGTTGCGTTCTCGAAACGCCTCGTAATCTTGATCGGCCTCTTCCAGGTACCGATCAATCTCAAGGCGATTTGTCAGATAGTACGATATCGCTCCGTAGACTTGATCGAGAGTGAGTGAGGGGCAACAGTCCGTCTGAATGGTTTCAGGAGATAAGCCTTCAAGGAACCGATAGACAATCGAGTCGAGGGAAACATTCGTGCCGACAATCCAATAACCCCCGTCACGGTGTTCGATATGATCAGGTTGATTCATCACGATGCCCTTGCCGCGCATTATACCCCACGATCCGGTACGCCAGATAGATCACCATTCCCACCGCTGCCGCGATCAAAGAGGTTGCCGCCTCTCTCAAACTACTATTCGCCAACAGCCAAATGGCCAAGAGCAGCGCTGCGATCGCGATGATTGGCCCACCGGGAACTTTGAATTGTGGCACGGGAACATCTTTGCGCCGACGCAGCACCGGCAACGCGGCGCAGGTCACTGCATATGTCACCAGCCGTGCAATCGCGCTAATCGTCAGCGCCGCGACAAAGGAACTTCGCAGTGTCAGCACCAACATGACTCCGGCCGTCACCAGGATAGCGACATGCGGAGTAAAAAACCGCCGGTGGATTGCGGCCAGCATCGAAGGCAGCTGGTGTTGCTCTGCTATCGCGAAAGGCACTCGCGATCCCGACAACAAAACAATATTCAGGTTCCCGGCGATCGAAATAATCGCGCCTACTGAAATGATGGCTGCGCCCGCCGTCCCCATGAACCGCTGCGCGGCATCGGCCAGCGGCTTTGATGAGCTCCCCAGTTCAGGCAGAGTGCCAATGCTTACTACCTGGATCAGGATATAGAAGAAGGCTACGACCGCGGTGGCGATTAGCAACGCGCGCGGTAAATGCTTCTTTGGATCTCGAATCTCGCCGGCCGGAATCGCTGCCATCTCAAATCCGCTGAACGCGTAAATCAGCAACAGCACCGATTGCGAGAAGCCGCCGGCCGATGGCAGTGCGCCCAAAGCGAAAGCATGCGGGTTCAGAAAGAAAAGTCCGGCCGCGATAAAGATCAGCATGGGAATCAGCTTCCCTACTGTGAATAAGTTACTGACGGTTGCCGCCTGACGCACCCCAAAAACATTGAGCGCGGTCAGAGAGACCACAACCGCGGTAATCAATAATGCCCGGGGCAGGGGTGAACTTGCCGCGGGCCAAAAAACAGTGAGGTAGCTGACCATCAGGTTGCAGTTAGCCGCGAACGCGGTCAGTCGCGCCAGCCAAATCAGCCAACCAACTTCGAACGCGACTGTCGGTCCGAACGCCTCGCGGGCATAAAGGTAAGGCCCTCCGGTAGCATCAAAGCGACTCCCGACTTCGGCGAAGCAAAGGATAATTAAGGCCACTACCAGCGCACAGACTACGAAGGCAATCAGACTGTACGAACCGATGAGGGCGAAAACCTTCGCCGGCAGGCCAAAGATCCCCGCTCCAATGATGCCGTTGATAGTGACTGCGACCAGGTCCCACTTGCGGATGCCGCGCAGCAGGCCTTCTGGCGAAGTTTTGGGGGTTGTAGGTGCGCCTGTTGTCATGAACGGCCGAGATGGTAAGCGGCTATGCCGCCTGAGGTGCGGAAAGGCTTCGCCTTTCCGTCGCGCCCACTAAAAGAATTCGCGAGGCCTTGCTTCTTCCGCGATCCGCTCCTGCCGCCGATCAACGCGCTCGGTTCAAAAGCGCCTCGCGCGCGACTTCCTTATCGTCGAAATGAAAA
This sequence comes from Pyrinomonadales bacterium, assembly GCA_038230715.1. Lineage (GTDB taxonomy): Bacteria > Acidobacteriota > Blastocatellia > Pyrinomonadales > Pyrinomonadaceae > UBA11740. Next base: position 52,535 of record JBBRMS010000002.1, read on the forward strand.
ACTTCGCGCCCGATAATTTGATAATCCTCGTGTCCTTTGCCCGCGATCAAAACCAAATCGTCCATGTGCGCCTCGGCAATCGCCGAAAAGATCGCTTCGCGCCGGTCGGCGATCTTTTGATAAGGCTTGCCGGTCTTTTGAATCCCAACCTCGGCCTCAGCCAGGATTTTCTCAGGATCTTCCGTGCGCGGATTGTCTGAGGTAAGAATCACTACGTCGCTCAGGGAGCCGGCAGCTTCGCCCATCGGCGCGCGTTTGGATCCGTCCCGATCACCGCCGCAACCAAAGACTGTGATGATTCTGCCTTTCGTCACCTCTCGCGCGGTGCGCAGCACGTTCAGCAGGGCGTCGTCGCTGTGCGCATAATCCACAACGACCGCAAAGTCGCCATCGTGCTCCACTCGTTCGAACCGGCCCGGCGCGCCCGTACACTTTCCCAATGCTTGCGTGATGACATCAAGGCTGTACCCGAGCGCGAGACCGCTCGCGACCGCCGTGAGCGTGTTATAGATATGCGGCGGCCCGACCAAAGGCGAATGAAAGTCACGCTCGCCGGCGGGAGTGCGCAAGCGAAAATTCATGCCATTCAGGGAGAACTCTGGATTGCTGGCGGTAACATCGGCGTCTGACTTGACCGCGTAGCGGACCACGATCAGTCCTTCCTGATCCAGTCGATCGGCCAACTCGACGCCGTAAGGATCATCGACGTTGATGACCGAAGTCTGCGGTCTGGATCCCAATCGTCCATCAAACAGCCGCTGCTTCGCGAACCAGTAGTTCTCCATGGTCTTGTGATAATCGAGATGATCGCGGGTCAGGTTGGTGAACGCAGCCACCGCGTAATCAAGCTCGTCACAACGATGAAAATCCATCGCCTGTGAAGACGCTTCCATCACGGCGGTGCGGCAACCAATCTCGACCGCCTGACGCAGCATACGCTGCATGTCGGTAGCTTCGGGCGTGGTCCGTCCAGCTTTGATTCGATCTTTACCGAGACGGTATTCGACTGTGCCGGTCATGGCGACGGGTTCACCCACGGCTTCAGGAATCGACGCCACCAGATAAGCGATGGTCGTCTTGCCATTGGTTCCGGTAATCCCAACCAGTTGCAGTTCACGCGAGGGATGATGGTGCACCTCGGCAGCCGCCAGGGCCATCGCGCGGCGAACGTTCTCGACTTTGATCCAGGAGGCTGATGACTGTAGCTCAGCAGGACGATCGAACTCCGACAAAACACCCACGGCGCCTTGAGTGATTACCTGCGGCACAAACTTGTGCGCGTCGAATAACTCGCCGCGAATGGCCACAAACAAACTGCCCTGTTTCGCCGAACGGGAGTCATGAGTGACGTCGGACACCACGGTTTGTTCGTCACCAGTCAGTGTGCCGTTGACCGTGCGGGCAATCGCGCCGAGGGTTATCGCTTGGTTCTGATCAGTCATGATTTGGAGTGGCATTCTACGTAGTCAAAGTCTAAAAGTCACCCGTACGATCGAAGATGAGGTCAGTACCGGGAGCGGTAGCGACCCGGGTAGGCATCCGGTAATCTCGACCTGGTGTAAGACTTGACCCGGTCGCTACTGCTCCCGGTACTGACTCCATTCCGGTGGACAGGTCAACGACGAACGATTAGGATTCTCCGGACTTCAATCTCCAACTCTCGACTGGTAAACATCATGACAAGCAAAACCTTGATTGCCCTGACTCTACTGGCTTTTCTTCTGGTTTCTTCCTGGCCCCAAGCCACCGTCGCCGCGCCACCGGCATTCGATCTGATCATCCGCAACGGCCGGGTGATTGACGGCTCAGGCCGGCCCGGTTACAACGCCGACATCGGCATCACGGGCGATCGCATTGTACGCATCGGCAATCTGCACGGCGCCAGGGCCGCGCGGGTCATCGACGCGAAAGGGCAGGTAGTCGCACCCGGCTTTATCGATATGCTCGGACAGTCAGAGACGTTCCTGTTAATAGATCCGCGCGGGATGAGCAAAGTGATGATGGGCGTGACCACCGAGATCACCGGCGAGGGTGAATCGATTGCGCCCGTCAACGAGCGGCAGATAAAAGAGCAGCAAGATTTCAACCAGCGATTTCATCTCAACATCGATTGGCGCACTTTGGGCGATTACTTCAAGCGCCTCGAAAAACAGGGTAGCGGCCTCAACCTGGGGACTTTCGTAGGCGCTACACAGGTGCGCGAGTACGTCATCGGCTATGACGATCGCCCGCCTACTCCGGCTGAACTGGAACAGATGAAAACATTGGTGGCGGAGGCTATGAAAGATGGAGCGCTCGGACTTTCCACTTCGCTTCAGTACGTCCCGGCCCGGTTCGCAAAGACGGACGAGATCGTTGAACTGGCGAAGGTCGCACACCAATATGGCGGCATCTACATCACCCACCAGCGCAGCGAGGCCAACGCGATCGATGATTCGATGAAGGAAGTTTTCGAGATCGCTCGGCGCGCGAATATACCGGCGGAGATCTGGCACTTCAAGACTGCATACAAGAAGAACTGGGGCAGGATGCCCGAGATGTTGCGCCGCGTGGCAGAAGCCAGACAACAAGGCCTGAAAATTTCCGCCGATGTATACCCGTATGTGGCCGGCAGCACCTCACTCAGCGCGTGTTTACCGCCGTGGGCCCTGGAAGGAGGAACGGAAAGGATGCTGGCGCGCCTGAAGGATCCTAAGACGCGCAAGCGTTTGCAGGTGGAAATAAGCTCGGATGCAAAAGATTGGGAGAACATTTACCTCGGCAGTGGCGGTCCAGCGGGAATCCTGATCGCGAATGTAGTGAATCGTGATCTCGACAACATGCAGGGCAAACGTCTGTCGGAAGTCGCGGCCGCACAAAATAAAAATCCGCTCGACGCTTTGTTTGATTTCATCATTGCGGATCGCGGCCAGACGGGTGCCATCTTTTTCATGATGCAGGAAAGTGATATGCAGGCCGCGTTGAAATCGCCGTTCGTTAGTATCTGCACCGACAACGGCGCGCGCGCGACCGACGGCCCCCTCGCCGGATCGAAATCGCACCCGCGTGGCTGGGGCACCTACCCGCGCATTCTCGGTCGCTATGTGCGCGACCAGCAGCTAATGCCGCTGGAGTTCGCAATCCATAAGATGACCGGGCTGCCCGCCGGCAATTTGACTTTGAAAAATCGCGGGTTGATTCGTGAAGGCTACTCAGCCGACATCACTATTTTCGATCCGGTGACAGTGATCGATCGCGCTACCTTTGAAGAACCGAATCAATACCCAGTGGGAATAAACTTTGTGATCGTGAATGGTGTGATCGAAGTGGATGGCGGCAAACGCACGCCGGCCCTCGCGGGACAGGTCCTGCGCGGACCCGGATTCCTTCGCCACAGATGAAAACAGGTTTTCACGGATAGGAGGCAGATAACTGTTTCGGATTGCCCAGATTGATCTGTGAACATCTGTGGCTCGTTCCCTCTTCAAATCTTGATGATGATGTTCTTCCGATACAGCAGCCACAGGAGAAATAGCCAGAGCAGAATGAATGAGATCGCGTAGGCGAGCGATGCTTTGTTGGGCGGGAGCCAAGAGGCGTAAGCCCCGTTGTAGATGAAGCCCTGGACCGATGGACGCGTCCCGTCCGCGCGCGGGATCTTGATCAGGCCCATCAGGCGCGCCATGACTCCGGTCCCTACGAAGAGGACGATTGCATTCACTCCAAAGATCACGAATGGCTTCGTCCAAAATTTATAGCCCTTAATATCAATCAGCCAGTAACACAAAGCCAGAAACTGCAGGGCCAGCCCAGCGGTAAAGAAAACATACGAACTGGTCCACAGAGCTTTATTGATTGGGAACCAGGCGTTCCAGGCCCAGCCGACGATGACACAAGACACACCGGCGATGAACATGTGCGCAACTCTCTCGATCGGCGTCCGATTTTTATCTCGCAGATATTGACCGGTCAGCGCGCCGAACAGAGTCGTAGCCAGCGCTCCCATCGTGCTCAGCAACCCTTCAGGATCGTAGACCTTGCCCTGCTTCCAGATGTGCGGCCCAAAGACCGTGCGGTCGACCCAGGAGGCGAGACTGCCTTCCTTGCTCAAATCACCAGCGTAGTACCCCGGCGCCGGGACGTGCGTCATCAACCACCAGTAAACGATCAGCAGGACAACGGCGATGATGGCCTGCGTGCGCGGTCTCGTTTTCAGAAAGATGATCGACGCAATCAAATAACAGACGGCGATTCGCTGTAGCACGCCCGGAATCCGCATCGTCGAGAAGTTGAAGTAGGGAAAGCCGGCGAGAAACTCACCCAGAAGAAAGATTATGGCCGAACGATAAAGGACCTTGAGAAACAGAGAGCGCGGGGTGTCGCCGCGTTCGATGCGTTTGCCGAAAGCCAGAGGGATAGCCACTCCAACGATGAACAGAAAGAAAGGAAAGATCAGATCAGTCGGCGTCCAGCCACTCCATTCCGCATGATCCAGGGGCCAGTAGATGTGTGCCCACGAACCCGGATTGTTCACCAGGACCATTCCGGCCACAGTCATCCCGCGAAAGACGTCGAGGAATAAAAGGCGCTTGGGTTCGTTGGGCATTTTAGACTTGTCCACAGATCACGCAGACATGAAAAGGGCGTTTACCTTATTAAGAGTCTTCTCCCTGTTTGATTTTGCGAAATCTGTCTAATCTGCGGATCGCTTTACCGCGTCGGCACTGGCGCCACGGGCGGTCTGGGTCCTAAACCAAACTCCTCGGGACTCGGCAGGGTCGAAGTCGTTTCATACTTGCGCAGCACTTCATCCATGGCGCGGCTCTTCGTCAGCCAGATCGAAACCATTTGATCGAAGCGGGCCGAAACGCTGTCCAACCAATACGGCCGGTTTTCTGCCAGCCATTGGGCCCGATAATCCTGTTTGAGGATGGAAAGCTCTTCGGCCATCTCGCGCAGGTTGTTGTAGATCGCCCCGGAATAGTAGCGCAGCTTCCTGGTCTTGGTGCGATCTCCGAGATTCAGGTACGCGTCCCAATACTGATCGCTGAACTTCTGCATAACCTCCATCCGGCGCCCCATGTGATCGAAGCGCTGGGCCGCAAACTTCATCGCCGCGACGGCGGTCGAGTTGCGCCGGGCCCGGCTACCGTTTCGGATGAGCGATTCAGCCACGTCCTCGACGTCGCGGCGCATTTGCCGCACGCGATCGGCAGCGTTGCGCGCCTGATTTTGAAACTGGGTCGTAAAAGGATCGCGCCAGAAAATCTCGTCAGTCGTGGCCCCCGCGCTCAGCTTCGTTCCGGCGCTGCCGAGCGTTCGTTCCGCGTTTACAAACTGGTTGCCGTCGTTGCGAAAGAAGGCCCAGTCAAAACTTTGATCGAACTCATCCAAATCGACGGGCGCCTGCTGCCAGGAAGCCGCCGCGCCCAGAACGATCGAGTACCAGGTAGTTTCGAACAATGATTCGCCGTCATCGTCCCAGGTCGTGTTCATCATTCCCATCGACCCAGCCTTCTGGCCGTCGCGAACAAAGTTCACAATGTTTTTCCGGGCCGCCTCGAGGTTGGGAAAGATCTGGTTCCAATTTTGAGCGCCCGGGCAGACGAACTGTTCGAGACCGGCGTCCTGAAAAGGTTTGATGTCCTTCGAAAAATCATCGCGCGCGCCGTACTGCCAGTTCATCACGATCATGTCCTTGGGAACCTGGCCAATCAAATCCGGATGGTTGAGCGCGATGTCACCCCAAAACATCAGCCGGCGGTTGTATGGTTTGAGCACTTCTCGCACGCGGTTGAGGTGTTCGAAATAAATCGCCCCGACGCCACGGGTGCGGGCGGCATCCCTGCTCTGTCCCTGACCCAGTTCAAATGTTTCATCCTCGCCGACGTGAAAAAACTGGCCGGGAAATAATTCGTTAAGCTCCTTGTACAAGTCGGCGACCAGCTTGTAACTGCCTTCCTGCTGAGGTGAAAGGACGTCGCCGTAAGGCGTCTCAGCCATGTCGGCATATTTTTCCAACCGCAGGGCCTTGTGCAAATGACCGAAGGTTTGTTGCTCTGGTACGAGTTCAACGTGAAAAAGCCTGGCATAAGCGACCAACTCGCGAATCTCCGCAGGCGTCAGGGAACCTCCCTCAGGCCCAATCAGCGGATGCGATTCGCTGGCGAAGGTGTGCTCCATATAAAAGGAGTGCAGGTTGAGTTTGAAGAAAGCTTCGGTGCGAATCTGTCGTTTGATGTAATCAACGGTCGGCACCGGGCCCCGGCTGATGTCGTCGGAAACAGCGCGCCAGCGCATGGTGGGCCAGTCGACGATCCGGACGCCGGGAATGAAGGCTGCGGCACCCTCACCGCGCACGAGTTGCTTCAGCGTCTGCAGGCCATAGAACGTCCCGGTGGATGTTTTTCCGGCCACCACGACCTCATTCGCATTGACGGACAAAACGTATCCTTCGTTCGTCAACTGCTGCTCAGGAACCGCGCCCGCCCGTTTCAATGCCTGTTGAATTCCTGGTGAGTCAAACAGTCCCACTAATATCATGCGGCGGGAGCTGTTTCCGAATTTCAAGTTCAGGTTCGCCGTTTGCTTCATGTCATCGAGGAAATCCTGGGACGCGAATCGATCTTCGGCTGACCGGCCATCGGCGAGAACGATGCGCGCCTCCGGCGTCAGAGCAAACCTTGCTTCGTTCTCCGTTATTTGTTTTGGCGCCGGAAGAATTCGGACGCTCGCGGACTGAGCGGCAGCGGGCACAAACATTGCGGCGATTAGGCAGACAGTTGCCGCGCTGAAGTTTAGGGTTCGTGTTAGAGTTGAAGTCATTAAGTCAGGTCTCGTTATGACGTCTATAAAGTTTTGTTGATCGAGTTTTTTGGACGGACGACTATTTACCTGATATTGAGTGCGAATACAATCATCAACCAGGGTGATGGCATTTAGAGTCGTCACTTGTGCCGACAGATCCAGGAGAGGATTCTCTTGTCCCTGATGCTGCAGGAAATCGCCGAGCAACCTGCCGCTCTGGCGAAAACGATTCGCGAAGAGCGTGCGAAAGTTGCGCGCCTCGGGCAACATTTGCGCCAGCGTGAGATTGATCTGATCGTCGTTGTCGCGCGCGGGAGTTCCGATAATGCCGCGCTGTTTGGCCGCTATCTGCTGGAGATTACCACCGGAATTCCGGTCTCGCTGGCGGCGCCTTCGGTCTACACGCTCTATCAGGCAAAGCTGAAACTGAAGCGGGCCCTCGTGATTGGAGTTTCACAATCAGGCGAAGGCGAAGACATCAACCGGGTGTTGGAAACAGCGCGCGAGTCCGGCGCGTTCACCATCGGCATTACGAACGAGCCGGCTTCAGCGATGACTCACGTAGTTGATGAAACGCTCCTGATGCACGGAGGTAAGGAACGCTCTGTCGCTGCGACCAAAACCTTCACCGGACAGATTCTGCTTTTCTATCTGCTGGCCGCGGCGCTGAACCAGGGCAGCCGCGCGATTGATTACGACCTCATTCCCGATTTGGCGGCGAGCGCTCTTGAGCAGCAGCCCGCAATAACCGAACTCGTGCAACGCTATGTCTTCATGGAGAACTGCGTGGTCGTTGGACGGGGTCTGGCTTATGGAAACGCCTACGAGTTCGCTTTGAAGTTAATGGAAACATGTTACGTCGTAGCTGAGCGATTTTCGTCGGCAGATTTTCTGCACGGTCCGGTAGCTATGATTGAGCGTCACTTTCCCGTCATCATTTTCGCGCCGCCAGGGGTGATGCTCGAAGGCACGAAAGATCTAATCCGGCGACTGCACGAATTGCGCGCTGACACCCTCGCCATCACCGGCGACCTGGAGGCTGCGGCGACCTGCTCACGCTCGATTATCATGCCGCGCGAAATCGATGAATTCCTGGCTCCAATTCCCTACATTATCCCGGCTCAGTTGTTCGCAGCTTTGCTCGCGGAAGCCAAGGGTCTGAATCCCGACGCTCCGCGATCGCTCTCGAAAGTGACGCGAACCCTTTAGTCGACAGTCATGTGCCGCATGTTGCAACGGCCCATAACGTCTACAACGGCACAGCTGAGTTATTTTTCGAATTAGTGCTTGATAGTTCGTTGAGTGGGATGGATAATTAAGGCCTCAATGAACGAAGAACCAACCCAAGATTTTCCGGATAGAAGGTCGTTCGAAGAGCGCGTGTTCGCCCGGTTCGACGCTGTCGATTCCCGTCTTGAGAAACTTGAGTCGCGCTCCTACGATACCAAGCCTATCTGGGAAAGAGCCTTGAAGGAAATTCTGGAAGCGCGTCAAGACGTCATCGAAGTCAAGAGCAGGGTGGGGGTGCTTGAGAGCGAGGTTGCCAGTATGCGGACCGATTACGGCGCCATACGAATTGAATTTGAGGATCTTAAGCGAGAACTAATTCGCCAGCTCAGTAGACGGCTCGATTTGGTAATGGAAAACCATGGTCGATCAACGCGACGATATTCGCGACGCTGAAGATCGCATCAAGCAACTCGAAACAAAGTTGGCATAGAACCTGATCGCGGCTAAACTCTCACCTCGTGAGTCTTGCCAAGCGAATACACCTCAATCGCTCTGCTCGATCAGGCAATCACAACGCATCGTCGGGTAATGGCAAGCTCTTGCGCATTCTCGGCGTCGGCTTTGGCCTGGCGGTAACCATAGGCGGAACCATCGGGATGGGCATTCTGCGCACTCCCGGCGAAATAGCTGCGCAGCTTCCGACCACAAAACTTTTTATCGGCATTTGGATTCTGGGCGGAGTCTATGCCCTGCTCGGCGCGCTCACGGTTGCTGAACTGGGCACAATGATTCCCCGCTCCGGTGGTTGGTACGTGTTCGTTCACCGGGCGATGGGAAATTATCCGGGCTTTGTCGTCGGCTGGAGCGATTGGCTCTCGACCTGTGGAACCCTCGCGGTTATTGCGATGGTTGTCGGCGAATATACCGCGAACCTATTTCCACGGCTGGCAGGCCGCGACAAATCAATCGCGTTGGTGGTGACGCTGGCCTTCGCCGCCTTGCAGTGGCGTGGCATCCGCTGGGGCAGCCTTACCCAGAACGTTACCAGCCTGCTCAAGACGCTCATTTTTGCCGTGATTGCGATTACGGCGTTTGCACTTGGTGGAAACACAAACGCCCAGGCTCCTCTGCCGGTGCCTCAAGGCTTTCGTTTATTCACAGCAATCATAATTGCGCTACAGGGCGTCCTCTATACCTACGACGGCTGGTACGGTGTGATCTACTTCGGTGAAGAGGTGCGCAATCCCAGGCGCGATGTGGCGCGTTCGATGATCGGGGGAGTGCTGCTGGTAATCGCCATCTATCTCGTAGTTAACCTGGCCTATATTTTTGTCTTACCGATGTCACAACTTGCAGGCGAGAATTTCGCCGCGGGTGCAGTCGCCAATAAGATCTTCGGCGTGTATGGGGACAAGACTATTCGCGCACTCGCGATTCTCTCTCTGCTCAGCACGATCAACGCCTACACCTTAACGGCTCCGCGAATTCTATATGCGATGAGTTGTGACGAGCTGTTCGCGCAGCAGGCCACAAAAGTAAACAAGGGCGGCACGCCCACGGTCACGCTGCTTATCAGCACCCTGGTAGCGGTGCTTTTTATTTACCGAAGCTTCGCCGAGGTACTGGCCGCACTAGCCTTCTTCTTCGTCGCTAATTACGCGATGGCCTATCTTTCAGTCATCGTACTGCGTTGGCGCGAACCTGATCTGCCGCGGCCCTATCGGGCCTGGGGTTATCCGTGGATCACAATCCTCGTTTTATTGGGGTCGATCGCTTTTCTGGTCGGCGCGGTTATGAGCGATAAGACTCACAGTCTGTTCGCGCTGAAAATCCTTGGCCTCAGCATTCCTCTTTATTTGTTTGTGCGCGTGTTTAATTCACGACGACGCCACGCCGGTGATCGGCCCGCCTGATTGTTGCCGCGTAATCAAGTCACTTTCGTGCTCGCATTCCGTCGGAGGACCGGATGCGTCGGCTTTCAAGTGTGTGCTATCCTCGCTCACGTTTGATTGAGCTGCGAAAGTGGCGGAATTGGCAGACGCGCCAGACTTAGGATCTGGTACCGAAAGGTGTGGGGGTTCGAGTCCCCCCTTTCGCACCATAGACCAGTAAGCCGAAGGCCCGACGTTCAGAGTTCAAGCTTTAGCTTGTGCCCCGAAAACACAACCTGAAGGTTGAATTCTGAACTTTTTCTTTTTTATGAAAACTGAACTCAAAGAGATATCACAAACACGCAAGCAGATTGACGTTGAAATTGAAGCGGCCGCGGTTCGCGAGGTTTACGATCGCGTTAGCGACAACTATGCGAAACAAGCCAGCGTCCCGGGTTTTCGTCCCGGTCATGCACCCAGAGCTGTCGTCCGCACTCGCTTCAAGGATCAAATTCGCACCGAAGTCCTGCGAGAGCTACTTCCCGATGCCGTGCAGAAAGCAGTCGCGGAGCACAAACTGGATCCGCTCGGCGAGCCCGAGCTTAATCTGGAGAATTCCGAGGGACTCGATAAACTCGGCCAGCAAGACATTGCCTTCAACATCAGCGTTGAGGTGTTACCTGACATTAAACTGGGCAACTACAGGGGTCTCGCGGTCAACCGCAGCACCCGGCCCGTCACAGACGAAGACGTCGATCGAGTAATTGAATCTCTGCGGGAGAATTCGGCGACGCTCGAGCCCGTCGAAGATCGTGGCGCCCAGGCCGGCGACACCGTAACCGCCAGCTTTCACGGCACGTTTCTGGCCGAACCCGAAGCGGAGCCGATCAAGGTCGAGGATGTCGATGTGGTACTCGGTGGCGAAGGGGTGGTGCAGGAAATCACGGACCAACTTACCGGGACCAAACCCGACGACGAGAAGACTTTCAGCGTGGACTATCCAGCGGATTTCAGCGCTAAAGGGCTGGCCGGAAAACAAATCGAGTACACCGCTAAGGTGAGCGCGGTTCGCATCCGCGAATTGCCTGAGCTGGACGACGACTGGGCCCAGAGCCTCAGCGAGGAGATTGAAACGCTCGAGCAATTGCGCGCGAAGGTCCGCAGCGATCTGGAGCAACAGGTCTCGAACGAAAGCGACAACAAGTTGCGCGGCGCGCTGGTGCGTCAACTGGTCGATGCGCACGAGTTCGAATTGCCCGAGCGTTTGGTCGAACATCAAACTGAGCATCGTCTGGAATCGGTCGTGCGCGACATGATCGGCCAGGGCATCGATCCGCGTAATCCCGAACTGCAGTGGGACAAGGCGCGCGAGTCAATAAAAGAACAGGCGAGCTATGATTTGCGCAGTTCGCTCCTGCTCGAACGTATCGCGGACGAAGAGAAGATCGAGGTCGGTGATCAGGAAATTGAAGACGAGATCAAGGCGATCGCAGATGCCTCGCGGCAGACGCCAGATCAGGTGCGCGCTATCTTGACAAAGCAAGGTGGCGAACGTAGCATCGCTGGCAGATTGCGCAATCGCAAAGCGCTCAACTTGTTGGTTGAGAATGCCAGCGTAACCGATCAAGAGTGGCAGGACGAGAAACAGGATTCACTGGAAAATAGTCAGGAGCCGGAATAATCAATTCTGACTTCTGACTTTGTATTATTGAGAACTCATATGGCGCTAATTCCCATGGTGGTCGAGCAGACGTCGCGCGGCGAGCGTGCGTTTGACATCTACTCGAGACTCCTTAAAGACAACATCATCTTTCTCGGCACGCCGATCGACGATCAGATCGCAAACCTGATCGTCGCGCAACTGCTCTTCCTCGAGGCCGAGGATCCTGAAAAAGACATTAACGTTTACATCAACTCACCCGGTGGATCAGTGACTGCGGGTCTGGCGATTTACGACACGATGCAATTCATTCGGCCCGATGTGACTACGATTTGCGTGGGCATGTGCGCGTCGATGGGTGCTTTGTTGTTGACAGCTGGGGCCAAAGGAAAGCGATTTGCTTTGCCGAACTCGCGCATCCTGATTCATCAACCATCCGGCGGCATGCAGGGGCAGGCCACCGATGTGCGCATTCATGCCGAAGAACTCATCCGTATCCGTGAATTGACGTCTGAAATCCTTGCCAAGCACACCGGTCAGAGCATGGAACAAATCGAGCGCGACGTGGAACGAGACCGATATTTATCTGCCGTCCAGGCCAAGGAATATGGTTTAATAGACGAGGTGATCGCGCACCGCGAGTAAGGCGATTTAACCCGAACCATTAAGTTGCGCCAAGTAAACTCTTACAGTCTCAACGGAGTTCCCCAAAGACCATGGTAAGACGAACTGACGACACGCTGCGCTGCTCGTTCTGTGGTAAATCGCAGAATGAAGTGAAGAAGCTCATTGCCGGTCCAACTGTGTACATCTGCAATGAGTGCATCGACATCTGCAACGAGATCATCACCGACGACCAGCAGGCCGAGTCGGTAGCGTCTCGGCCACCTCTGCCCAAGCCCGGTGAAATCAGGGCCTTCCTCGACGAATACGTCATCGGCCAGGAAGAAACGAAGAAACAACTCGCCGTCGCAGTCTACCAACACTACAAGCGTATCGAGCTGGCCCGTCGTCGGGCCGACGTCGAAATTCAGAAATCCAATATCGTATTGATTGGACCAACCGGCACGGGCAAGACTCTGTTGGCGCAGACCCTCGCGCGCATGCTCAGCGTCCCATTCACGATCGTCGATGCGACCACGCTGACCGAGGCCGGTTACGTTGGCGAAGACGTCGAGAACATAATCCTCAAACTTTTGCAGGCGGCCAATGGCGACGTCGAGCGAGCCCAGCAGGGCATCATCTACATCGACGAGATCGATAAGATCTGCCGCAAGGACGAAAATCCTTCGATCACCCGCGACGTCTCAGGCGAAGGCGTGCAACAAGCGCTTTTGAAAATCCTGGAAGGCACGATTGCCAACGTGCCGCCGCAGGGCGGCCGGAAGCATCCGCATCAGGAATTTTTCCCGGTCGACACCACTAACATCCTCTTCATCTGCGGCGGCGCGTTCGTCGGGCTGGAGAAAGTTGTCGAGCGTCGCTTGCGCAACAAGTCACTCGGCTTCCAGGCGGAAGTGAAGTCCGGGTCGCAGCGCCAGGCAGAAGCTTTAGCGCATGTCCAACCAGAAGATTTAATTCGCTATGGGTTGATTCCCGAGTTCGTCGGACGTTTGCCGGTCTGTGGCGTGCTGCAAGAATTGGACGAAAGCGCCCTGGTCCAGATTCTTACCGAACCGAAGAACGCCCTGGTGCGCCAGTATCAGAAGAAGTTTGAGTTTGACAACGTCAAGCTGCGCTTCACAGACGACGCCCTGAAAGCGGTTGCCGGGCAAGCTCTGCAACGGAAAGTCGGCGCGCGCGGACTGATGATGATCCTGGAAGAGCTCTTGCTCGAGGCGATGTACACTCTGCCCTCGCAAAAACGAATCAAGGAATTCGTGATCACCAGCGAGATGGTCGAGCGACGTCGCGCAGTGCCGGGCGAAGGTCTGGCCGGCGTAGACGACGCTGCCGCATAAAATTGGCCGCCAAAACCGTTCCTTCCCGACAGATTAAACCGCGCTGAGATGGAGAGGTCTTACTTATAGGGCACCTCCGGTTCCAGACGGGCGTCTCTTCTTCCCAAACTCCAGCTTCAAGCGATTTTCCGAGCTGATTCCGCTAAAGCCTCAAATAGCGATGTTCCTATCTGACGCTGGCTCAAGTTTTTGCTGGTAGCGCGCAACCGAAAAGTGGTTTACAATCAGCTCAGTTGCAAACAGGCGAGACGACAAGGGGCTCGCCTTTTTCGCATCTATGACGGGAAGAAACGCTAATCTTCGAAAGCCGGCCTATTCGTCATTTAATTAGGGGTCCCGACTTACTTTTCAGGAGCTTCATTTCTCAGTAGTCACGCCCGCAGTAAAAAAATCATGGAAGAATATTCAGACCGTAGCCCTTCAGACATCGCTCGCTATCCGATGGTGCCGATTCGAGATGTTGTCATCTTTCCATTCACCAAAGTAGCGTTCAAAATCGGCCGCCCCGGATCGGTTAGCGCTCTGGAGATGGCCCTGGCATCCGATCGAACCATTTTTCTGTCGACCCAGCACGACGCTACCGTCGATGAACCGACCCCGGAGCAGATTTACAGCGTGGGCACGATCGCGCGCATCCTGCAGTCGCAAAAGCAGGAGAACGGCCAGATTAAAGTGGTCGTCGAAGGCCGCGAACGCGCCACGACTGTGCGGGTCGAAAACAACAATGGTGCCTTTACCGCGATGGTCCGCCGCGCGCCGGCAGTGAATGAAGAAGGTGTTCGCACCGATGCCCTGGTGCAGAAGATCTCACAGTTGGTCGAGCAACACTTGCGGCTGGCGCCCGACGTGCAGCCGGATGCGCTGCAGACCGCGATGCGCAACGCCGATCCTTCGCACATGGCAGATGCCCTCGCGTCGCAATTGCGAATATCGGTCGAAGACAAGCAGGGGCTGCTGGAACTTTTCTCGGCGCAGGCGCGCTTGGCTCGCTTGATCGAGATTCTGGAAATCGAACTGGAGAAGCGTCAACTCGATCGCACCATCCAGACGCGCGTGAAGCGTCAGATGGAGAAGGCCCAGAAAGAGTATTACCTCAACGAACAAATCAAGGCGATTCACAAGGAACTCGGACGCAAAGATGAGCGCGCCGAAATGGATGAGCTGAAGAAGAAGATCGAAGAAGCCGGCATGACCGAAGAGGCCAAGGAAAAGGCCCTGCAGGAATTGCACCGGCTCGAGGCCATGCCGCCGATGTCCGCGGAAGGCACCGTCTCCCGCACGTATATCGATTGGCTCGTCAGTGTGCCCTGGAAGCAGAAATCAAAAGAGATCCGGGATCTGGCGAAAGCCGAAGAGGTTCTGGACGAAGATCATTTTGGACTGGAAAAAATCAAGGACCGTATTCTCGAATATCTGGCCGTGCGCCAGCTGGTGAAAAATCCGAAAGGATCGATCCTTTGTTTTGTAGGCCCTCCGGGAGTTGGTAAGACCAGTCTGGGTAAATCGATTGCTCGCGCTACGGGTCGAAAGTTTGTCCGGCTCAGTCTGGGCGGGGTTCGCGACGAAGCCGAGATTCGCGGTCACCGGAGAACTTACATTGGCGCTTTGCCGGGTCAAATCATTCAGATGATGAAAAAGGCAGGCACGGTAAATCCGGTGCTGCTGCTCGACGAAGTCGACAAACTGGGAACAGATTTCCGTGGCGATCCGAGCGCGGCCCTTTTGGAAGTACTCGATCCGGAACAGAACCACATGTTCCAGGACCATTACCTGGACGTCGAATACGATCTGACCAAGGTTTTCTTTATCGCTACAGCGAATGTGCTGCACACGATTCCGCCCGCTCTGCAGGACCGGCTGGAAGTGCTCCGTCTTTCCGGTTACACGGAACGTGAGAAGCTCGAAATCGCCAAGCGCCATCTCGTGCCTAAACAGGCTGAAGCGAACGGCCTGAAAGCGGAACAGTTTGAATTTACCGACGAAGGCCTGGTGGAAGTGATTCGTCACTACACACGTGAAGCCGGGGTGCGCAACCTTGAGCGCGAAATCGGTTCGTGCTGCCGCAAGGTAGCACGCCGCTTTGTGGGCGCGAGCGTGGCCGCGGATTTCAAAGATGAGATTAACGCTGCGAGGGTTCGTGAAATGCTGGGACCGATCAAGTTCCGGCAGCAAGTGGTTGCAGCCGAAAGCGAAATCGGACTGGCGACCGGTCTGGCCTGGACGGAGGTCGGCGGCGAGGTGCTGCAAATCGAAGCCACTTTGACCAAGGGCCGCGGCACTGTAACCCTGACCGGCAAACTCGGCGACGTAATGCAGGAGTCAGCCCAGGCTGCCTTGACCTGCATTAAATCTCGAGCCGAACGCCTCGGCATCAATCTGGATTTCATTCGCAAGCGCGATCTGCACATTCATGTTCCTGAAGGCGCAATTCCCAAGGATGGACCGTCCGCTGGCATTACCATGGCGGCCGCGATGGCCTCGGCGCTGATGCGTGTACCCGTGCGCAAGAACGTCGCGATGACTGGAGAAATAACGCTGCGCGGCAAGGTCCTGCCCATCGGCGGGGTCAAGGAAAAACTTCTGGCCGCGCATCGCTTTGGCATCGATACGATCATCCTGCCTAAAGATAACGAAAAGGATTTGCCTGAAGTGCCTGAGGAAGTCCGCAACGTCATGACCATCAATCTGGTCGAAACCATTGACGAGGTTGTGGCCCTGGCCCTCGAGGAAGCACCGTCGGTACCCCCGGTCGACGTGGAGTCATCGCCACCGCTGTGGACGACTGAGCCACCGCCGCAGGGATTGCAGACGCCGGCTGAACAGTAAGTTCGATTAACTACGATCAAGGGTTCGACAGAATCGAATAGGTTATATTCGATGCCGTCGGACTATCTTTTCAACCCCTAAGGAGAGCAACAAATGAGTAAGCAAGAAGATGCAAATCTGATCCTGAGACTTTATGAGATCCGCCGCGAGCCCGTGATGCGGGAAGCACGCAACTGGTTTTTCTCTTTCAATCCCACCAGTGCCGCCGAATATATGGATGCGATGATGGGCGAGCATAGTGGACACATGCGCATGGTGATTTCGTATTGGGACATGGCGGCGTCGATGGTTAATAACGGTGCGATCGACGAGCAAATGTTCAACGACGCCAACGGCGAACATCTCTTCATCTTTGCCAAGATTGAACCGGTGCTCGAAGAGTTGCGCCAACAGTGGAATCAGCCGGACATGCTCAAGCACTTTGAAACCCTCGTCCGCCGGGTTCCAGAGAACAAGGAAAAGCTGGCCGCGATTCGCGAACGGATCAAGATGATTCAAACGATGATGGCTGAACGCCAGACCCAGGCCGCCACTGCCTAACCGAAGCCACGTTTCAAGGCTATAGAAAATCGAGGCCGGGAGAAGTTGCCGGCCTCGATTTTCCTTTGTTTCTGCCATGAAAGTCACCAGTGCTGTCTTCCTCAAAAGCGCATTCGCAGACGCAGATTGGCCCCCGGATGCGCGGCCTGAGATCGCCTTCCTGGGCCGCTCGAACGTAGGCAAATCAAGTCTCATCAATTCGTTGCTGGGCGTTCGCGGCCTGGCGCGCACCTCGAATACACCGGGACGAACTCAGTCGCTCAACTTCTACTTGATCAACGACCGCTTCCGTCTGGTCGATCTGCCCGGCTACGGTTACGCGAAAGCACCGAAGGCATTGAAAGCGGAGTGGGGAGTGTGGGCCGAGGACTACCTTGCCAAACGCGAGCAGCTTGTGCTATCAATTCACCTCGTCGATTCGCGTCACGAACCCTCGAAACTGGACTTGCTGCTTCACGAGTGGCTCAAGCACAACCAAAAGCCACACTTGATCGTCGCAACGAAATCCGACAAGCTTTCGAATAATGAACTGCGCAAGAACATCGTTCGCGCCGAGCAAGCGTTCAACGCCGGCCGCGTGGTGATCTACTCGGCGACCGAGAAACGCGGCCGCGAAGACGTTTGGAAAGCAATAGAAAAATCGCTGAAAAGTTAGCGAGACCCGCGGCTTCTAAGCAAGTTCGCACTTGCGATTTTCCAGCTTTCGTTTAGAATTAGAAGTCCAATAATCGAAACGTAGCTACGAAAGAGAAAATTCAGGCACATCGTCCAACCCTGAACGGGAATCTGGACTGAGACCACGCAATCCCTGACCACCGGCATCCAATTCGACGACAGACATCCTTTTTTGGATTCCGAACTCTGGCGGTAAGATTGTTAAGAACTCAGATCGCGGCGGCAGGCCCCCACACGAGCTTGCCAGGTCCGCGAAGAAACTTTCCCTTTTAACCGGCATAGTTGAAATCAATTGACAGGATGGTAAAACCAGGAAACCTTGGCTCGGCGAAATATTGCCGTGCACGAAAGAGCTAATATGGCAAACAAACGACGTAGTAACAACGACGGCGGCAGTGACAATGGCGGCGCCGTGGCGACAGTTGAAGCGCCCGATGAAGCAGTCATGAGTCATGACGGCGGTCAATCCGTCTTCAATCTCTCCGATCTCAAGGAGATGTCCATCTCCGCGCTCACTCAGGTCGCCAAAGGCATGGATGTCCCCGGAGCCACCGGAATGCGCAAGCAGGAGTTGATCTTCAAGGTCCTGGCCGCGCAAACCGAGAAAAGCGGACTGATCTTTTCCGAGGGTGTGCTGGAGACTTTGCCGGACGGCTTTGGATTTCTGCGTGCTCCGGAATACAACTACCTGCCGGGTCCTGATGATATCTACGTCTCGCCATCCCAGATTCGCAAGTTCGATCTGCGCACAGGGGACACTATCAGCGGTCAGATTCGGCCTCCGAAGGAAGGCGAACGCTACTTCGCCCTCATCAAGGTCGAGGCCATAAATTTTGAATCACCCGATCAGGCCCGTGAGAAAGTATTCTTCGACAACCTGACGCCGCTCTATCCCGACGAGATGCTCAAGATGGAAGTCGGCCCGGACAATCTATCGGCCCGGGTTATCGATCTGGTCACGCCCCTGGGCAAAGGCCAGCGCGCCCTGATCGTGTCGCCGCCACGCACGGGTAAAACCATGCTGCTGCAGGCGATCGCGAATTCCGTCACGCAGAACCATCCGGAAGTAACCTTGATCGTTCTGCTGATTGATGAGCGACCAGAAGAAGTAACCGACATGCAGCGCTCAGTACAGGGCGAGGTAATCTCTTCGACGTTTGATGAACCACCCACCCGCCACGTTCAGGTGGCCGACATGGTGATCGAAAAAGCCAAGCGCCTGGTCGAACACAAACGCGACGTCGTGATCCTGC
The DNA here is from genome assembly GCA_038230715.1 of Pyrinomonadales bacterium. Taxonomy (GTDB): domain Bacteria; phylum Acidobacteriota; class Blastocatellia; order Pyrinomonadales; family Pyrinomonadaceae; genus UBA11740. The sequence continues at coordinate 71,337 of JBBRMS010000002.1, forward strand.
TGGATTCGATTACCCGTCTGGCGCGAGCACATAATGCGGTCGTGCCTCCCAGCGGCAAGATTCTCTCGGGCGGTATCGATTCCAATGCGTTGCAGCGTCCCAAGCGTTTCTTTGGCGCCGCCCGTAACATTGAAGAAGGCGGCTCGCTGACGATTATCGCGACCGCCCTCATCGACACCGGCTCGCGCATGGATGACGTGATCTTTGAGGAGTTCAAGGGCACCGGCAACAGTGAAATTCATCTTGACCGCCGGCTCAGCGATAAACGACTCTTCCCCGCAATCGACCTGCAGAGATCGGGAACCCGCAAGGAAGAACTGCTGATCAGTAAAGAAGATCTCAGCCGCGTCTGGGTCATGCGTCGCGTCCTGAATCCGCTGTCACCAACTGAGCAGATGGAAGTCGTGCTGGAGAGACTCGAGAAGACCAAGTCGAACGCCGAGTTCCTGGCGTCGATGCAAACTTAAGCTGTACGAGCCAATGTCCTCGAACTCAAAAACAATGAAGTAGTCGGCGGCAGAAATCGTCCGCTCTACTGGACGCGTTTCGACCGCTTGCAAAGAACTGCTGGACCTCCTCATCGAGGGCGCGCGCGCTAACCAAAGCAGAATATTAAAGGCGCTCGCAATTCCCGGACAGATCCGTCAGGAAGTTAGCTGAAGACGGATCTTGACGTACCTCGTCGTTCGAGCAGCCGACGAAATCGCGGTCGACCTGATGTTATTTGCCTGCGGGGTTACTGGAAGAAAAGCTGCGAGAGGAAATGCGGTAGAAGGTTCACACGTTCGCCTTCTCAGAAGAACTCAATCAGTGCGCGTTGCCATCCTTTCATCTGAAGCAGTACCCTTCTCCAAGACCGGCGGCCTGGCCGATGTCGCCGGCGCGCTGACCAAGGCCCTTCATGCCGAGGGCGCTGATTCATTTCTCATCACACCGCTCTATGATCAGGTTGACCGCGCGCTTCTCAGCCAGACGTTCATCGAGGATCTGGAGGTTGAGTGGCGCGGCAAGCGCCCACTCATCCGCGTCTGGCGCAGCGAAGCGCTGAGTGCCCCGACCTACCTGATTGACGCTCCTTTCTACTTCGACCGCGGCAAGATATACGGTGAATCAGACGATTTCGAGCGCTTCGCTTTTTTCTGCCGCGCGGCGATTGCTTTGCTGCGCCGTCTGGGCCAGGCGCCGGACATCCTGCACTGCAACGACTGGCCCTGCGGATTTGCCGCAGTGGAAATGCGCGAGCGCCGGCAGCACGAAGAGTTCTTCGCGAATACTCGAACGATTTTTTCCATTCACAATCTTGCCTATCAGGGGCTTTTCAATCCTGCCGATCTCTGGTGGCTCGGGTTTTCGGAATCAAGCGCGGACTTCATGTTGCAGAGCACGGCCTCAGCCCTGAAAGCCGGCCTGACCGCAGCCGACGCACTCTCGACCGTCAGCCCACGTTATGCCCGGGAGATCCAGAGCCCCGAGCAGGGTGCCGGTCTTGATTGGCTAATGCGGGCGCGGAGTGATCGGCTCGTCGGGATCACAAATGGAGTTGATTATGACATCTGGGATTCTGAAGCTGATCCGTACACTGCCGCGCAATTTTCGGTCAACGATTTGAGCGGAAAGCGACAATGCAAACTCGATCTGCTGCGACGATTCAGCCTGCCCGCAGAGCCCGGCCGTCCCATCATCGCGATAATTTCTCGCCTCGTCAGTCAGAAGGGTTACGACTTAATCAGGCAGGCAGCTTCAGGTATCCTGGAAACGGGCGCATTCTTTATCGCCCTGGGCGCCGGAGCCAGCGAATACGAAGATTTTCTGCAGAGCTGGCATGATGCCGCACCCGATCGAGTCGGCATCTATAAGGGATACGCCGGCGAGCCTTTGGCCCATCAAATTGAAGCCGGCTCTGATCTTTTCCTGATGCCATCGCTCTACGAACCGTGCGGCCTGAATCAGATGTACAGCATGCGCTATGGTACGGTTCCGGTAGTAAGAGCAACCGGCGGACTGGACGATACAGTGGAAAACTACGATGCGCGGACGAATAAAGGCAATGGTTTCAAGTTTGGACCGCCCGCAGCCTCCGCTATGCTTGAAAAAATACGCGAAGCGATTTACTTTTATAGTCAGCCTGATGTTTGGGCAAGAATACAGCGGAACGGAATGACTGTGGATAACTCATGGTCGGCCGCCGCCAACAGATACCTGGAGCTTTACCGTGAAATAGCCGGAATCAAGCAGCAGCAGATTCAATCAGGGAATTAGGAATCGTTAACACCAAGGGAGTTCAAAACTAAATGAGCGAGCATGTAAAAGAAACCAGTGATGGCAGTTTTGAAGATGACGTACTGAAATCGGATCGGCCGGTTTTGGTGGATTTCTGGGCCGCGTGGTGCGCGCCCTGTCGCATGATCGCCCCGACAGTCGAGGCGGTGGCAGAGAAATACGCGAGCAATGCGCGGGTGGTGAAACTCAACGTCGATGACAATCCGTCAGTTTCACAGCGCTTTGGCATCAAGGGCATTCCAACTTTGATTCTTTTTAAGAATGGCAAAGAGGAAGAGCGCGTGGTCGGAGCTACCACCGAACAGGCAATTTCGCGCATGTTGGATAAGCATGTGGCGGCTGCTAGCGCGGCGTAGTTTCAGAAACCCAGCCAGGCGCGGTTCGGTGTTATCAACACAGCCGCGCCTGTTTTGTCTTTACCCGACGGTGCCGGCCTCTGCTCTCCGACCTTCGGATTCAGTATTCTAAATTATGGTAATCGCAGTTATTGGCGCCCAATGGGGTGATGAAGGCAAGGGTAAGATTGTCGATCTGCTCGCCGAGCGGTTCGACGTCGTAGCTCGCTATCAGGGTGGTCACAACGCCGGTCATTCGGTTCAGATTGGCGATCGATCTTTTGTGCTCCACTTGCTGCCTTCGGGCATCGTGCACATGGGTAAGACCTGTGTGCTCGGAAACGGCATGGTGATCGATCCGAAAGCTTTCTTTGAGGAAGCGGATCGGCTGATGGCGCAGGGCATCAACATCACTCCCGACCGAGTCAAGGTCAGTTCCCGCGCGCACCTGATTCTTCCTTATCATCGCGCGCTGGATCATACCAGCGAAGAACGCCTCGGCAATGAGAGGGTCGGCACCACCTTGCGTGGTATTGGTCCCGCCTATGAAGACAAGGCAGGTCGCCGCGGCATTCGCGTAGCGGACGCCCTGGTTTCCGAAGTTCTGCGATCGCGCATTGAACGGAATCTGGAAGACGCAAACCGGATCATCGTCGCGTATGGCGGGTCACCGCTCGATGCCGATGAAATTTTTGACGAAACCTCCACGATGGTCGAACGGCTCGCGCCTTTCCTTTGCGACACCAGTCATTTCCTCAATCAGGCAGCCGCGCGCGGCGAAACAATTTTGCTCGAAGGCGCACAGGCCACCCTGCTGGATGTCGACCACGGTACTTATCCGTTCGTCACTTCTTCGAGCACGGTGATCGGCGGAGCTTTAGTCGGCACCGGCCTGGCCCCGCAACACCTGACTGGGGTCCTCGGAATTGTGCGCACCTACACCACGCGTGTCGGCGAAGGCCCTTTCCCGACCGAGATGCTCGCGGCGGAAGAAGAGATGGGGCAGTTGATTCGCGAACGCGGCCGTGAGTACGGCGCCTCCACCGGCCGTCCGCGCCGCTGTGGCTGGTTCGACGCCTTCGCCACGCGTTATGCCGCCGAGATCAATGGTTTTTCTTCAGTTGCTTTAACCAAGCTCGATGTCCTCGACACCCTGGATGAAATCAAAGTCTGCGTCGGCTACGAATTGGATGGCCGTCGCTGTGAATCCCTGCCCTCGGTCTCACAGGACCTGCGGCGAGTGGTGCCCGTTTACGAGAAGCTTCCCGGTTGGAAGAGTCCCACCCTCGGGATGACGGAACTTGACTCCCTGCCCGCCAACGCCCGCAGCTATGTTAATTTTCTTTCCGAGAAAATCGGCGTTGAGATTGGCCTGGTCTCGACCGGCCCGGAACGATCACAAACGATCGTGGTGCGGGATTCAACTCTGGGTGGCTGGCTTAAGCAATAGATCTTCAAAAGTATTTAGCCCTACAAACGCACTGGAGGCACAAAATAAATTTTCGATTCGTGAGCCTTTTGTGCTTTCTTGTGGCTAATGCTTTCGAAATCTTATCAGAGTTCGTGGTGGATCGGGTTTGGACATTGGTCTTTGCGTTAGGTAGAATTCACCGTCAATTCACAACGCCGTTTGAAAAGAATGTGGGCCGATAGCTCAGTCGGTAGAGCAACTGGCTTTTAACCAGTGGGTCGCAGGTTCGAGTCCTGCTCGGCTCACCACTATTTGCAATAAGTTAAGGGCAGCGACCGCTAATCTGGTGGCTGCCCTTCATCATTTGGTGTGCGAATAGCGTGCGAGTGCGCCGATTTCAGGTGCCGTAGAGCATTCCAGCGAGCCTCTCTGCAGCAGAGGTTTGCAGTGCGCGGGGTACGTGGCTATAGGTCATCTGTGTAAGTGCTGCCGCAGGTGGGACAGCGTTTGGTATTTGCTTGAACGCTGCTTCGCTGCGGGCCGGGGGGATAAGCTGCCGGTGGAGGAGCTAAAACGGGCTGCTCAAGTACGCCTCCTTTTGCGAGCGTTTTAACGACAATGAGGGTGATGGCAGGAACAAACAAAATCAACCCTATAAGCAGGATTAGGTCGATTGATAATCCCTCCTCCACAAATTATCGGCCCATACTATCGCTTACCATTCGTTCGTTTCTTACCTTTGGGGTACGAAGTCAGAAGCGCCCAACGGTTGAGAAACAATGAAGCCGGGTCTCGGATAGAGTGAGTTGGAATAAAATCCAACTGCTTCATACGAGGTCATCCCGGAAGGAAGCCTCAATGCGTATATCACTGCTTCGTGTGGTTGGCAATAGTAAGCGGCGAGGCTGAGGACCCCCGCTCCAGATTTTCCTGTTGAGTCGTCAAGGTAGTGGCTGTTGGCAGCTGAAGCCCACTAGCTATCGACCTGAAAAGAACGCTAAATAAAGACCGACAGCTACCAGCGCCGCGATGCCAACGTAAAGAATAGCAGTTCGCACGGGAAGGAAACGCCGATCGCAATGAGGGCATCGGCTGGCGGAATGACCGACTCGTTCACCGCAATCACGGCAGTATTTCTTGGCCTTCATACAGGCTTATTCTCAGCGGCGTTGTGCCACCTTCAATCCTCCAGCAAACGAGTTGAAGCATTGCTTTAATTGTCCTCCTTTTTGCGCCCGCATCAAAGCTTTGAACAGGAGCTGTCGCGGATCCTCGCCACCTTTGAAGAGCGGTTGCCCCTGCATGACGCTCTCGCGCATTTCCGGCGTGATAGGGATTGAGGGGACGTCCTGCGCGATCGGCTCGAGACTATAAAACTGGTTGTCCCCTTGGGCGAGAAGATCGTCAAGCTGTTTTTCTGTGATGATTTCTTGTCCGCCGCCAAACTGCGACTGCGCCCATACGGGCTTGCCGTCCTTTACGCGGTCGAGTGCGTCGGCGATTGAGATGGCGGCTCTTTCATCCCCGATTACTACCTTCTCCGTCCCAACCTTTGCACCCCACTTCTTGCCAATCTTCCCGAAATCACTCGGCAGGAGCTTGTCGTAAAACGTCTCCATGCCGCTACTCCTTTACAAGAAGCCGACTCGCGTGTACGCTAACCAGCGTATGCGACAGCTTACCAAAGAACAGTTCTTAGCCCAACTTCAAGACCGGGTTGACAACGAAGGATCGCAGAGGAAACTGGCTCATAAATTGAAGATTTCGCCAGGATATCTCAATGATGTCCTGCAAAGTCGCAAAGAGCCTCGTGAGAAATTATTGAACTCTCTCGGACTGCGTGCTGTCACTAACTACGTAAGAACCTCCGGCACAGCCGAGGAGAAAGAAGAAGAAAAAGACAAACCATGAAAGACGAAACGTACATCGCCGTGCTGCTCGACCGATCAGGTTCAATGCAGTCAATTCGTCAGGACGTTATCGGAGGATTCAATACCTTCGTTGAGGATCAGAAGAAGGCTGGTGACAATGCTTTCCTAACTCTTGTCCAATTTGATAGTGTTGGTATCGATACCGTTCTTGAATCAAAACCAATCAGAGACGTTCCTGCGCTCACCGAAGCCACCTATGAGCCTCGCGGTGGTACTCCATTGCTAGACGCGCTTGGACAAACGATTAACCGCACCGGGTCTGCCCTAGCTGCAATTCCGGAAGACGTTCGTCCGGACAAAGTCGTGTTCGTGATCATAACGGATGGCCAGGAAAACGCCAGCCAGACGTTTACTAAGGAGCAGATTCAAGGATTGATCGAGCTTCAAGAGGGAACGTACAAATGGAATTTCGTTTACCTTGGCGCGAACGTGAATTCCTTTGACGAAGCGCGCATGATGGGAATGAAGGCAGACATGGCCGCCAACTACGCCCCGAATAGTGCCGGCATGACAGCGGCTTATGCCGTGGCTTCTCGCAACATTAGCAACTATCGTGTAACCAGTAATAGGGATGACTTAAACATCTCGAAGCTACAGCGGGAGAAGATGATGAGCGACGAGGAGTAATCTCTTTATAGAAGTGCAAAAAGGTCCAAAGACAGAACGAATTGTGTACGTTAATAGCTGCCACGGGTGCTCTTGTGTGAATGAGCTTTTTCCAAGCGAACTGGAGCATTAAATGTCGGAATCGAAAGAGAACAAGAAGGAATCAACTACCTCGAAAAAGGAGAGGCAATCAACCCCCGGAATTACTACCGAGGGAAAAAATCGGGTTACGTTAGTCGAGATAACTGGCGAGGAGACGGACGAGGACTTAGACAAGCTGGCGGACGACATGCTCGCCGCTCTGGGTATGCAAGTGAAGTAGTCGCTTGTCAACTGCCGAGCGAGCCCGATTTAACTGGGACGACGATCGCACGAACACTCCTATCTCATGAGCCTTAACGCCGTCTGTCTTTAGGTCGGAGAGCCATTGACCGACACTTTCGATTTCTTCTTCAGGCGAAGTCAAAACCCGGATCTCGGGTGACGGTCCGTTATATACTTCTACTTAATTGGCCTGACATTCAACATACGTGTCTGTGACGTTATGCTGTCATCGCTATATGAGATTCAAATACGACGATGAATGAACTTGAACTAATTAGATTGTATGCAAAGGCTTGGAATACTTTGAATCCTAAAGTAATCGAGCCGTATTTAGCTGAAGAGGTGGTTTACGAATCTCAGCAAGTCTTTAGTTCTCTGGTCGGGAAAGAACAAGTGTTTGACTACGTGAAAGGAAAAATGCAAACCGTCAGGAACAGTCTTCCGCAGTCTAAGGTTTATGCCGAGGTTGGTTATTGTGGAAGCCAAGAAGGTTACAATGTTCAAGTTTGGTCTGCGTCTGAAGGAAAACCTTGTGTCCTGATGGCGCAAGGAAACCCTGACGAAGTTCTTGCATTGGTATTGTTGGAAACCGAGGAAGCGAAAATTAAGCGCGTAGATATTTGCACCGTGGCGCCGCATCCGTCGACAGCGACCAGAACGGGAGAATATCCATCGAGGAACTAAAGAACCGTCGCGGCAATAAAGTGTCGGAGTAACATCTATGACTTTCAACGAAGAAGACATCTCTGTGCTCCTCCAGGCAGTAAACTTCTCAGCCGAGAAGCATAAGAGTCAACGCCGCAAGGGCGCCGAAGGCTCTCCATACATTAACCACCCGATCGCTGTGGCAGAAACACTGTGGACCGTCGGCGGAGTACGCGACGTGAGCATCATCGTCGCGGCAATTCTTCATGACACAGTTGAAGACACTAAAACGACGATTGGAGAGATTGAAGAGCACTTCGGCTCGGTAGTACGGTCACTGGTTCAAGAAGTGACGGACGACAAGAGCTTACCGAAGCCTGAGCGCAAGCGACTTCAGATTGAGCACGCGCCGCACCTATCGAGAGGCGCGCAGCAGATCAAGCTCGCTGACAAGATTTCCAATCTACAGGGCGTCGCTTACGCGCCGCCGACTCATTGGCCTCACCAAAGAAGAGTTGATTATCTCAGTTGGGCCGATAACGTCGTAAGTGGTCTTCGTGGTTGCAGCAAGCAGATGGAAGAGTTGTATGACGAGACGATGAGACGAGCACGAGCACAACTCACAAACGAAGCCAAAGTCGCTACATCATAAGGCAACTTCTCGCTCGCTAAGCAAGCAGACTTTGCTAGGGGTCTTGCACGGCCAAATCGAATGGGTCTGCCCCCAAGATAAATGCGACCTATGTAAGAGGTTCCTTTCTGATCGTGCGCTCTGCCTTGATGGACGAAGGATTGGCGGCCTTCCTGTGTAGCGGCTGCTTTTTCCAACGCGCTGACGGTCTTGGATGGGCCACGGTCAACTGTTTGCACGACGTGAAGACGGGTGATGGTTGCTCGTCGCAGGATTTGACCCAGATGCGGGTCAGGTATGGATTCCCGCGGATTCAGATCCTGCTGCGACGCGAAGGCTGGCGGGACAATCCCAAGCGGACTTATCGTATTTATAAGGAAGAAGGCTTGAACTTGCGAAGGAAGCGACCGCGTCGGAGTAAGACGGCGGCGCATCGGCAGGAGCGGCCGGTGCTGACTGGACCACACCAGTGCTGGAGCATGGATTTTGTCAGCGATCAGCTGTTTGACGGGCGGCCTTCATCAGTTCAATGGCTTGTTCGTTCAAGGTCATTGGATAGCTGAATCACCTCAAAATCACGGCTTTAGGTAAGTTAAAGAACCCGCGACCTGATGTTATGAAGCATAGGAGTCTCGCCAGCGATAAGCTCTGCTATTGCTTGGGCTTGACTTCTTGAGCGTGTGATTTCCCTCTCATTCTGGGAGTACAGTATAGCCCCAAAAGGCGGAAATGAAACGGAACTGTCCGGAGCCGAGAACGGTTATTCTCATAACTAACTCGGTCATCCCCCGTCTTGCTTCCGAATATGCCGGGGTGTAGACTCGGCGCCTCTCGCAGTTTCGCGCATTAGTAATCAGAGAACACTTAACCGAGCAGGACTCGTCTACGGAGTTAACGGGCGTTGCTTACCAAAGTTCTTAACTAAGGGAGAAAAGGACACATGAAGAAACTTACAATCTCATTAGCGCTAATCGTCATCTTCGCTTTCTGCTCTTTCGGCCAGAAGGAGTCAAATAAGAAACCGGTCATCGATCAGACACGACCACAGATTAACCAAAGAGTGGCCGACGGTAAGAAACGCTCGGGTAAGTCGGTGGATTTCGACAAGACCGGCCAACCGGTCGCTGACCCGCAACGCAGAAAACATGTTTTCTGTCGGGTCCTGGGTCCCGAAGAGTGGGGCTTGCTCTTTCCCGACATACCCGGTGAGTACGGCGGCACAGTTTGCATCCGCAAATAAGGTGACGCGGATTATGCTGCATCCGCCCCCGTCTTGCATCATCTGCTTGTTAACCTGACAATACCGTCGAGGGTTGCGGGTTCGAGTCCCGTCGTTTCCACCACAAGAGTTTAAGAACCGTTCTCGCTTTTAGGGCCGCTCGCTTGGGTGGCCCTATTGCTTTTTGGAAACCAGCAACAATCTAATGCACCAACACCGGTCACCTCGCTCTATTGACGTGCGCTCGGCTTTGTAATATCGTCCGCACACCTCGCAACTGACGGGCTGGTTCCGAAAAGGTTTGACTCTCGTTTTCGATTATCGCTCTCTCCACGTTTCCGCCAGCTAAGATCAGGACAACTTTGCCCTACTAAGGTATCCGCAGCTGACGGGAGGAACATGAAAGATGTTCACATTAAGTCATTCCCTGCTTCCCATCCCTATCTTGCTGGTGGCGTTGTGGTGTGGCAGCGCGGTGGCTGCGTTCTCCTGGCAGCCGAAAGGCACTGACGACCAGGGCGTGGTGGTGATAACCGAACAAAACAACGGCCAAACCGTCGCCGTCTCAAGAAAGGGCTCACTGATGGTCCGCCTCGAGAGTCAGATGGGCACAGGCTATGGTTGGCAGACGTCGAAGACTGACGGCCGACGACTGAAGCTCCTCGGTGGTCCGGAGTTGGAGAACTCTTCAGCCGCCCTGCCCGGTGGAGTTGAGCATCAAGTCTTTCGATTCAAGGCTCTTCGCCCTGGCACAAGCGTCCTTGAGTTAGCCTATCGCCGGCCATGGGATCGAAAGGCCAAGCCGGCAAAGACCTTTAGACTGAAGGTACGAGCGCGATAGAAGGAATGACGAACCTTCTCTAAGTTCGCGGGCTCAATACCGTGATTATGATGAAAGGTACTGCGTGGCCATTTCAGTTCGTCGTACATGAAACTCAAATTCTAACTGGGCCTCCTAACAAAAAACATCGGTTGGGCCCGGTTTCACACCCCTAAACAGGAGGCAACCATGAAAAGCTATAGATTCTCGATCGCGCTGGCGTTTGTATCATTGTTGTTGGCCGGATTCGTCGGCCTTTCTTCCAACGCTCAGCGGCGCATCAACCAGGAGCAACCACAGATTGACTACGCTCAACGTGAAAAACAGGCTCCCCCCGCAGTCAAGCAAAGGCTCGCTGCGCTGCGGCAAGAGATAAAGGGGAGGAACCCGACCTTCGAGGTAGGTTACACGAGTGCAATGGACGAGAGCCTCGAGAAGCTGGCCGGGACCAGAGCACCCGCCGACCTGCCAGAGCAGGCGCGGCGTCAGAATGAATTGGGCTCCAGGCTCCTGCGCATGGACCTTGAAGCACGTGATCGGGATTTGATAATCAATCCCAACCTGCGAAGGCAACTGCCGGAATTGCAAGTAAAATGCGCTGCTAATCTTTCCGCCTTTGACTGGAGGAATCTCGGCAAAGTTACTCCGGTAAAGAACCAGGATGGATGCGGCAGTTGTTGGGCCTTTGCCGCCGAAGGAGCCTACGAGGGTAGTTATGCTATTCGCAACGGCAGCCTGGAAGATACGTCAGAGCAGGACGCACTGAGTTGCAGCGGCGCGGGCAGTTGCGGAGGAGGATGGTGGGCCAGCGTTTTCGACTGGCACATCAGCCACGGCACTGCGACCGAGGGTATGTATCCCTATACGGCGACCGACAGTGCTTGCAATACGAGTATCGCGGCGCCGTATCGGGCGGTGGCTTGGGCATACGTAATCCCCAGCGGCGGAATCCCGACAGTCGCACAGACCAAGCAAGCGCTCTGCGATCACGGTCCGTTAGCTGTGGCCGTCCTCGCAACAGGTGCCTTCCAGGCTTACACAAGCGGGGTCTTCAATGAGCATGACACCACCCACGGCATCAACCACGGAATCACACTCATTGGCTGGGATGACGCCAAACACGCCTGGCTGATCAAAAACTCCTGGAGTGCGGGTTGGGGTATGGCGGGCTTTATGTGGATAGACTACAACAGCAACAACATCACGTATGGGGCGGCTTGGGTGCAGGCCCAGAACAGATACTATATCCTGCCGCCTGAGTATTTCAGACTGATGCCCAACATTTTGCCGTTTCCCGGTCCGGAGAGGCGTATTAGCCCTAACCTGAGGCAACCCTAGTCTTATCAAATCCCATCGGGAGCCAAACCGAAATGGGGTAAAGCGCGCGGTGAATGGCCCCTGGACTTTGAGCGAAGCGCTAACTTGTCAGCGCCTTGCGCGAAGCCCTTTGCTTTGCGGTAACTAGGCCCCGTTCATTTTATGCGCACACGCAAATCAGGTTTGGTGGGTTTGGATTTCATAATTAGGATTAGAAGAAGCAACCCAACGGTTGAGTTGACGCGGCGGGCGACAACTGCGTTACGGATAAGATGTCGATGACAAGCCCCGTGGTTCCGCTCGCGTCCAATGGTACGATGAAAGTCGGGCTTTCAAATTAATCGTCAAGCGCAGATGTCTCCAGCAGGATAATCACCCTGCCTTTTCCAATACCTGTTTTAAGGAGGAGACATCTGCATGGAGATAGTTTACGTCGGACTGGATTTGGGGTCGAGTGCTTTTCATCAAGTAGGGATGGATCAAGCTGGGGTGAGCCGGGTGAATCGGAACTTTGCCACCAGCGAAGCGAATCTGATCAAAGCGTTCTCGGATCAGCGTGGGGAGATTTGGGTGCACCTGGAAGCTGGCGAGCTGGCGCCCTGGGCGGCTGAGGTGATCAGGCCGCTGGTGGCCCGAGTGGTTTGTTCGCATCCCCAGAGCAATGCCTGGATCGCCAAAGACGCGGACAAGTGCGACCGCATCGACGCCTTCAAGCTGGCCGATTTACTGCGGCTGAATCACTTCAAGGAAGTGCACTATCCGCGGGAGCAGTCACGCCGCGACTTCAAAACGCTGGTGCAGCATTACGATGAGTTGACTGGGCAGCAGGCCCGGTTGAAGACCAAGCTCAAAGCCCGCTTGCGGATGCAGGGACGTAGTTTCGTCGCCAACCCGCTGCTGAGCCGCCAGCCGTAAAGCTTTATGGGTCCGGTCGCTTGAGCTTTTTCGGCGGGTCGACTTTCGACGAAGACACATCCGCGACAAAAATGGGTCGAATGGGCTCATCTTCTGCGCTTTCAGGTTTTGCCGCCTGGCCCATCGCCGCTTCATAGAGTTGCTTAATCAATTGCCGCCGCAAGGCTTTTGCCTGGAAGTATACCTCCTGACCTAACACCGCCAGTGGGATCGGTACGAAATTTGGCCAGAACGCCATACTTCTAAAAGTCACAAGACTGCTTGCCATCCCCAGCAATGGGATTGCGAGCGAACTGAGCAGAAGCGCTTTTACGGGAGTGAAGTGCTGGAAGAGCAGCAGCATGAACAGACTCACCAACCCTCCCAGTATCGTTACGAGAATGGAACTTGCAGGATGCAAGCCACCACCATGCAATTCAGTTTCGACCGCGCAAGCGAGTACTTCCACTCCGAGCATCCACCCCAGGGGCGTGTCGTGTTCGTCTGCGGCGGAATACGCGCCTCCCAGCAAAACGACCTTGTCTTTGATCGGGCTGTCTGTCTGCCATCCAGGTCCATCCGCGAGAGACAAGATCCTCGAAGCGGTGAAATGCTGGCGATGCGAACCTTCGCGATCGCCAGCAAACTTGATAAAGAGATCGTCCCGCGTAGCAGGTAGTTTGGCTGCGGTACCGGGATCGAAAGCAGTGAATACGGCCCAGGGAAAAGAGGGCATGGGTTCCCGACTCGTGTCACACAAACGCGGATATCTCCGAATCGCGCCGTCGGGATCGAGCTGAAGTATCACCAATCCAAAAAGCGGATTGGGTTCCTGCCCACCCATCAGTGCGGCGGCGTGATATTTGCCGTCGCGGTGCGAAAAGGATCCATTGCGCGCCCAGACGATCGGCGGTCGGTCCGCTGGCAGATGAAGATCGTGAAAGATGAGTGCCGACGTATCAATATCGATCCCGATAACCTTCGGTTTTCCGGCTGAAATAGCGTTGATGACTTTCAGAAGCGTCGGAGGATCTAGTGGACTCTTTGATTGAAACAGCTTGTCATAATCTTCATCGTCGATTGTGACGACGGCAACATCGCTGTCGTGCGCCGCGCCCTGCAAACGCACTTGCGTGTCGAGCGCATAAGTTTCCAGTTGGCGAAAGATGCCCGAACGGCTCAGCAGGAAAGTGAGAACAATGCCGATGAGTACCGCAGGAGCGGCCTTGATAATTCGCTCAAGTAGCGAGATGCCTTGTGTCTCGAGTTTAACCTTCCTTTTACTCGAAGACCAGAGTGTCCAGCGCATAACGGGTCCTCTAGCCGCCGCAAACTCCAACTAGCCTGGGGGGGAGGCACAGGCGATCCTTACCCTCCAATCAACTGAGAGTTTGGACTATGGTGTGTTCTGCGCGGTTATGAAATCGAGCGACGCACGCAAAAACTCGCGTACCGCAGTTTGCTTGACGTCAGGGCCCCATTGCTTTGTCACATTCTGCGCCGCGGTGAAGGAAGGAGCGGCTTTCACATAACGAGGTGGTGTCGTCACCAGCACCCAAGCCTCATTCCCGGAAGGTTCGCTGCCGGCGTCAGGCTCGAGTAGATTGACTTCGGCAATGCTGACGCGATAAAGGCCCGGGCCTAGCCCCTGCGCCATGAGCGGCACCGGCTTTTTCGGATCCCAGTTGAAGGGCATCGGCTTTAAGGCGTGGGCGCTGGTCTGCCCGTTCTTGTTAATCGGCTCAAAGCGTACCAGGTAACGATCTCCCGGCATATTTTTGAAGACTTCATTCAGATCGAGTTGGTTGGTATTCAGCTTGACGACGGCCTCGCGCAAATCCGAGCCGCGACTAACGAATGATGAGTACTTTGCTGGCTCGTTCGACACCAGCGACATCGCCGCGCTTATCAAACGAGTGACAAACCCCTGGTCGCTGGCGGCCGAATTTGGCAGCCGAATCGGTTTGCCGCACTCCCCCGCACCGCAGTTTCTTTTCTCAAAAACGCCGCCGCTGCGATCGGCAACTACGATGTAGCTGTGGCCGTCCGCTGGATTCGCGGGCGCGATCACGCTACCGACATTCAGCCCGCTGCCCTTCGAGAGTTTAGCGCTGCCATTGACTATCCAGTCACCCCGGACGTCCAGGACATAGCCAAACTTCTCCTGAGCCTGAAGACTGCCGGCACAAAACAGCAGCAAAAAGATCGCAGCAACTATTGACCAAACCGAATTGTTGAAGCGCGCCATAAAGATTTAACCTTAAAGAAATCAGAAACCAACAATTTGACGAGATGCGTCATACTAACCTGAACGAAGTTAATCAGTCCAGGTATGAAATGCCAGCGCCTCTCTAGGTTCCGGATTACCCATCCGCCGGTGTGTCAGGGGTTGTCTCCCACTTTACGAGCTTTAGATCCAAAACGAAGATCGCATAAATCACCGGCACCAGCAGCAGCGTGATGAACGTGGCCGCGGTCAAGCCGCCGATTTGCGCGTAACACATCGGCTCCCAGAGGGGACCACCGTGTGCCGCCAACGGAAACAGCGCAATCACCGTTGCGCCAACCGTGATCAGCACGGGCCGCAGGCGCATGATGCCCGCATCCAGCAAAGCCTCGCGCAGCGGCTCGCCTTCCGCGTGTTTCTCCTCAATGAAATCAAAGAGCACGATGATGTGGCTGACAATCACGCCCACCAGGCTGACGACTCCAAGAAAGGCCATGAAGCCAAACGGCGATCCCATAATCCACAACGCCGCAATCGCACCCACCATGCCATAAGGAATTGCGGCAAAGACAATCAAAGGTTTGATCGCGTGCTTGAATTGAAAAACGAGTGCTAGAAAGATCGCCGCTACAGAAATGCCCATTACGATCGCCAACTCCTTGAAGCCAGACGCCTGTTCTTCTTCTTCGCCGCCGACCTCTAGCTTGTACCCGGGAGGCAGTGACTGTTGCAGGGTTTGTAGTTGCAGGCGAACGTCGTTCATTACCTCTGACGGCAGGTGGCCTTCGATCGGAAAACACGAAACTCTGATGGTGCGAAACTGGTTGCGGCGGCGCAGCGTCTCGGTTTCCATCTGGTAATTAATTGAAGAAACCTGCGCGAGGGGCACCTTCTGTGTGCCCTGCGTCGAGAACACATAAAGGTTTTTGATGTCCGCGAGTTGCGACCGTTCAGACATACGCATGCGAGCGGCGACGGGAATCTGCTTGTCACCTTCTCGAAGAGTGGTGACGGTTACACCGTTAAGACCGGCCGACGAAGACGCGGCAACGTCAAAGTTTGAAACACCCGCCATGTTTGCGCGATCCGAGTCCGTCCTGATCTTCACCGAGAAACTCTCATCCCCCCAATCATCGCGGACGCGTGTAGCGAGCGCACTGGAGCGAAACATCTGCTTCGCCTGTTCCGCAAGGCGGCGCAAGGTCGTGAGATCGTCGCCGGAAATTCGCACGGCCACGGGCAGCCCCACAGCCTTGCCTGATTCAAGTTGCCGCACGTCGAGGTGAGCGCCCGGAACCTTAGCCGACAATGCTTCCTGCAATGGTCCGATCAAGTGGGCAGTGTCGTGCTTGTCCTTAACCTGCAAAATGATCTGCGCGTAGTTAAGTTGCTGCAGTTCCGGACTCACGGAAAACCAGAAGCGTGGACCGCCGCCACCCACAAACGTGGTGAGCGACTCGAGCACGTCACGCGGCTGGCCGTGCTCGGGATGCTCTTTGCCGTACTCCGCGACTGCCTCGCGAATTACTGCCTCAGCGCGGCGCGCGGCCTGATTCGTCTCGCCGAAAGGCGCGTCCTCCGGCAACCACACATCGATGTAGGAAAGGTAAGAAAGATCCTTGGGGAAGAATTGGCGCCGCAACTGGCTCATCAGCACACCGCCCAGTAACAGAATTACAAGCGAACCAGCCAACACTCGCCAGCGATGGTGGATGGCCCAGGTTCCGAGTTTGTAGTAGCGCGCTGCGAAGCCTTTTTTGCGCCGCTCTTCAATGGACGGTTCGGGCTTAGGCTTCAGCAGGTAATAGCCGAGCAGGGGAATGAAACTCATGGATACGAGCCGCGACGCAACCAGCGAACAGGCGATCACCACCGGCAAGCTGTAAAGAAAGCGCCCCGTGTCGCCGCTCAAGAGCAGGAATGGCAGATAGGCGACGATGTTCGTAATCGTCGCATAAACGATCGCTGTGGCCAGCTTCGTTGGTCCCAGCCACGCGGCAATTATGGAAGGATGGCCGGCGGCGAGATCGCGTTTGATCGCATCGCCCGCTACCACCGGGTCGTCGACCAGCAAACCAAGGGCGATGATCAGCGTCGCTATAGAAACCTGTTGTAGATCGATGCCCAGGATCGACATCATGCCAAACGTCATTAGCAGCGTGATCGGAATTGAAATAGCCATCAGCAGTGCCGAGCGCCATTCCCAAAACCCAATCAGCGAAACGATGACCACAAGCGCAATTGCCTCGTAAAGACTGTTCATGAACAGGTGCACGTTTTCCGTCACCTGAAGCGGCTGATCGGAAGTGCGCGCCATAATCAGATCTTCGGGGAGTCGTTTTTTCAAATCGCTCAGCGTTGTATCGACGGCTTCGCCAAACTTTCCGATGATCTCGCCCGAGCGCATCTGCACCGCGAGCGTGATCGCGCGGCTGCGGCGCCAGTTGCCCTGCGTGTCGCGCCAGGTAAAAAAGTTCAAGTAACGCGGCGGACTGTCGTACGAACGCGTGATGTCCACTAGGTCCCGCAAGTAAACGGGCGCGCCGCCGGACGAGGTGGTGACGAGTACGTCGCCGATCTCCTGCTCGCTTTTGAATTCGCCGGAAGGATCGATGTTGATGTTCTTGCCGGCAGCCTGCAATTGACCCCCGGGCAACGTGATGTTGCGCGCGCTTAGAATGGAGCTCAGGGCCGCCGGCCGCAGATTGTAAGAAGCCAAACGCTCCTGCGAGTAATCCAAAAATATCTTTTCATTAAGCACGGCGGAGCGTGTGACCTTGGAAACCATGGGGATCGTCTTCAAGGTCTTTTCGATCGCGTCAGTGAAGTTGTCGAGATCGCGGTACGTGTATTTCTCGCCGGCCACGGTGCTTAGTTTCACCTGAGTGTCTTCAGGGTTGCGAATCACTACCGGCGCCCAGACATCCGGGTCGAGTTCCGATGCCTGCAAGCGCTCGTTGATAAAGCCGCGCAGGAATTCCAGCAGTTGATCGTCAGTAGCCGGCGTGATGCCATCGACCCCAATAAAGCCAGGACCCTCTAGCAGCCGCACGTCGCGGGCGTAGTCAGCGTCCTTAGTGAAACGCGCGAACAGATTCAGGCCATTACGAATGGCGTTGGGGCTGATCGTCTGAGGAAAATTTTGGACGAGACTGACTCGCGGGGCAGAATCGTGAGCTTCAGCGCGCGTTTTTTCAATAGCTTGTTTGATTGCATTAGCACGAACAGCGATCTCAACGGCGCCGACTTTCGGACTCGCTACTGTCAGCATCAGCGCCGAGGTGTCGCCAAAGTCCTTGATGAAGTTGATCGGACCGGCGCCATCCGGCAAATCGTGAATGGAGTCGAGCTTCATTTTGATGTCGTCGAATTCTTTGGCCGGTTCCTTTGCCTGCTGGTCCAGGGTAACGTACACGACTGAGACGCTGGTGCGAGAGATCGATTCGATCTTGCTGACCTTGGCGTTCTCGGCCATTTTCCCCTCGATCTTTTTGGTTACCAGATTTTCGATCTTCTCGGCGCTTGAACCGGGCCAGCGAGTAACTGCTACGGCAACGCGCACGGAGACCTCCGGGTCCTTGCGCTGCGGCATGTTCAGATAGCCGAAGATCCCCCACGCACAAGTGGCCAAGAGCAGCACCCATGCAATGTGCCGCGTCTCGACAAAGAAACGAGACGTGTTATGCGTCTTTTGAATTATTTCGCTATCGCTCTTGTGGGCCATGGTTCGTTGCCGATTGCCGCGGCGGCGCCCCCGCCTGATGCGCGACACAGCCAAGCCGATCGATTTGCAGGTCCATCACGGGATCACTTGCACCGGTTCACCATCGATCACCAGCGTCGCGCCGGTGGTGATCACTTGTTCGCCTTTCCGCACGCCTTCAGTGACGGCGACGGTGTTGCCATAGGCATCGCCCAATCTCACATTCCGCAGCCGCGCCACCTGTTTGCCATTCTGCGTTTCCATTACAAACAAAGCGTAATTGCCCGGTTGTTCCTTTGACTGAACCACGGCGTTGATAGGCACCACCAGAACGTCTGATGGCAGTGGTCCACTCTGCACTTCGATCGAGACGACGATCCCCGACTTGAGCGCGTTGTCAGCGTTGGGCATCGTGATCTCAACTTCGAAAACGCGGCTCTTGGAATCTGCGGCCGGGGCGATCGCGGTGATTTGCCCGCGAAACTCCTGGCCGGACAACGCTTCGGTTGTGACTGTTAAAGGCATGCCGAGCTTGAGACTTTGGACCGCGCGATCGGGTACGCCGAACACTGCTTTCACTGATCGCAGATCGGCAATGAGAAAACCAAACTTGCCTGGCGCTACAAGAGTTCCCACCTCGACCTCACGCTTCAGGATGGTGCAATCCATTGGCGCGCGCAGCGCTGTGTCGCCAAGCGGAATCTTCGCTTCGTTTACTACTTCTCCCGCGCCGCGACTTTTTGCCTGCATCGAGTGGACCTGCGCGGCGGCCGCTTTCGCCGCCGCTGTAGCTGAGCGCACTTGCGCTTGGGCCGCCGCGACCCTTGCTTCGGTGACGTCGAACTGGGATTTGGCGGAATCGTAGTCACTCCTGGTTATGGTCTGACTGGCGAAGAATGTCTTCGCTCGTTCAAAGTCGAGTTTCGCCCGATTGTGTGCTGCCTCAGCTTCGTTCAGTTGCGCCTTCGTCGTTTCGACTGCCGCTTGCGCTTGCACACTCTGATCTTTTGCCCCTTCAACTCCGGCCTCCGCGGCGCTCGCCTGCGACCGCGCCTGATTGACTTTGACCTGATAGTCACTTGGTCTGACGCGGGCAAGGACGGTGCCTTTCTTGACTACGTCCCCTCCCTGCAAGTGACGCATCTGGCCATCGACACCGCGCACTTGTTCAATGGCGCTGACATAACCGCCAACTTTGAAAGCGAGCTCCAGTTCAGTACTCGGCGAGATGCTCGCCGAGTAACGCAAGCCTGCGTTGTTCGACAAGACTTCGACAGCCTGGGTTTTCACCGGTCGCGCAGGGGCCGCCGGTGGTTTGGCGCGGCACCCGGAGAGCGTGGCCAAAATGAACAGCACAACTAACCAAGTGGTTTCTTTTCGAGTCATTTGTCTTGGCCCAGGGCTTTTTCAAACTCCGCCTTTGCTGTCCAGAAAGCGAGCAGCGCCTGTTGGTATTGATGATCGGCGTCGGCCACGGACGCTTCGGTTTGAAGCACGTCGGACAGCAGGACGGCCTGCAACTTATATTTATTCTCCGCGACTCGCAGGTTCTCGCGCGCGGTGTCCTGAACGAGTCGCGCGACGCGCAGCAATTGTTTTGTCTGTTGCAGCTTGCGGAATTTCGTATTCACGTCGATTAGGACTTTGCTTTCAGTTTCCTGTAGAGCGGCCTGCGCCTGCTCGATCGTCTTTCGCTTTGCGTCAAGTTCGTGATTTCGTTTGCCCCAATCAAAAATATCCCAGCTAACGACTACTCCGGCGGTCGCAAAATTCTTTGGCACGAAGTCGTCAAAATTCCGCGGCGAAACGTAGTTCAGGCCGAGGCTCACATCAGGAATGAATTCCGACTTCTTGATGCGGCGATCCAAATCGGCTTGCTTTACTTTCAACCTCGCTTCTTTGAGTTCCGGCCGTTGATCGAGCGCGCGATTTTGAGCGGCGGGAAGATCCATCTCAAAGGTCGTAGGTTCCAGCACCGGACTAACCTCGAATTGAGTGCGAATGTCGCGCCCAAGCAAATTGTTTAGCTGTTCCTTTTGTGCCGCGAGCTGGTTGCGGGTATTCAGCCCGTCATATTCTGTCCTGGCGAGGCGCGTCTTTACTTCGAGGCTCTGCGACTTGAGCGCGACCTGTTGCGTCACGTACTCGTCGGTCATGCGCTCAAGCTCGCGATAGAGCGCGACTGAGTGCTCGTTGGTCTTAATCGCGCTCTGGCTCAGCACGATGCCGTAATAGAGTTGCTTAACGTCATTGGCGACCGTCTGCTCCTGTTGGCGCAACTCCTCCTCGGCGACAGCCTTACTCAGTTTCAGTTGGTCAAGATTCAGCCGGATGCGGTGTTGCTGTGAGAGCGGTTGCGTTACGGAGCCAATAATGACCGCGGTAGGCCGCACCGGCGTCGAGAGCGTAGTCGTCTGGGCGGGAATTGGACCAACGCCGGAATAAGTTCCCAGCACGCCGCGATTAAAAGTGAAGTTCAATGAGGCCAGTTGCTGCGAGCCGAGCACGTAGAGATTGAAAGTGGGAAGGCGCATTGTGCGGGCTGAGGCCCGTTGATCGTCGACTTTGCCAACCGCGAGTTGTGAACTCTTGATTTGCCGATTGTCGCGCAACGCCAGCGTAATCGCCTGGTCCAGGGTTAGTACTTCCGAAGCAGCTTGCTGGCCCAGTGCGAGTTGAGTAATTGCGAAGAGCGCCACGAGAACGGGTAGCCGGCGGAGCAGACGACAGCATAAAGCCTGGGGCGCGAGCCCCGGGAAGTGCGTCCATAAAAAAGTAAGCCCGTGAAACGGAACGCAGCGGTTCGCAATATCGTTGGCCAGGCTGAGAGGATTTAAGTCCCGCATGTTCTCCTCGATAAAGGCTGACGCCCGCCCAGCGGGCTTGTTCCTATTTTGGCGGTGGCATTCCTAAGGCTGAGCATCGCACCAGGGACACGCCGGGGCTGCCCAATTAGGAACACCCGCTTGACCCCAGCCTGTATGCTGCCGCGTGCTTCGCGGCTGGTCGCGTTTCACCACGGGGCTCAGCGACTGACCGTTCAATTCCAAGTCCGGTTGCTACTTCAAAACAATTGGCGGCTCGATTAATTCCGGCTGGGTCGCGCGTGAATCGTCCGGAATCAATTCAGCGCCAGTGCTGCCGAGGGGTGGCCTTTTCCACATGCGCGGTACTCGCCGAATGCCGATGGGATAGATCGTAAGCTCTCCGTTTTTATCGATCTTAATTCGGAGAAAGTTCTTCCAATCCTCGATGCGCAGTGACGAGAACGCTGAATTCTGCAAGCAACCGAAAACATTGAGCGAGACTAGCAGGAAAACGCCAACGAGCAGTGAGCCCGCCACCCAGCCGCCGGAAAAAATGAGAGCGGCCGCGATCAAGAGTTGCAAAGGCGATTGAAAACGTAAACCCAAAGTGGAAACCGTAAAATAGGTTGCGCCCCACCCGATCAGAAAGACGGCGAGTAGATGCAAACAGCCGTGCAGCAGTCCCGCGATCCACTGATAGGCTTTTGACTTCGTATAAGTGAAAGCCACAAAACCGATGAGCATCAGTAATATCCAAAAGACTGCTCCGGCCTGGAGCATGGCCGACTTTACGGTAATGGAGAAAGCGAGACCAACATCGTGCAAACCAAGTTCCCCGACATTCGCCATCACCGCCCATGACGTCAAGAAATATAAGATCGCAGTCAGAAACCCGAAGCGGCGGTTATAGAGAATGAAGATGAGGTTGCGCCACGCGAGACGGCGTGAAGTCCCTTCGTCGGGAAAGCTTGCCTTGAGCTTAAAACCACCCCGTAGTTCATCTACCTCTTCCGAGTGCGTGGGACTGAGAAATGCGCCGCCACCGCCCGAGACGATCTTTTGCGTTCCATCCTTCGATTCGTGCCGCCGATAGTAGTGGAGATCGCCGGCCAGAAACAGACTCGCGCGCCGGCCCAGAATGTTGTTTTCCAAAAAGGCCAAATTACTTTCGTTATACTCGCGACCGTACTTCTCAAGAACTTTTGTCTGCAGCCAATGCGGTTCCGCGGTGCAGAGAATGACGCGGTCGCCCTCTTCCATCTGCTTTGCCACTTGTTCGAAGTATTCGATCTGCACGTGATCGAGATCGGAGCTCAGTTGCACATCGATTCCGAGGAGCCACCATTTCTGCGGCAAGCGCAAAGCAAAGTAGCTGCGCCTTTGGGGCGCTCGCCAACCATTGAACCAACGACGCGAACAGAAGAGTCGCGTAAATGAAACCAGACTGTCGTACCAGTCATGATTGCCGGGAATCGCGAACACGTCCGGATGCGGCGGGTCGCTGTAGCGCAAAGCCGTGCGAAACGGTTCCACCAGGCGCTGTTTGTATGCGGCGCGGCTGGCACTTGGGTAAACCTGATCGCCGCCGAAGATCAGCACGCTGCCCCGCTGCGTTTGGTGGCCAGCGAGCGTGAGTTCGGGTTGTGCTTCGTAATAGGCGATGGCGTAAGTCGAGTTCCAGCCATCGCCAGTGTCGGCAATATAATCAAACCACATTTCTTCGCGCGCTGGTTTGCTCACGTCTTTAACGAGTTGTCCCTGCTCGTCGCGAAGGTAGCGCCCATCTCGATCTTCGAGATAGTGAGAAGTGTAATCGTGGAGGCCGTCGGTGCTTGTCGCCAGCGCCTCGATCAAACGATAGTCAGAGTGGCCGCCGAACAACGTCGAAATTACTGCTTCGGATTGAATGCGGACCAGCAGGTTGGGATCAAACCAATTCACCATACGACGCTGGGCTACGCCGCGGAAGCGCCAGATGAAGACGCGGTTGCGCCGGCCCTCGTCGTCAGTGCCGCCACCATCAAAATCGAGCACACGGCCAATGCCGTGCGCATCCACGGTCAGTTTGAGGCGCCATTGCTGGTCGCTGTTGCACTCGGTAACCACCGAGATGGCGTTCTCGCCCGAGTGGGGCAGCATAACCGTCTTTTGGGCAGGAGGATCGCCGGGCTTTACAACCAGCTTCAAATCTTCGAAGTGCAACACAGTGTCGCCGCGGACCTCAGCGAGCGCGAAACTGAACTGCGTGCCGGTCGGAAAGGTGCCGAGGTCGGCTTCATAACTGATTGTATTGTCGCGATCGGTGATCTGGGCCGTCAGCAAATGAGCAAGTTCGCGTTTGACTGCCATTGACTCGCGCGTTGCCAGCAGGGCTTTATCGATTGGAATTGGCTTAAGGTTTTCACTCATATATCAAGCGGGACCGCTCGACGATTTGACTGCTTGTTGGATGGAAGACACATGAAACTTTAGAATATAGTCATCGTCTAAGCAAGAGTTTATTATTGACGTCTGAGGCTTTGCCACTTTTTTCTGTAAAATCTCCAGCCATCGGCTAGAATCTCGACCACTATCGCCAAACTAAAGCCGACAAAAGGAAGGAGCTTTATGAGCAGCACTATACAAAAAAAATTAAACGTTCGCGAACAGGTGTCCAAAGAAGAGTGGGAGGCGCGCATCGACTTGGCTGCGGCTTACCGTCTGGTGGCGCTCTATGGCTGGGACGATCTGATCTTTACGCACTTGTCCGCGCGCGTCCCCGGGCCGGAGCATCACTTTATGCTCAATCCATTCGGCATGCTGTTCGAGGAAGTCACCGCGTCGAGTCTGGTAAAGATCGATCTGGCCGGCAACAAAGTAATGGACTCGCCCTACTACATCAATCCGGCGGGCTTCACGATTCACAGCGCGGTACACGCGGCGCGCGAGGATGCGCTTTGCGTGATGCACCTGCACACCAGTCACGGCATAGCGGTCTCGGCCCAGAAACCAGGCTTGCTCCCGCTATCGCAACAGGCGATGTTTTGTCTGGCGTCAATCGCTTATCACGACTACGAAGGGGTGGCGCTGGACGAAGAAGAGAAGCCGCGCCTGGTTGCCGATTTGGGGAACAAGGTGTTCATGATCTTGAGGAATCACGGACTCTTAACCGTTGGCAAGACTCCCGCCGAAGCTTTTCTGGCTATGTTCACGCTGGAGCGGGCGTGCGAGATTCAAGTCTTGGCGCAATCCGGCGGAGGAGAGTTGGTGGGGGTGCCGCCGCCGGTTATGGCCAAGGTCGCGAAGCAATTGCAAGCAGCTACGGTAGGAATGGGCGGCCAGCTTGCGTGGCCGGGGTTGCTGCGTAAGCTGGACCGGATTGATGCTTCCTACCGCGAATAGCGCCAACTAAATCGAATGAATCATTCCGAACTCAAGCCATTCACCAATGATCGTTTCACAAAACCGAGAGGCTATTTGTATTGTGGGTTGACGACGACCCTTAACATCGTTCTAAACGCGCTGACGCTGGGCAACTATCTCTGGCTGGAAGGGCGGGTGCGTAACGGCTTCTTCCGAAACTGGCTGAGGGAATTTGGTTTTCGCCCGCGGCGATTCGTTCAGCCTGCATCTGAAGAAGAGATCGTAAACCTGATCAAGACTTCCAGTAGCCTGCGGGTTTTCGGCGCCGGCCATTCGTTCAACGCGGGTGTTGTAGTTGACGATACACTCCTCTCGCTTGACTCATACAAAGGAGTCATCGCCAAGGACCCGGACAAGAAACAACTTACGTTAAAAGGCGGGACGCGAATTCGCGAAATTTCGCGGCTTTTGTTTGCAGCAGACCTTGCGTTCGAAAACCTGCCTTCGCACGACGCCCAGAGTATCGCGGGCATCATCTCGACCGACGTGCACGGCACTGGGCGAGACTGGGGCTTTGTCAGCGAAGAGGTTATCAGCATCAAGCTGATCGACGGCAAAGGCGAGGTTCACGTGTGCAAACCGACGGACGATCTTTTCAAGGCAGCGATCGGCGGCATCGGCGCCTGCGGCATCATAACTGAAGTTGTTGCCCAGGCCGTTGATCGCTTCAACATCAAGCAAAAAATCGAGATGTCAACATGGTCCTCCGTCAAAGAGAATCTCGAACAACTGGTGAAGCAACACGCTCACATGAGCCTCTATCTGTTTCCCTTTACCGACAAGTGTCAGATAAACACCTGGAATCCAACCACAGAGAAGCAGTCGTTTCTGGGCCCACTGCGCGAGTTCCTCGCCATCTCGCTGGATGCGTTTCTGGCAGCTTGGATTGGGAATCTCATCGCTTATGCCAAACTGCTGCCGCGGCTTTCCGATCTCTCGCACGGACTGAAGAAGGGAACCGATCTGGTGATGGAAAGCTACCAGGCTTTCAACCGGACAATCTATCACCTGCATCAGGAACTCGAGTTCGCCGTTCCGTTCGAGAACACCGTTGACGTCTGCGAACGATTCATCAAGCTCTATGAAGAGATGTATGCGAAAGAGAAATTACCCTACACGCTCTTTGAAGTGCGTTTCACACCTGCCGGCCATGACCGAACGTTGATTGGACCGGGACGAGAACGCCGCTCAACCTGGCTCGATCTCCTGGCTAACGATTCGCGCGGCTTCGAAAAGTATTTCGCGGCAGCCGAAAAGTTGATGCGAGAGGTCGACGCTCGCCCGCATCCGGGAAAGTTTAACGAGAGTTTCACCAAGGATGACCTAATGCGCTTGCACGGTGAACACTTCGTCAAGTTCCTTGACCTCGTGCAGGAGCACGATCCGGAACGCAAATTTACCAATGAGTTTACCCGGCGAATGTTCCGAGATGGCTAGGCTATTTCAACGCACCTGGGGGCCAGAGCGATTCGCGGCGCTGAAATACCGCGCTACTCCCTCCATAAGCGAACTCTCTTGCCCGCCCCGCCACTCGCAAAGGTGCGACCATTATGGGAAAAGGCGATCGCGGTTATTTTGTCACTATCGGCGAGGGTTCCCAGTTTGGTCGCGGTCTTAAGATCCCAGATGATGACGCTTAAATCATAACCACCGCTGGCCAGCAGCTTTCCGTCGGGTGAGAAAGTCAAGGCGTCTACTACGTCGGCATGATCGCTGAAGGTTTGTTCCAACGTCCCGGTCTGTACGTCCCACAGTGTTACCCTGCCGCTCACATCTCCTCCGGCTACAAGTCTACCGTCAGGCGAAAAGGCAACCGCCACCGTCGCGTAGGTATTGCCTGAGAGCTCCTGCTTCAACTCGCCGGCGTCAACATCCCACACTCCTACCGTCTTTTGCCCCGCGATGGCTAATATTTTTCCAGCTGGCGAGAAGGCAATCGCATAGACCTTATCCTGCTGTGGCAAACTCTTTACGACCGTCCCTGTCTGTGTGTCCCAAAGCTTGACCGTGTGGTCCAAACTCGCGCTGGCGAGCGTGCGGCCATCGGGAGAGAACGCAACTGCCGTCGTAAAATCTGTATGCCCGTTTACCGCCCACTTGAGATTGCCAGTGTGCGCATCCCAGAGCTTTACTTTGCCAATCTTGCTGCTGGAGTTTCCCGAGCCGGTGCCGCTGGCAACGGTATTTCCATCCGGGGAAAAAGCGACCGCCAGCACTCCCTCACTATGTTCAGTGATTGTTCTGATCAGTTCGCCGGAAGACGCCTTCCAAAACTTCAATTCGCTAATGAATTCTCGGTCCTCGCGCATGGCTTCGGAACTGGCCGTGACCAGTTGTTGATCATCTGGCGAAAACGCGAGCGCATAAACTTTGCTGTCAGTGGCCAGCGTCCGCTCGACACGCCACGAACCAGGGTTTTCCAGAGATACGTTCGTCGTCGGCGGCGAGACGGTGGAACGATGTAACCATGGCTTGCGAATCGCTACAAACCCGCCGACCACGAGCAAAAGTGCAATCAGCGCTATCGCCAACCACGATCCAATAGCGGGCCGGGACGTTGATCCTGGATCTGAGTTCGATGCCTGAACGGCGCTTCGCTCAATCGCGGTTTCAACCTCAACGGCAGGGGCGCTGGAAGAGAGACCAGCCCACCGGTGGCTCGGACCAATGGTGTCTTTGAACTTCCGCTCTGAAGTCGTGCGCACTTCCGGGGCACCGCTCGCCGCGCCGAGTTCTTTGCGTAACTCACTCGCGTCGCTTTGCCGCGCAGCCGGCTCTTTCGCCAGCGCGCGCGCCAGCACCTTTTCCAATTCCGGCGCAATCCCGAGCGTCGACGACAAGGGTGGAGGCGGGTGATTGAGATGTTTGATGACGATCGCGGTCGCTGACTCGCCGGTGAACGGCGGGGCACCGGCGAGCAATTCGTACAGCACTGTCCCCAAACTGTAGACGTCTGAGCGCGCATCGAGGGGTTCGGCGCAGCACTGTTCAGGCGACATGTAATAAACGGTTCCGATCACCTTGCCGGTTTGCGTCAGCGTCTTGGCCGCTGTCATGTCGCGGAGCTTGGCGATGCCGAAGTCAACGACTTTGACTCGCTCTCTCACGTCATCAACGTCGGGCGGTAGAATCATTATGTTGTCCGGCTTGATGTCGCGATGGATCACATTCAGACGGTGCGCCACCGCCACGCCCTTGCACACTTCACGCATCAGTGCTACCGCGCGCTGCACTTCGAGAGAGCCTTCGCTTTCCAATATTTTGCGTAGCGTCGTTCCTTCGACCAACTCCATGACGATGAAGGCGGGCTCGTCACCACTACCTTCACCGAAGTCATAAATGGCAACGATCGTCGGGTGACGCAGCATAGCCGCCGCCTGCGCTTCGCGGCGAAAACGCTCGACGGTCTTTTCTTCATTGACGTACTCACGATGGAGGACCTTGACGGCCACTTCGTCACCAATGTGCAAGCGACGCGCGCGATAGACCGAGCCCATGCCGCCACGGCCGAGCAGCGCGAGGAGTTCATATTTTCCGCCGATGATCTTGCCGAGCCACGGATCGCGCTCGGAAGTTTCCTCGTGGCTGCCGACTCGAGGATTCTCCTCGGATTTTGTCTGCGTAATGGACAAGCCACAACTATTACAGAAGAGCGCGCCCTCGGTGAGAGCCTTGTGACATTGAGGGCAATTCATTTGGAGAGATTCTCTATTGGTCCCCAGTCTCCCGATAAGATGAAACCAGCCCAGAAGAATGGATGTTTGTATTCCGCGCTCTTGAGGAGTTGTAGTTGCACTTCTCTGAGCGCGTCGGCGCGCCCTTTCCCGGCCTGCAGCTGCTTGTAGAAATCAACCATCAACTCGCGCGTCGCGTCGTCGTCTACCTTCCACAAGCTGATCATCTGACTCTCGGCTCCGGCCAACACCAGCGCCCGACGCAAACCGTAAACGCCTTCACCATTCTGCACCTCGCCCACGCCGGTTTCGCAAGCTGAGAGCACGACCATTTTAGTTCCATGAAGATCCAGCCCCGAAGCTTCCAAGGCAGTCAGAATTCCGTCGTCACCGTGACCGTCGTCGAGTTCGTTCGCGCCGGTTAGCGCGATGCCCGACCGCAACAACGGATTTTCCGCCGCCGCCGCGCTCGCGCCCACCTGCGAGCCGCGCGCTGTCTCGGCCGGCGTGATGTTTTTCACCAGGAAGAATCCGTGCGTCGCAATGTGCAAAATGCTTGGCCCCTGCAATCGTTTGACCACTGCTTCGATCGCCTGAGTGCCGGTATAAACCTTCGCGCCACTCAGAACATCCGACAGCTGTTTGGCCTCAGAGGCCGTCCCCTCTAAAGGCTCGAAGCGGCCGCTAAAACCGGCAGCGCGCAAACCGCCGCCGCGGCCATTTGTTTCTCCTTCCCGCAGAAGAGTGTTGCCTGGCTCACCGTGCGCAAAAAGTGGGTTGGCGATAATGACCGGGCTTCCTCTGCTCGGCATGTGATCGCGCAGACGCAAAAGGTCCCGACCGCTGGTCAAATAAGAAACGGTGTAATTTTCCACCAGGTAGTGATCGTGTTCGTCGACCAATGCGGCGAACGGAACCAGGTTGAGCCCCCCGTCAGGAGAGAGCACGATCTGTTGTGTGTTATCCAAAAACTTCCGAATGGGCCGCATTACTTCCTCATCGACCGAGCGCGACAATGACGTGAAATCAGCCCGCCGCGGATTGCGCAGAGCCGCACGCAGTCGCGCCGCGTCGGTGTCGATCTTTGCTGCGTCACCCAGGTCAACCCAAGCGGGCGGACCCGAGTGACGTAACACGTATGCGGCATAGTGCGGCGCGCCCCAGCGTGGAGTCACGGCGAAGGTGATTGTCATCGGCCGGTATTGAATCATCTCAACCAGAGCCGCGCCGTCGGGAATTGCCGCTTGCACACTTTCGATGGTAATAGCGCTCGCACCGACGCCTACGCCGGTGGCG
Source organism: Pyrinomonadales bacterium (assembly GCA_038230715.1). Taxonomy (GTDB): domain Bacteria; phylum Acidobacteriota; class Blastocatellia; order Pyrinomonadales; family Pyrinomonadaceae; genus UBA11740. Next base: position 100,859 of record JBBRMS010000002.1, read on the forward strand.
GTGGCTCTTTCGCTAATCATTTTCTCCAGCGACTGAGCTTGTTCCTGCAACCGGCTGATTGTCGCCTTGTATTGATCGAGGTTTTTATCATTGTCAGGCCCCCTCAGCACCAGGGAAGACAATCGCGTGCGCACGGCGGCCAGCTTCGTCAGCATCGCTTGGCCCACAATGTCCGACTTTCCAGCCGCGGCCATCTGGCCGCTCATCACATCGAGCACACGGCCCTTGCGGCGTAGGATCTTTGTCAGCGCTTGACGCGCAGCCGCTTCGTCGTTTGGGGCTGACATTAGATGGATCGAGATGTTCGCGCTCGTGCCATCCGCGAGCGTTGCCATGTAGAGCCGTTTCTGTTCTTCCGAGCCCGTGGCGAGCATCAACTCCAGATTGCGATCCGCATTGTCGCTGCCGCTGGCCAGCAGGCTGATCGCGCGTTTCGTCTCGCCTTTTGACAGGCTCAGAAAGGCGAGGTTTGCCAGCACTCTGCCGACATTCGGATGCGCCGGCCCCAGCGCGCTTTGCAATATTGTCAGGGCGCGCTGCAGGCGTTGTTCTGCCAGTTTCAGATCGCCTTGCTGAGCGTCAAGGAGCGCCAGATTGTTGAGCGAGTTGGCCACGTCCGGATCGTTTGGACCAAGAATCTTTTCGCGGAGGGCGAGACCACGTTCAATCAATGGCCGAGCCCGTTTCGGATCGTCGGCGCGGATGAGCACGCCGAGGTTGTTCACGTACTGGGCCACTTCGACATTTTCGGGGTCTGGTCGTTTCTCGGCAATGGCGATCGCCTGCTTGAAAAAGTCTTCGGCCTTCGCGTTGTTTCCTTGCGCTTCATAAATTGAAGCTAGGTTGTTGAGCATCACTCCGACCAGTGTATGCTCTGGTCCATAAAGCTTTCGCCGAATATTGAGCGAACGTTCCAACATCGACTCGGCCCGCGCCAGGTCCGCCTTCTCGCGATAGAGGTTCGCCAGGTTGTTGAGCGACCGGGCTACTTCGCGACTCTCGGGACCGTAAATCTCTTCGTCGAGCGCCAGCGCCTGCTCGTATAGCGGTTGCGCGCGACTGTAGTCGGCAAGATAGTCGTAGGCCATTGCCAGATCGTGCGTGGCCTGTGCCAGGCCCGAACGGCCGGGCCCGCCTCCGCCTTCGAAAAGCTTGACTGCTCGCTGAAGCAGCTTTACGGCTTCGGCATATTCGCCCTTGTTCGTGTGCGCCTGGCCCAGGTCGTCCAAACTCAGGCCGGTGAGTGGATCGTCAGGGCCGAAGTTTTTCTCAGCCAGCGCCAGCGCCTGATTGAAGAGCGCGATGGCCCCATCGTAATCGCCAGTCGCTTCAAGCTTCGCGCCGTCAAGGTTGAGCTTTGCGATCTGCTGCTCGATGTCCCTAACTTGCTCCTGCGTCTGTTGAGCTGACGCACTGATAGACGATAGCAGCAACACACTTATGACGGCAGAAAGCAGAAGAGAAAGAATCCGTCGCGGCCTTCGGCTCATCAGCCTGGACGAACAAGGTAACAAGGTGGATAGCATGCAGGTGCTAAGTTACACCGCTTGCTAACCTGCGTTCAATGAGGCGCGTCGATTTCTCGAGGTGGCTTCTACCGCGGGGCTTCGCCGACCTGTAGGCACCAGTGCTATCTTGTGTAGTCGCCCAAAACGGAGTCTCTGGTAGGCACAGACGATATACACTCCAGTGAAGGATGTAGCAAATGAATGACTACCCGATCGTGCTCGCGCACGGTATTGCCCGCTTCGAATTCCTGTTGGCGCACCTATTCCGCAGTCTTGCCCAACTGGGGGTCCCATTGGAATGTGCGGCAGACGGGCTGAACTACTTCAAAGGTATCGCCCGACGCCTGCGCGAAAATGGCTTAGATGTAGCGCACACGAACGTGAGCTTCGCCGCCGGCGTAGACGTGCGGGCGGCAGATCTGAAGCGCGAAATCAGCACAATTCTGCAGTCCAGAGGTAAGCCAAAAGTGCATATTATCGCTCATAGCATGGGAGGCCTGGATGCGCGTCACATGATCGTCAAACAGGACATGGCGGATAAGGTCAGCAGCTTAACCACAGTGGGTACGCCGCATCTCGGGACCAGCTTCGCCGACTGGGGAATGACGCATCACGGCCACGAGATCATTAGCGGGTTGTACGATATCGTTGATATCTCCGGGGTTGCCGATCTGACGACAGCAGCATGCCAGCAATTCAACGAAGCGGCGGTCGCTGCCGAAGCAGCGAACAGTGTCTTCTACCAGACATATGCGAGTAGCCAAGAACGCGCCCTTGTGTTTGCGCCCCTCAAGACCTCCTGGGACATCATCCAGGCGGCCGAAGGCGAAAACGACGGCCTGGCATCGCGCACTACTCAGCGCTGGGTTGGTGAACTCATAGGCCTTGGCGGCCAAAGCAAGATTGTGCCTCAGCACGATTTTCCGGTCTCAGCGGACCACCTCAACGAGATCGGCTGGTGGGACATAAACGAAATCAGAGGCCTAAACCTATTCCGCGTGAGCTTAGCTTCCGCCGTCAAAGACTACGAAAGCAGGATCAAGGATGTCTATCTGGATATCGCAAAGAAACTACAACAGATGCCTTGATGTTGCCGAGGGCTCGCCCTAAAGATACAGCCGTTTCATGCAGCCCAGCTACGATGGACTTCAAGACAAGCGATCTCACAACCGCTCGCACGTTATGCAGGAGACGGCGATTCTGCCTTGATCGTCCCGGAGGGTGAGGGAACCTGAGATTCTGCCGTATTGCGCTTATTGCCGCGTTGACGCTTGAAGTCTGCATATTTTTTACTGTCCACAGCCATGTTGCTCCGGTATGAAAGACTTCCTACCAGGCTGATCAGCGGATGGCGGCGATGCCACACGTTGCTCGAGACGCGCCGCAGGATTCGCGGAATAGCATAGAAGTTCCGGCCGCAGGAAATCATTTCCTCGATGGCGTTCTCCAAAGACAAATGCTTATACGGGGCCACCGGGTAGGTCAGCGTGTAGTATTGCCAGTCCTGCGGAAACTCATCCAGAGTAATGCGACCCTCCACTTTCATCTGGTCCCACAAGTGCGTGCCAGGCAAGGGCGTGAGAAACAAGACGTTGAGATGGTCCAAGCCGTATCCGCGGGCAACCTTGGCGATCTGTTCGCCGATGCCACGATCATCTGCGTCCAAACCGATGATAAAGGAACCTGTGACTATCATCTTGTGCCGCTGTATGCGCCGCACTGAGTCGCGGAAGTCGCGGCCCCTTATAAGGTTGAATTTCTTGCCGACCTCCATAAGACCCTCCGGCGCGGGGGACTCAAAGCCGATGAAAACCCCGCTGCATCCGGCCTTCGCGGCCAATGTTAGGAGTTCTTCGTCATCGGCGAAGTTGATCGTGGTTTGGGCCACCCATTGCTTTCGCAAGTTTGCCTCGGCCATGGCTCTAAACAGTTCCTTAGCGCGAGCGATGTGGTCAGAGCGCGTGCCGATGAGGTTATCGTCCACCACGAGAACGCGTTTCTCCTTGATTGACTGGAATTCCCGCACGACATCCCCGATAGGTCGCTGCCGGTAAGTTGCCCCGTTAAAGGCCGTCACGCTGCAAAAGGTGCAGTTTAATGGGCAGCCGCGGGTGGTCTGAATAGCACCGAAGGCGTACGGTCCGTCCAGCAAATCGTGTCGGGCGGCGGGAACTCCTTTGACCTCCGCGAGGCCCCCGACATACCGCGGCTTCAAACCGCCGTGCCGGGCGTCCTCGAGGACCTGCGCCCATACGCTCTCGGCTTCGCCTGTGACGATCGAGTCTGCGCGCTTCAGGGCCTCGTCCTGGCACATGGTTGCATGAATTCCACCTATGACCACGGGCACGCCCAAGCCCCGGAAGTAAGCGGCCACTTCATAGGCTCGAGTCGCCTGCGAGGTGAAAGCCGTGATCCCCACCAAGTCAGGCCGGGGCATCGCCGCGTAATCGGGAATGCCAAGGTTCTCGTCCACGATCGAGACATCCCACTCGCGCGGGGTCAGACCTGCGAGCACCATCAGACTCAGCGGCTTCCACACGCGGTAGCGGTTCCAGCGACTCTCCTTGACGCTGACGATGCTGACAAGCGGGTTGGACGGATTGATCAGATAGAGTCGCATAAGTAGACATTCTCCATTGGCGAGAGGATCGCTTTAGTTTTCTCATTTTCACGCCGCTTGTTGAGAATGGCAATGGCTCAATCTCGACTTACGGGCCGAACGGCAGACAACGGGCTGGGTACAACAAAACGAAGCGTTCTAGTCTTTCGCATGGCAGACAGGCCGCTTCCAATCTGGCAACGATTATTTTTCCGCTGCGCATTGTAAAGCACAACAAGATTTCTGTCACTAGGAATAATCCACGACTCTATAAATGGGAACGGAGTGTTTCTTGTATTCCTTCCCGACTGACGTTCTCCCCGCCAAGTGATCCTGGACGGGTCGATCCATCTCGCTCAGTGAGTTGAATCTATACCGGGGTGGCCAGTTCGTAAAATTGATAATACTTAACGTAAGGTATGCGATGCTTACGCTCTCTTAGGGTGTTCAAAACTTCAGTGGTCAGCTGAGCTACCGGCATTGCCAGTCCTCAAGAACGAGACAAACTCCGTCTCGTCTCTGGTCAGTCCGGGGAAAGTGGTGAGAGGTTTATCGTCTGCGTTCAGCACTACATATAAAGGCAGCGCCCTCTTTCACAACCTTCGATATGTGTGTTACCGCACGGACGGGTCACTGCTTCCTGTGGTATCCGCAGTTATTCTTCCACTCACTTCACGCTACACGGTCAGCCTAAGCAATTGTGAGTCAGAAACACCGCTGAGCACTTCCCTCAGCTCTGAAAAGATATGACCAGTCTTAATTTGCACAAAAGAGGAGATCCAGAATGAAAGTCATACGAAGTGTTTACTTAATTCCGGTGGTATTTATGGTCGGATTGGTTTTGGCCCTTGGCTCGTCAGTGCTGGGGCAGAGACCCGAACCGAAATTCAAGGCTGGAGATCGGGTCGAGGTTAACATGGTTCGCGGGCCAGACAAGTCGAGGGCAGTCTGGAAAAAGGGGACAATCATTTCAGTGTGGCCCAAAGAGGGAGCCTACAACGTCCAGATGGACCCCGTCCCCGGTCAGGCTCCGCAAGAAATGACATTCCCAATCGCCAACGAGGCCGACGGAGATATCCGACCATTTGGCGGAGCCGCACCGCAATTCCAGACCGATAAACTTCGCGTAGACGACAACGGAACTGTGCTAGCCGACCGCGAACTGCTCGATTGCGAGAACCTTAAACATGACGGCAAAAATGGCGCGCCGCCTCCGGTCGAGTTGGCAAAGAAAATCATTCGCTGTTTATACGAAAAGCCTTCCCAGCCCGGAATGGACGGCGCGACTACGATGGATATCAGCACCTTGACCATCGGCACGCCGCATCGCTGGACAGTTTACGTAGACATGGGCCAGGGCACTCCTAGTACTCTTGTCTATCCGGTGCAAGTTAAGTGGACCATGAAAACGTTCTACCGCAGGAGTAATACGCTGACAACGGACAAGGAGGGACCATTCACATGCTTCGCCGATGCCACGAATCTCTGGCAGTGTGGCAGCTCCACGGGAATCCGCAAGGCCGGGAAGACCCAGGAAATTGTTGTGAAGCCGTAACGACTCATCCGCCAGACAAGGGCAGAGAGAAGAATACTATTTACGGGCCGCCCTGGACACGCTTGACCCGAATGGGGACGCCCCGTGATGAACTGCCGTAAATTTTGTTAAGTAATAGAAGAGCCGGAAGAAATAAGGGAGAAATGAAACGAGAGACTATTTGTCGAATAAGACATACGCTGTTTGCAGGAGTGACCCTCGGGTGGATGTCTCTTGGGACGTCCTCAGGGCTGGCTCAAAAGGCGGGCGATATTGTTGAAGTAACTTGGAGCGGGGCAAATACCAAAGCAAAGATCGACACGTGCGGCGATGCTGGGTGCAACCCTTATTTGTATGACACGTCTTCCGGTAAATGGTGGGAAGGAACAGCGTTCTTTCTCAAAGACCAGCTACGTGGACTCAAGAAGGTCGAAGCTCAGACGCCTCGTCATACTGATCAGTCGACACAAGCGGACTAGTAGCGTCCAGCCTACGCTGTTTGAAAACGTGCCGGTCGGCTAAATCCCGCGCAAGAAAAGAGAGCTAATGACCAGTTTCTTCTTAGCAAGCCCCAAGCCGAGAACGTTGTTGATGTCCGCGAGAGGTTGTTTCATGTAACGGCAAAGCCAATGCTTCGCTCGCTCGAAACGTAGAAAGAGTCATGTCCCTACTAGGTCTTCTTGCATTGGTCATAGTGGGTGCGATCGTAGCGTTCATCGCAAAGCTCAAATTAAGGGGGCAACTACAGCAGAATCTGGGGCGAAAGGTTGATGACCTTGAATTAAACAGCATCAACGCGTGGATGGAGGTGGATCGGAGAAAAGATCAAGCCACTGCCCGAATGTCTAACGATCAAGCAACGGGAACCTCTAGCAATCAAACCACGTCCAGGCTATCTCAGAATCAAGAGGCCGCGCAAGGATCTTCGAATCAAGGAACCGAGACCGCGTTCTCAATCCAAACCTCAACCCCAACAAAAAGCGCCGAGGATCGGCTAATCCCTCTGACCGATGACGAGAGATTGATCTTAACGCGGAAGAGGAACGGACAATTGATTCAAATTCCCCTGCTGGTATTTGTGGCCCTCATAATTCTTCCGAGTATTCTAATCGGGGGGATTTTCATTTGTGGGGGCTTGGTATTGAGCCTGAGTCTGGGGGCAAAAGCGCTACACTCACTGGTGGTAGTTATGAACCTGCAGAGTGACCTGCGCGCCGGTCAGAAACGCGTCATCACCGCGCCGGTTGAAGATCAGAACATGGACGTCTCGCGCACCCAAGGCTATGGAGGCGCGGAAGGATCCGCGTCGTATGTGTTCTGGGTTAAGGCTGGCGGCCACAAACTTTCCGTTAGCGAAGAGCAATACTATCAAATCAAGAAGGGCGATCTGGTTGAGGCGTACCTAGCTCCCAATTCGGGAACGGTCTTCGGCGTGACGTGCTCATTTTGAAGGAAAGGAGCAGAGAGTCGGCTCCACCCATTTAGTTGATGTTCTTTGTCTCGTCCAGGATATGATCTTCAGCTTTTATACCAGAGGAAGGCCGTCCCGCCGCCTCTGGAAACAGTGTCTGGCCGCGGGCGTTGCTTTCACTAGCTAATCTTTGCCAAAACTCATTAGGTAGTGCCGCAACCATGGATGTCTCTACGTATGACTCCTAAACAGGGGGGTACAAGACGACTCCCTCATTCTCGCAGATGGCACGGGACTCGGAGTTGATGTTCATGCCGCAGTCTTCGATGACGAGGGCAAGGGAATTTACTGCACAACATGTAGCTTGTAAACTCATTCTTAGCTACCATAGGATTGAAGCAAAAGTATCAATGAGAAAATTCCGACCCGACGCATTGCTCATAAATACTGAGACCTAATGGAGGTGATTATCGAATTGGGAAACATTGAAAACTCATGAACGGCGTCATGGCTACTCAAGATTGGCTCCCTACATTTCAGCAGGAACTACTTTTGCGAGCAGCTCTCCAAGGAGAGGATGATGCGCTTAGTTCTTGGCTGGAGTGGAAGAAGAGCGCCGACCTTGCGAATCTTGACCGAGGGTCGGCCCGCTTATTGCCTCTGTTGTATCAGAATCTAAGTCTGCACGGGGTAGAAGAACGGATAATGGAGAGGTTGAAAGAAGAGTATATCAATACGTGGCGCGACAACGAGCTGCTGTTCTACGAAATATCTACTCCACTGCGGTGGTTCCATGAGGCGGGCGTTGAGAGCTTGTTGCTCAAAGGGGCTGCGCTATCGCTACACTTTTATAAAGACAGCGGGCTTCGCCCGATGAGCGATGTTGATATTCTAGTCCGGCCTCAAAAGGCAGAGACGGCGATCAGGCTATTGCATCAGGGGGGTTGGAAGTCAGCGTATGAATCGCCGGAGGGTCTAATACCGTACCGTCACGCCATAGAATTTAGTAACGAAGAAGGCCGCAGACTTGATCTTCATTGGAAAGTCCTTTGGGGCGAGGCGCAAGAGGCCAACGATGATGACTTTTGGGAGGGCTCCATACCGATTGAGACAGATGGCGTGCCGACAAGAATCTTAAATCCGACTGACCAACTCCTGCACGTCTGTGTACACGGCGCTGCATGGAATGATCTGCCGCCTCTGCGCTGGGTCGCAGATGCGGCAATTATCATGCGGGCAGAAAACTCCGAGGTTGATTGGGAAAGGTTGATGAAGCAGACACGGATGCGCCGCCTGATGCTTCCGATGAGTGATGCGTTAGGTTATCTGCGAAAAATTTTGGGCGCGAATGTTCCCGCAGATGTCTTGGCGACGATCCGGAATATTCCGGCATCGCCGTTGGAGCGCGTTTTGTACAGGCTCAGAACAAGTCCGAACAGAGACTTGAGAAGATTATCCACGCTCTATTACGGGTTAGTCGCCCGGCGTAGTTCCGCGACTCCACCCCATCAAAAGCTCTTAGAGTTTTTAATGTATCTGAAATGCTTCTGGGGACTGAAATATCTCTGGCAAATCCCTTTCTATATGGCTTACGACGGCACGCGCTCAGCCAAGCGAATCTTCTTTAACTTTTTCAGAGGAAAGAAGCCGGGGCAAAGGAGTTATTCCAGGACGTAGGATAAAACCAAAAGCGGAGACAATTACCCCATCCCTTGAAATCGGGTCGTCCGTATCATGGGCGGGAAGCTACCGGAGAGTGTCAGTTGTTAAACTACCGGAATGATCCTTATCCAGACATTTGAGACAGTTGACGCATGTTGCCGTGCCGTGTAATCCTCGGTTTCTTCCATGGCTTTTTAGACTGTGAATTCTCTTTTGCAGTGCTCTTTGCTTCTTTCCCAGATTTTTTTTGAGTCATGGTTAATTCAGCCCTTAATTTTTACGTGCAGTTACCGATAAGGTGCATTTTCGCAAAGGGCTTTCTTGTAGTCAAACACTAACTTAAACAAAATCAGTTATGCCAAACTCCATCAGCGTCTGCATGATTGTGAAAAATGAGGGGCTGCTTATAGGAAACAGCCTTGGTAGCGTAAAAGAGATAGCGGATGAGATCGTCATAGTAGACACAGGCTCTACGGATAGAACTTGTGCGATAGCAGAAGCGTTGGGCGCGCGAATTCTTCAACACTCCTGGGACGGCAGCGACGGACGGGCGCGCAACCTGTACCTGCGTGCGGCGCGCGGAGACTGGATTCTGGTACTGGACGGCGATGAAGCGATTGCGCGGCGTGATTTGGCAAAAATCAAGAGCCTCGTCCGCAAGCGATCCTTCATTGGATACCGTCTGACCGTCCGCAACTACACGGACGATTATGACTTGATGTGGGATTGGCATCCTAACGACCGGGCCTACTCTAGGGAAGAGATGCTCTCCTCTTGTCCCGGATGGATAAGGACTCAGCCCCTGCGACTTTTCAGGAACTTCCCGGATGTGGAATATGTCGAGAGCACCTCGGTTCATACCAACCCGATAGCGTCGTTACGAAGATACGCCGGGCATATTGAGAGGCAGCATGATGTAGTCATACACCACTTTCAATACCTCAAAGGCGGGGGCGGATTCCTCTCCGGCAAGCAACGGCTCCGGCTGGAGGGAGAGATTTCGCACGTGAAGCGTTTCCCTCAAGAGCCTTACCCCTACTTGAACGTCGCCAAAACCTTGTTCGCGGAAAGAAGGGACGCCGAGGCCATAAGTTATCTTTCCAACGCCGTCAAGCTTGACCCCTCATTCCACGACGCTTACCAGCTCTGGGGCATGATAGAGTTGGAGAACGGGAAGTTTCGGTCGGCGAAAAGGCATTTGAAACGGGCGATTCAGGTAAAGCCCGAGTCGGCGGACGCCTGGGCACTGCTCGGCATGGTGCTGGTTGAGGACGGCAACCCCAAAGTAGGAATCTCGGCGCTCAGGAATGCGATTCAGCTTCATCCCAACCACCTGCTCGCGCACAATAGCCTGGGCGTGCTGTACGAAGACCTTGGGATGTACGATGAGGCGCGCCAAGAGTACCTAACTGCGCTCACTCTGCACCCGCGATTCAGACCCGCCGAGGCCAATTTTGCACGATTGACAAGAGCGCACGCGCGGACAACACGCCTCAGCCGCGCGAGGAAACAGAGATGATAGGAGCAGGGCTGGATTCCGAGACCGCCGCGCGTTTGAAAAAGGTGGCGCGCCCCGTTCTTCTGCCCCTTCTTCGTCGGTTGAGGTTGAGGCGGACTACGAAAGTTCCACGCCTTTTTGTGAAAGACCTTCTCCCGCAAGCGGAAGTGCCGACCAGAGTGGAGGTGCGCGAGGATCGGACTATTCTAGTTAACGGAGAGCCGTTCTTTCCCGTCGCTCTCTACTATGCCAGGGACGAAATTGATGATGAAAGCGGCGAAGGACTCGCAAGGCTTCGCGCGATGGGCTTTAATACGGTCTTCTTTAGCGGTGGACTCGAAAGCGCGAATCGGTTGGATAGGATTTGGGACGCGGGTCTGTACGTCTGTTATAGGCCGCCTGGACAACTCTGCTGCGACTTCGTGCTCTTAAAAAAGGTGGTCTCAAGATTAGCGCGCCACCCGGCGCTGCTCTTCTGGGAGATGGACGACGAACCGGTCCTAAACGGTGTGAAATTCTCCGACGTGGAGATAGGCTGCCGTGTCGTCAGAAGCGTTGACCCGTATCATCCCATCCTATGTAATCAATGGCTGTCGGACTTGGATGAGACTGAAGAGATGCGCAGGTGGGCCGGGTTGGCAGACGTTTACGGATTCAGCACCTACCCTGTGCCGTCGTGGTGCTGGGGGCGTCGCCTGAAACTGGTAGACCAGGGCTGGCCGCACTCCATTGCAGTTGTCGGTGCACAGACCGAACTCTGGATGTCTTACGCGCCGGGCAAACCCATCATCCCTGTTCTTCAGGCTTGGGCCTGGAATTGTTTGGAGGACGAGGAGGCCGCGTACCCGACCTATCAGGAGTCGCGCTTCATGGCTTTTCAGGCTGTCATACGTGGGGCGAAGGGGCTGCACCACTACGGGATGGTCTCCTCCTCGCGCCCGAATTTTGCCTGCGGCATCCCACCAAAAATCCATGAAGACCTTGACCGGACTCACGCGGATTTTCTGGAAGCCAGGCGACGCAACCGCCGGTTCTGGAGTTACTACTCGAAGGTCGTCAAGGAACTCTCCCTGATGAGCTGCGTCTTCACGTCCCACGACGCAGCTTGGACGCTGGAGATTCGAGAGAGACAGACGCCTGAGTGCGGGAAGGAAAGTATAGAGTGGCGCGTGAAGCGGCATCTCAACTCTTTTGTCATCCTTCTGGTTAATGCCTCTGATGTGAATGTGACGGTGGTGATTCTCGCGCCGGAACTTAAGGGGCGCGTTCTTAAACTTTGGGGCGAGGCCAAGTCAATCGAGGTAAATTCGGACGGGCTTTTCCGAGACGTTCTGCAGCCTTACGCTGTTCGCATCTACTCCGATCAGCCGGACTTGCTCGCGCCGCTCTCAGATTTTCATACATCAATAGATTAATTATGGCAGCTTCAAACATACAGCCCAGCAAAAGAGCCGACGTCAAATGGAAGCAAATAGGCCGCGCAGGAATTCTGTTCGACCTAAGGACAGGGGACTACTACGAGTTGGACTACGTGGCCCTCTCCATTTGGAAAATGCTTGACGGGAAGACATCGCTCGCTAATGTCGCGAGCAGACTGGCCAAAAGCTACGACGTTTCCGAGAAGACCGTTGAACGGGATATCGCCCAGTTCGTGTCGGAATTAAAGAAGAGGAAACTCGTTGACGCCAGCAAGGGCTAGCCGCCGTGATCTGATCGAGTTCATCGGACGCAAGACCATCAGGGCGGTCTGCCTCCTGTGGCTATTCGGCCTGATTCTTCTGCTGCTCGAACTGGCCTTTGCATCTCTCTTGCAGCGCTTCTTGGCCGCGCTCGAACTGATCGCTACGCCGAATTTGAATAACTCTTGGTTCTTCCCGACACTCACCTTAAATAAGCTTGTCCTGCTCATCCTGTTGGTCGCCGCACTGCGCTCCTTGCTGAACTTCGCCCAAGTAGTTGTCGGCGGCGGGGCGGTCGAAGGGTTCTCTCACAGAATCCGCCGTCTGCTCGTCGAAAGTTGTCTGGATTCATCGGCGGTCAGAAGCTCCGAAACGGTCAGCCTCTTCAACCAACGAATCTACACCGCCTCGATAGCGATCCAGTCCGTACAGATGCTGACCCTGCAAGGGATTTTGAGCCTGGGGATTCTGGCTTCGCTGTTTTTGATGAGTCCGCTGCCAACCATTCTGCTGCTCCTGGCGGTGTTGATGATCTCGCTTCCCGCGCGCGAACTCAACAAACGTGTGAAGAGAAGCGCGACGATGCACGCCGAAGCGCTCACAAAGATTATGCTTCACCTCAACAATGTGTTCAGAAACTTCCTGCTCATACGCCTCTTCAACCAGCAAAAAAACGAGAAGAGCAGAATCCTCAGCTACCTGAAAACTTACAGCGACTGCATCGCTCAATACTATTGGGTCGAAGGCCTGTTGAGCGCGCTCGCCCCGCTTGCCATCGTGCTGACGATCCTGTGGGTGGCGTTTGTGCAAAACACGACGCTCGCCATTGATCGCCGCCTCGCCGTGCCCTTTCTTTACCTCTCCTTCCGGTTCGCGCAGAATTTAGCGCCGATACTGAGCAACGCATCAAGGCTCGCTTTCGCCTCCACCGAATTCCGCTACACTTTTCGCTGGTGGCTCGAGCAGAAAGAAATGGCAGCCGTAAAAGTGGGCGCGCCGTCCCCTCTAAGCGATGAGACCAAACCCATCAGGTCTGCGATTGGTTGGATGTTGAACGAGGTGACATTCGGGTACTGCGGGCAGACCGCGCTCTTCAATAACTTTCAACTGGAGGTCGCGCCAGGTTCGCTCGTGCGCGTTCGCGGTTCTTCGGGCGTCGGCAAGAGCACACTCGTACGCCTCATGTTGGGCGATGCGCTGCCCGCGCGAGGCGCGGTCGAAGTGAGACTCGACGGCGAGTTGTTTCCGGCCCATAGCGCGACCGCGCGCATAAGAGAGCACCTCGGTTATTCGAGCACCGAGCCGTTCCTCTTCGAGGGAAGTATTTACGAGAACGTCACCTACGGTCTGAAGTCGCCGCCCGACGAAGATTTCTTGCTTGAATCAACCGCGCGCGCCGAGTGCCAGTTCATTTTAGAGATGCCAAGGCGGTTCGAACACCAGATAGATGAACTCGGCCAGGGTTTATCCACAGGGCAAAAACAGCGCCTCTCTCTGCTGCGCGCTCTGCTCAGAAGACCCAAGGCCCTCATACTGGACGAAGCCTTGTCGAGCGTTGACCTCAAGACTGAAAATCGCATTTTGGAGAACTTAGTTCAGGTCAAGCGTGAGTGCACGATACTACTTATCTCCCACCGCGAGCACCGGGAGCTTCGAGCGGATGCTGTGCTGAACCTCGACGACAATCCTTAAGGCTGGATTGCCTTAACGGTATCGTCGAGCGATAGCTTCGCGCCAAATCTTCTCAACCTCCGCATTCAAGTGTCTGTCGGTTTGAGTGAGGCTGAAGGGGTTTCTCCGCCAGATGTAAAAGACTTCCCCGGCCAGATACTTGAAACGAGAGATCTCTGTTAATTTCAGCCAGAGACTCCAATCGTCCACGGAATAGACGCTGGTGTCGTAGCCACCTACCTCGATCATCAGCGATTTTCTGATCATCGAACCCGCGTGGTTGACGGCGTTCTCTATTAAGTCCCAAGTCAATCTGTAATCTTTTCCGAGGAGCTGAGGAGGGCGCGTAAGGCGATTATCTCGGTCGGTCATCATGTCCAGCAGATCTCCGTAAACGGCGCCGATCCGCGGGTGCTGATCCAGATACAGGCTAAGCCGCTTGAGCGTGCCGGGCATTAGCAGGTCGTCCGCGTCGCAGGGGGTGATGTATTCGCCGCGCGCCAGGCCCAGTATTCGATTCCGCGTCGCGCCCACGCCTAAATTCTTGCGGTTGCGAAACAGTCTGATCTTCGGATGTTTCGCGTAGCTCTTCAGATATTTCCAAGTAGCATCGAGCGAGCCGTCGTCCACGACGACGAGTTCAAACGAACCGAAGTCCTGATTGAGAACGCTCTCCACGGCCTCGCGTACGTATCGGGCGGCGTTGTAGGCGGGCATGGTTACTGTGACTTTCAACGTGAATGGTCCTCGCAGGAAAATTCTAATCAATCTAGAAAGGTGCGCTGCCACATCTCAAAGACATAAACCGTCCACAGTTTGTAGCCATGAAAGCGTTCGAGTCGCTCGTGCTCGTGTTGAAATCTTTCCAGCGTCTTCATCTCAAACTGTGCGCGCTCGCGCGTGCGACGACTGAAAATCGTGTCGTAGATCATGTCGCGCCATTTCCCCTTTTCCCACAGCCATAAATCCATAGGGATGCTGAACCCTTTCTTCGGGCGCTGCGTGATGGGTCTCGGCAAAATACTTTTCATTGCTCGTTTCAAAAGATACTTGCGGATCGCTCCGTTAACTTTCATTTTATCCGGCAGCCTGGTGGCGAAGTCTGCGAACTCTCGGTTCAAAAACGGAACGCGGACTTCGAGCGAATGAATCATTGAAACGCGGTCTGATTTGAACAGAATGTCCGAAGGGAGATAGATTCTGAGGTCTTCGAGCAGAGAGCGATTGAGGGCAGAGAGACGCTTGGTGTGGTGCGATTCAACTAAATGCGAGCTTCTTCTTCTGCAGAGTTTCTCCAACCCGCTCTTAAAGTCGCTCGAGTAAAGTGCGCCCCTTTCGTTCTCGCTGAGAACTAAGCGCGACGGATGTTCGCCATCACAGGCGCGACGTCGGGGGGCTTTAAGGGTATGCCATGGATAGCCGCCGAAAAGTTCGTCCGCGCCTTCGCCCGAGAGCACGGTCTTCACATAACGGCTCGCCAGCTCGCAGACGGCATACATGGGGATGGAGGAAGAATCTGCGAACGGCTCGTCCATCAGTTCTGCCAAACGTGTGGCGATGCGTGTGGCGCGGCCTTTCGTCACCAAAACCTCGTGATGACGAGTTCCGAGCGCCTCCGACACGCAGCGGCTGAACGAAGACTCGTTAAACTCATCCTCGTCGAACGCGACAGAGAAGGTGTGAAGAGGTTTCTGGCTCTCGCGCGAGGCGAATGCTGCGATGCTGCTTGAATCAACCCCGCCGCTTAGCAGCAACCCGACCGGCACATCGCTTCTCAGGCTGACGCGGACGCTTCGCCGCAGTTGATTTCGGAACTGCTCTTCAAGCTCTTTAACAGAGCCTTCACTGCTCAATCTAGGCTGAGAGATAGTTGCAAACCTTGGCTCCCAGTATCGTTCGATTACAACTTTCCCGCCCCGCACCCTGAGGAAGTGTCCCGCCGGTAGTTTACGAACGCGGCGGAAAACTGAACGCGGTTCAGGTATCGCAAGCGATGCGAAGTACCCATCAATGGCCTCCAAGTCAAGCTCTCTGTCGAGTTCTCTATATTCGAGGAGGGCTTTCATCTCCGAGGCGAAAAGAAAGACCTTTGAGTTCTGATAGTAGTAGAGCGGCTTGATGCCGAACGGATCGCGGGCCAAGTACAACGTCTCGCTCGGATCGTCCCAGACGGCAAAAGCGAACATCCCTTCCAGCTTAACGAAGCCGCGCTCTCTCTCTTCTTTAAAAAGGTGTAGGATTACTTCCGTATCGCTGGATGATTTGAATCCGCACCCTTTCGCCTCAAGCTCTCTTCTGAGTTCGACGTGATTATAGATTTCATTGTTGGAGACAAGGCAGACTGAGCGCGCGTTATCGAACATAGGCTGTTGGCCACTCTTTAAGTCTATGATGGCGAGTCGCCGGTGACCGAAGGCTACTTGACGTCCGAAGTAGTAGCCGACATCATCAGGGCCTCTGTGGGATAAACGGCGCGTCATTCGTTTGACCAAGGCGCGGTCTGCCGGTCGGTCGTCGAATCTCAATTGTCCGGTAATTCCGCACATGTCTTTTGAAGATAAGGCTTCGGAGCAGTTAAGTCGATTATTACCGCAACCGAACTTTGGTAACCCCCCCTTTCATCTTCACCCTCGTGATAGATGCGCCGCCTTGCAACTTTACACGAATGCTACCATGCTCTCTTTTGCTGTGATATGTTTTACCGTGGGAGTTTGACTCTTAATTCTAAGATTTACCTGTCGAATATAGGTTGAGTTTCAAAGTTTTGATTAGAAAAATCAGATGCCTGCACGAAAACGCCTCCAGCACGACACACCCAAAGCCTATACAAGATACCTGAACTCGAAACAGCCTACTGACGCGTTCCGCGTTTCGGGCGTCTGCGTTCTTTTCCAAACGGGCGACTTGTCTCTGCGGCGGCTGGTGCGCGCCAACTGGGGATCGTTCGAGATTCCTATCTCCGAAGCCAGAACTGTTCGGGCAGTTTTTCAATTCCCAGACCGCACCCCTGCTGCGCTCCCCCGTCTCAAGCGCTGGCACTCTTTCATCAGCGAACACCTGCTCTTTATCAGCGACGGAAAGAGGTATCTGCTGACCGGATACCTTTACGATTACCCCTGGCAGTTTCACTGCCGTTCGCTCCCCGACTGGGATTCAGAATTTATCTACTACTATCTGCTTGAGCCGATTCTTTTAGACCTCTTGAAAAAACATGGGGTGCTTGTCTGGCATGGCGCCGCGGTTGCGAAAGAAGGAAGGGCGGTCATCTTACCGGGAGTTTCGGGGAGCGGAAAATCTACCACGACGCTGAACCTGCTGAGCGCCGGCTATAGTTTTCTTGCTGACGACATGGTCTTATTACGCTCACGCGGGTCTATGGTGTATGCCGCAGGGCACGAGTCTGACCTTTATCTTACGGAGCGCTCCTTAAAGCTCCTTCCAGAGTGGAAGAGACTCAAGCGGGGCGGGCGCTTAAAGAAAGGTACGCGCTGGAAGCATAGGATAGACCTTGCGGACTTCAGGCCGAAGAGAGACAAACCTTCCACGGTTAAATATCTGCTCTTCCCGCACGTCGGGAAAGGGCTGGAGACTAGGTTGGAGGAGTTGACGAAGCCTGATGCCCTTTTGGAGTGCTTGCGGCAGACGCCTAAAGAATATCCGGCCTCAATACTTGGGCCTTCCGTACTTCAAAGCCAGTTTGAAATCTACTCAAGCCTTGTGAGTTCCGCGCGTTGCTACAAAATCCATCTCGGCGCCGACCAGACTCACGTCCGCGCGATTCTGTCTGGTCTCGGCAATCATGACTAAACCCATACGTGTGATCTTTGAGATTCACCCGCACACTCTAGGGGGGACGGAGCGCTTTCTCTTACGCTTTCTGGAGCGATTAGACCGCAGGCTCTACGAGCCTCTGGTGGTCTCTCGGGAAATGGGCAGGCCGCTTCAACTGGTTCGCTCTACGGGGGTGCGCACGGAAGTGTTTGAAGACTATTTCAAATCAACCGGAATCGTCCGGCTCACCGAGTACATGCTTAAGAAGCGAGCCGCGCTCGTGCAATCCAATTATTACTGCTTCAATCTTGCGGTGGCCGCAAACCTCGCGGGCATGCCGCACATCTGGCGTTTGGGAGGGCACGTGAGTCTCGGCAGTGGCTTGCGAAGCATTAAGGATACTCGGCGGGTCTTGGACCTTATTCGCTTGCTCTCCAGATCAGTTATCTGCAATTCGAATTATGTGCGGCGGCAGTTTTGCCAACCCTCCGGCAGACCGCGCGTGCAAGTGATTCCAAACGGCATAGCGCTCCCGCCATTCGCGGAGAAGGAGAAAAGCGAGGATTTCCGTGTGGGTATGATCGCCCATTTCACCCCCCAGAAGAGGCATATGGATTTCATACGCGCAGCGGAGCTGGTCTCGGCAACGACAGAGAAAGTTACGTTCGCAATCGTCGGAGGCCCATACGCCCATGCTTCGAGTCGCAGTTACGCGAACAAAGTTCGACGTCGGGCTGAGAGGTTGCAGCAGCAAGGAAGGTTCAGTTTCTCAGAGTTCGCGGAAGCTGAAAGTGATGTCTATAGACAGTTCGATGTTATCGTTCTTCCTTCCATAGATGAGAGCTTCAGCAACGCTATCTTGGAAGCGATGGCTTCGGGCGTTCCCGTCGTCGCGGCGCGCTCAGGCGGCAATCCCGAATTAGTTGAGCATCGAAAAACCGGACTGCTTGTTAAGCCGATGTGCCCCGAAGAGATTGCGCACGCGATCCTGCTTTTGATTAGGCGTCCGGAACTGATTGACCGGATGGGACGGGCCGCGAAAAGAAGGGCTGCCACGCACTTTCATATTGACGATTGCGTGAGAAGATATGAAGCCGTCTATTCGAAGGTGGTTGCCGGATAGAGTAAGCCGTAATATTTGTCAGTGCATCCTCTAAGTCGTAAGATGGTAGTCATATTAATCGGGCGGGACAGTCTTTTACTTCTAAGAGAAGTCGAGAACAGATGAAGGTAGCCTCTGGCTTGGAACGAACGGCAAGTCTACCCATATGAGAACGTTTCTTCCCGCCGTCTGTTCGTCGCATATCGCGAGGGTCGAATGCCGTCTCCAAGCATATCTCTGGCTGCAGGCTGCGGCGCCCTCGCAGGAGTAGTGCTCTGGCTCGGCGCGTTCTTCGTGAATAAAGTCAGGGGAGTGCAGACCCGGCAATTGTTGACCGCCACTCTGGCAATCGGGCTTATATGCCGGGCGGCATTTTCGTTACTGACCCCAACCTTTTATGCGCCTGATGAAAGGCCGCACTTTGAGTACGTCAAATACTTGGCTGAATATCGCTCGTTCCCTGTCAGCACCACTGCGACGGACGAATACTTCCAGCCTCCCCTTTATTACCTGCTCCTGACGCCCTTCTATTCTCTAGCGCACGTCCTCTCTCTGAGGGATTCAATAACGGTGCGAATACTACGCGCCTTCTCTATTCTTTTGTGGGGCATAACCGTTCTCCTCGCATTCAAATTCTTAGAGTGCTTGAGCGTTGATGACGCCTTCATGAAAATATTTGTCGTGGGCATGATCGCACTGCTGCCTGCCTTTACTTTCCTCTCTTCAGCCATCAATAACGACAACCTGGTCTTGCCTATAGGCGCTGCCATACTGTGGCTGCTCGTCAGGCCCGAACCGTCGCTGAAGAACTCAGCCTTGATCGGCATTCTGCTGGGCCTCGGGTTGTTAACGAAGCTCACGGCAATCGTGTATGCCCCGTTGATTGCGCTCACGCTGCTGCTGCGGCTCCGTAAAACAGGCGCGCCGTCAGTCTTGCTGCATCTCGCGCTCGCTATCATACCGGCACTAATCATCTGGTCGCCTTGGGCCTTGAGGGCGTGGAATCTCTACGGCAGTCTGAGCGGGATGAGCGGGACTGTCCCTTTCGAGTGGGGCACGGCGATTCCTGTTATCTGGGGAGAGCTTGGGGAGATCAATAAAACATTCTGGGCCGTGTCGGGTGAATACAACAACGTCGGCTCCTTCTATCCTATCGTCGGAAAGCTACTTCTCTATCTTTCCCTGGCGGGGCTTTTATACGGACTGCTTTTCAAAAGAGAAAGGTTAATCTCTTTGGCGCGAGAAGATGCTGCCGTCATGCTCGCTTCCGCTTTGGCGATTCTAATAAATCTCATGCTTATTCTGATTCTGCTGTACCATCAGGGACAGGGCCGTTATCTATTTCCACTACTGATTCCAATCGCTTTACTTATGGCAGTAGGGTTGCGGGTGTTTCCAGCGTCGGGCGCGGCGGATTCGCGCATCCATGTGAGCGCCTTTTTCATTACTTATGCGCTGTCGTTTATGTGCTTCAGCCTGACAGTATTTAAGGCATAGCAATCGAAATCGTTGATAGGCATGAAGGCCAGACTTAAATTTCTCGCCGTCGTCATAATCATCGGCGCGGCGTGGCTTTTCGTTCTTCTTAAGCTCGGACTCTGGCACTCTACCTGGAAGCCGAGCGAAGGGGTTCTATCCTACACTTTTAACGGCTGGGCGGATTTCCCGGTCAGCCGCCACCTCTTTTTAGCCCAATACGAGCCGGGCTACTTCGCTCGGGGCGCGGCCTACACCAGTTACAGCTACCCGTTTCTCTTCTTCAATTTTTTATTCCTGGCCCCTTTCCATTTCTTACTGAAACTTCCGTATGAGGTGGCCCAGAACTTCCTCCCGTATTTCTATGTCCTGTGTTTAGCTCTGCTGCTGATTGTAACCGCGAAAGAGCAGCTACTAGAGTTGCTGGGGGAAAAGTCTCCCCTGCTGTGGGTGTTGGCCTTTGCTTCAATCGGCATTCTGGTTACTTGTCCTGTGCCCTGGGTGGCTCTGCTCATCTACAACCGCGACAACTTTCACGTCCTGGCGGCGGGGGCATTCTGCTACCTTTCGACAAGTGTCTTTTACGACGATGCCAGGATACCGAAGAAGCCCTTCCTAGTCGTAGGCGTCTTTCTAGCCCTCTGGTCTCCGCTATACATCCCGGCCTGGATTTTAGCCTTCCTTTTTATTAATCGCGCGATCGACGTAGAGCGTACATGGATTCTTAAAGTCGCGGGAGTCTCCGCCCTTGGAGCGCTTAACTACGTGGCGCCTAAATTCATTTGCGTTTTGGCCAGAGTCCACCCGTCCGGTTCCGGTTTTGTTTACCGTTCTGGACTCGACGGCTCCACCAAATACATGACGGACATTTATCATGCGGTTCTCTTTCCCAACGACCCTCGCCATTGGCCTTTCGGCTTTTACTTCCTCTTAACTCTCATTGTCGGTGTTATCTTTCACTACTTGTTAAAGGGCCGGAGTCACTACCGCCCTCTGCGACAGGCCTTCTTTCTTTTAATTCCTTATTGTACGATTGCCATATTCTTACCGCAGTTCACCTCGATACATCCCTACCTGGCCGACCAACTTCTGGTCATCATCAAACGAAAGTTTGAACTCTGAACCTTGATGCAACTGTTGCTAATATTCTTCACCGTGAATTACTGGCTACTCTCTTCTCCTTTCCGTTCCT
The DNA here is from genome assembly GCA_038230715.1 of Pyrinomonadales bacterium. GTDB lineage: Bacteria > Acidobacteriota > Blastocatellia > Pyrinomonadales > Pyrinomonadaceae > UBA11740. The sequence goes on from JBBRMS010000002.1 coordinate 121,962, forward strand.
GCGGTCGAGAATCTCTATTAACTTTCGGGCTGTGGCCTGCGCCAACGCTTCCGAGCCGGGCGGCGTCAGATGCACTACGTCGGAGAAAAATTCATCCCTGCCGTTCAAGCTTTGAGTAACATCTATAAGATCAACGCCCTTCTCGGAAGATATTCTGTGGAGCGTCCGCTCAATCTCGTTATAAGACTTCAGAAGGGCGGGCCGATCAAGCTTCACATAATCCAGAAACGGTTCGATGCGGGCTTTCTGGCCCGCCGTATTCTGCGGCGTTGTTAACCTTGCTTCGGTCATCAGGATCGGAACAGCCCCGGCCTCCCGTGCCACGTCAACAAACATCACCTGATTCAGATAGTATTGCCTGAGCGCAGTCTCTGTAATCTCAGATGAGCGCTCTCCTTCGGGGGTGCTGCCCTGTGGACCTGCGCGCAGCCTCCAATCATAATAGAACTGGCGGAGGCGAACATATACTTGAGAGTGTTCGCACAGAAAGCGGTCAAGGCCATTTCGGTATTCCAAACGCGGGTCCCTTCCCGGGGACAAGGGCTTAAACTCCCTGAGTAGCGATTGGCCTGACCGGAAATACTTAATGTCATTCCATTCGTTATAAGAGATGACGTAATCCGGGCTGAAGAGATGGCCTTCGGAGAATAATCTGCCAAAGCAGTCGAAAGAGGCGTGACCGGGAATGCCAGCGTTGATGATCTCGGCCTGCGGGTAGCCGTTCTCTCTGAGAATAGTCTCGACCCGGTGCGGCCAATCATATCCCTCCGGTAGGTTCAGATCGAAGACGGCTGACCCTCCGTAAAATATAATGCGAATTACGCCGTCAGCCTTATTCACTGAGAAGTCGTGCCCGCGATAGCCCTTCTCATTTATATAATATTCGCCCTTGTAGGATTGCTCTTCGCTGCGAGATCTCAACTCTGTTTGCGCGAAGACATGCCTAGCAAACAGCGCTGGCTCGTACCTGAGGCTCCGATTCTTCAGGATTTCCGGTGTAATATGGCCCTGGCTTGAAGTGTAACGAACGACTATCTCGGCTGCCACGAGCGCGAGAATAGTTGAGACCATCGCCACCGTCAGAGAGAAAACGATCCTCTTTTTGAGACTCAATCGCAGGCTTTCCGTTTCCAGAGGCTTTTCCATTAATGCTCCCGATCCGAGACGGACATCGATGATTCCGGCAGTTGCCACAGTCTGACCGTAACTCATCTCGCAAGGTTTGAAAGCAGCGCGGCATTATGAAAAGCCGTCATGCGCATGTCAACTACAGCGCGGCCGGGATTACCGATTCGGTTGCTGGTGGTGACGTTCTCCCTGAAAACAGTACCAGAATAAAATAGAAAAGATCCGGGCAATTATGACAGGATGGGAAGGACATAATTGCCATGAAGAGATCGAAGTTCACAGAATCGCAGATCGTGTTTGCGCTGCAGCAGGCGGAGA
>JBBRMS010000003.1:0-121257 GCA_038230715.1 Pyrinomonadales bacterium
ACACGGTGGTGACCGCGAACTGTAAGCCAGAACGCGTGCTGGGTCCGTTCAAGGCGAACGCTACCCGCAAGCTGAGAGAAGCAAAATGCTGGGACAGTGAAAGAAGTCCCTGGGCAGAAGGCGGCAGCAAGCGTTATCTCTGGACCCACGAACAACTGGTCAATGCGATCGCCTATGTAGAGGACGATCAGGGCGAACCCTTAGATTGAGTAAGGCTCAGTTACAGAACCGCGAGAGGTAGCGAGCGGATGCTATACTCAACCGGCATCTTGAGACACAATCGTTTGGTTTTTCGGTTGGAAGCAAAAGTTGAGCATAGCATCCGGTCGCTACCGCTCTCGGTTCTGTAACTTCGCTGCCTCGCTGGGCACTCAACCTGAGTCTGAATACACACAATTGAAGATTGAAAGCAGAATTGAGCTTAGCATCCGGTCGCTACCGCTCTCGGTTCTGTAACAGATGGCCGCCGGAGTGAAATCCTTCCTACGAAAACGTAAGTAGATTTCAAGAACGACTTGGATGTGCTCTTGAGTGAAGTCATTCGCATTCTAAAATAAAACGATGTCAAACCTAGTAGGCAAGTCCATCCCGCGCAAAGAAGGCCGCCGGAAAGTTACCGGACAGGCTTTATATATCGACGATCTCAGCTTCCCGGGGATGCTGCACGGCGTGACTGTGCGCAGCTCTATTTCCCGCGGCCGCATCAAGAGCATTTCATTCGATCAACCACCCGCTACCCCAGGCGGTTCGGACCGCAACATTCCGTGGGAGGAATTTACCATCGTCACCGCGAAAGACATTCGCGAATTGAAGCTGGGCGAAAATTATGTCGCGCTGATCCTCAACGACCAGCCCTATCTCGCCGACGAAGTCACTAACCACCGGGAAGAAGCGATTGTCCTGCTGGCTCATCACGACAAGTACCTGGTGGAAGAAGCGCGCCGCGCGGTGCGAATCGAGTATGAAGAGCTGCCCGCGATTTTTTCTTTGCAGGATTCGCTGGCGGGTAAAGAAATCATCTGGGGCGAAGACAACGTCTTCAAAAAGTTTCTGGTCGACAAAGGCAACGTAGAGGACGCCTGGGCCAAAGCAGATTTCATCATTGATGGCGAGTACGAGACGGGCGCGCAGGAGCAACTCTATATCGAGACCAACGGCGCGATTGCGGTGGCTAATCCCGCCGAAGGCGTGACGGTCTGGGGTTCGATGCAGTGTCCTTACTATGTCCACAAAGCCTTAACCAAACTGTTTGGTCTCCCGGAAGAAAAGGTTCGCGTGATTCAGACTGAGACCGGCGGCGGCTTTGGCGGCAAGGAAGAATATCCTTCGATGATCGGCGGTCACGCGGCCCTGCTGGCATGGAAGTCGGGCAAACCGGTGAAGATCATCTATGACCGCGCCGAAGACATGGTGGCCACGACCAAGCGTCATCCCTCGCGCACGCACCACAAGACGGCAGTCACGAAGGACGGAAAACTTCTCGCGATGGAGATTGATTTCGTGATCGATGGCGGCGCTTACTGCACTCTCTCACCCGTCGTCTTGTCACGCGGCACTATTCACGCGGCCGGTCCCTACTTCTGTCCTCATATAAGAATCAAAAGCACCGCGGTCGCTACGAACCTACCGCCGCACGGGGCCTTCAGAGGATTTGGAGCACCGCAGAGCATTTTTGCTCTGGAACGCCATCTCGATAAGATTGCGCGGACCCTGGGTCTGACTGAAGAAGAATTCCGCCGCCGCAACTTCATTCATGAAGGCGAGACCACGGCGACCAGTCAAATAATTCACGAGAAGGTTGATATGGAAGGGTTGCTTAATCGAGCGTTTGAGTTGACTGACTATCACGCTAAGCGCGCACGCTTCGCGAAAGAGAACCAAAGCGTTGCGGGCCGGATGCCCGCGAACCGCCGCCAGGGTGTCGGCGCTCCCGGAATAAAGAAAGGCATTGGGTTCGCTTCGTTCATGCACGGCGCGGGGTTTACCGGTTCGGGCGAAGTCTACCTGCAATCAGTCGTCGGCGCCGAAGCGACCTCTGAAGGCCGCATCCGCATCCTCGCAGCCAGCACCGAGATTGGTCAGGGAACAAACACAATCTTTGCGCAGATCGCAGCGGAAGCGCTGGGGATTGATTACGATCTCTTCGAAGTTGCCCAGCCGGATACGGCCCAGGTCCCCAACAGTGGGCCCACCGTCGCGTCGCGCACCTGCATGATCGTCGGCAAGCTGGTAGAGTCCGCAGTGCTGGGTTTGAAACAGACGCTCGTCGGCAGCGGCCTGCTGACTGAACCGTTCACCCAAACTGAGTTTCAGAAAGCCTGCGGCGATCACATTAAAAAGTTTGGCGCGTTAAAAAGCTTCAGCAAGTATCAACCGCCGCCGAATATTCTCTGGGACGATGAGAAGTATCAGGGTGACGCCTATGGCGCGTTTGCCTGGGCTGTTTACGTAGCCGAAGTTTCTTACGATCCGACAACCTATGAAGTCCACGTCGATGACTTTGTCGCAGTGCAGGAAGTTGGACGTGTGATCAATCCCGTGCTGGCCGCGGGGCAAATCGAAGGTGGCGTGGCCCAGGGAATCGGCATGACACTTTACGAAAACGTCGTCTGGGAAAATGGTCGGATGAAGAACGGCCAGATGACCAACTACATCATGCCGACCGCGGCCGATATTCCCCCGATCCGAGTTTTCTTTGAAGAGAACCCTTACGCCTATGGTCCCGCCGGCGCCAAGGGGATCGGCGAGTTACCGATGGACGGACCGGCGCCGGCGATTCTGAGCGCGATCGAGAATGCCATGGGCGAGAGCTTTACAAAGGTCCCCTTGATGCCAGAGGCTTTGATGCCTCAACCATAGAGCCCCAGGGTGCACGGCGAGTCTATCAAAGGTGCAGGCCATGAAGTTCGATACCTCCACTGACAACTAAGAACAGTGATCCGCCCTGTGATTCATGGAACGAATTATCAGCTCGGCGTTTTCCTTCCTGATCGGCGCGGTAGGGTTTTGGGTTGGTTTCTACCAACTGAGAAATCGTGCGAAGCTCAACCATTGGCCCACGACACCCGGTAGAGTCATTGAGCGCGGCACGTTTCAGCCCGCCGTACCGGCACTCGGGCCGCCCGCATTTCGCCATGCTCCTTTGGTAAGATATTTATACCGAGTTGCAGGTCAGGAATTCATTAACGATCGGATTCGGCCTAAACGGATTCAGCAACCGCAGCACAACACAAAAAAATGGGCGCTGAAAAAGGCCGCAGCCTTCCCCGACGAAGTCACTGTCCATTACAACCCAGAAGATCCGAGTGAGTCTTTCCTGGTCCAGACTTCGAAGGGAACCCTCTACATTGTCATTGGCGCATCGTCTGTGGCGATTCTGTTTGGGGTGTTTTTTCTGCTGTTGCGGTCGCCGCAGTAATTCATCTGAAGTCAGTAATCATCACAACGTCGCTGCTTGATGCGCCGCGCTCAATGACCACTTCTTTGCCGTCGCGCGTCCATTCACGGCGGTAGAGGCGGTCTTGTTTGAAGTCAGTCAGTTGTTCGCCGCACTGCCGTCAATTGGTTGTAGCCAAAGGTTCGGGCGGTCGACGTAAGTAATACCGCGCTATCTGGCATCCCGCATCAACACCACATCGCTCGTCTCGGTGCCGCGGGCAAGGGCGAGCGTCTTGCCGTCGCGCGACCAGGCGATTTGGTAGACGATGTCGGACTTGAAATCGGTGAGTTTCTTCGGCTCGCCGCCGGCGACGGGCTGTAGCCAGACGTTTCCGGGATAACCGGGTGGCCCAATGTAGCTCAAGTAGCGACCGTCGCGGGTCCAGCGCGCGAACTGGTAATCGATGTTCGGGCGATCAAACAGCTTAACGGGTTTGACGCCACCGCTGGCCGGGATGATGGCGTTGCGCCAGCGCTTGGGCGTGACCTGATCGTCATAGTAAAGAAAGGCGATCCAGTTGCCGTCGGGGGAAAACGAGGGAAACTGGGCGTAATAGTCAGTCAATTGCACCGGGGCGCCGCCATCAATCGAGACTTGCCACATAGACGTTCCCTGCACTCCTGGTGCCCACGACATATAAACGACTCGTTGGCCGTCAGGTGAGAATTGCGGGGCTTGGTCCTCAATGCTGGTCAGTTGCTTCAGGTTGCCGCCGTCCAGATCCATGCGCCAGATTACGGGGGTGTTGTGTTTTGGTCGATACGACTCGAAGACGAGGTAGCGCCCATCGGGTGAGACTGCGGGAGCGAGGTCACTGGGATCGTCAGACGTGATCCGTTTGCGGTTGCTGCCATCCGCATTCATGATCCAGATATCCGACTGGCCGCCATCTTGTGACGAGAAGACAATTCGCCCGTCTGGGGTCCAATCAAGACCATAAAAACCATCGCGGCCGGCACCCGAGGTAATCTGTTTTGCACCGCTTAAGTTGCCGCTGAAGGGCACTGTCCAGATTTGCGAAACGCGATCGTTCGAAGTTGTAACGATAGTGTGGCCATCCGCCGTCACCCCGAGGCTGGTTTTTCCGCGACTGTTCACGTCGTTCGTTATCTGGCTGGCTGCCCCATCCGGGTAAGAGACACGCCACAATTGCATCCGACTCGCCACGTTTGCCGCCAGCACCAGCACCGCACTTTCATCCGGCATCCAAGCCACTCGATCCGCCAAAAGCCAGCGCTGCGAACTGATCTCTTTTACTGCTCCGCTCGCGACATCGACTCCGAGCAGCCTGGAGCTATTGTCCCCTTCTCCCGCCTCGCCGGCACTGCAGACAATTGTTTTGCCGTCGGGAGACCAGGCGGGCCCATTCTGCGAGAACCATTGCGTGTCCTGCCGCGTCGTGATGACGCGTTCTCCCGAGCCATCCAGATTTGCGATCACCAGATCAAACTTATAGTCTCGATCCTCACGCACAAAAGTAGCTTGCTTGCCATCCGGTGAAAGGCTGATCGGGCTATCTGTGTCAGCTATCACCCGCTTCGGCTCACTGCCCCCGATTGAAGTGACCTGATATGCCGAAGTAATTTCACTCGTCAGGTCACTCGATAAGTAATAGACGAAGTTGCCATCAGGCGAGAAAGTCGTGCCATCCAAGCTGGCTTTAGTGGGCGGCACGATCTGCAAGGTGTTGCCGCTCGCCGTTTGCTTGATCCACAGACTGCGGTAGCCGTCCGCTAACCGTTCAACGTAAGCGACGTACTTCCCGTCCGGTGAGATGTTGGCCTCACCCGCTGTTCCGCTGGTGGTGACGCGACTGACCTGAGCGTTCTGAAAGATTGGCGGGGCGGATTTCTTCTGTCCAGCGTATTTGTAAAGCGCATATCCGCCGCCCACGACGATCAGGACTAACGCTACCAGCGCAAGCAACGAGCGGGTGCGATGGCGTTTGATCCCGCCGACAATGTACTCGGCACTCGAAGCTGAACGCGCGATGTCCGTCCGCGTGGCGCCGGCTATCGAAGGCTGAGTGCTGTCTGCCTTTCCTTGCGCCAAGCTGTTTACCCGTTCACCACCGATTGATTCCGGCGATTGGGAATACTCCAGGTTGGCTTTGTCCTTTAGTTCCTGCCACAGCTCATCCAACTCAATCGCCACATCTTTGATTGACTGGTATCGCTTGTCGGGTTCTTTCGCTAAACAGCGGCGAACGATTCGCTGCAAGTCCTCAGGGGCAATGGGATTAACATCTCGAATCAGGGGCGCCGGCGCGTGGACAATCTTATGCAGCGAATCAAGCGGGTCTTTGCCGGCGAATGCTTTCTGCCCGGTGGCTGCTTCATAAAGAATGCAGCCGAACGAAAAAATATCCGATCGATGATCTATCTCTCTGACTTTTCCCTGCGCTTGCTCCGGCGACATGTACCCGGCGGTCCCCATGATCATCCCCGGAGTTGAGTGCTGAGCCAGGATAGCAGTGGCTGTCTCTCCGGAGCTTGCCGCACCGGTCGCGCCGTGGGGCTCGACGAGTTTGGCCAGACCGAAGTCCAGAATCTTCGCATAGTCGTCGCGGGTAATCATGATGTTCTCCGGCTTCAAATCTCGATGAACGATGCCGGCGGCGTGGGCTTTGGCTAATCCTTCGGCGACCTGGGTAAGTATTTAAGGAGTTTTCTGAGCGAAACCTTTTCACGGTGAATCTTTTCCGTGAGCGTCACGCCGTCAATGTATTCCATCGCGATGAAGTGCGTGCCGGCGGCATCGCCAATCTCGTAAATGTGAGCAATGTGAGGATGGTTAAGCGCGGCGGCAGCTTTCGCCTCCTGCGTGAAGCGGCGCATTCTTTCGTCGTTCCCAGCAACGTCATCAGGGAGAATCTTAAGCGCGATCGACCGTTCCAGCGTGGGGTCGTGCGCAAGATAGACTTCGCCCATTCCGCCTGTGCCGAGCTGTGACAAAATCTGATAACGCCCGAAACTTGATTTGGATGAAAGCATCATCCGAGATCCCCGTGAAAGCGCGAACGGTCAAACATTCGCTTTACTCTAATGCACCGAATATGAATGTCAAGACTCAGGTCTCTGAGGGCGGACCAAAGACCGGACTATCATCTCCTGTAAGGACGGCCCTCTCGGCAGCTTCTTCCTCGCCCTGTCTTTTGGAAATCCTCCTTAATGCTTTATGCTCGGCCCTGGCCAAATCGAGCAATGGACAATCAAAACCACGACCCCAAAATCAACGTGCTGTGTTCGGTAAACGGCGAACCGCGAACGCTTCACGCTTACCCAATGGAGCGTCTGCTCGACGTGCTGCGCGAGCAACTGCGTCTGACCGGGACCAAGGAAGGTTGTGGCGAAGGCGAATGCGGCGCCTGCTCAGTCGTGATCGACGGCCGCATCGTCAACAGTTGCCTGGTGCCCGTTATGCAGGCGGAGGGCACGACCATCCAAACCATTGAAGGCCTTGCGAGTGAAGATCAACTGCACGCGGTGCAACAGGCATTCATCGAATCCGGCGGCGCGCAGTGCGGCATCTGCACGCCCGGAATGGTTCTGGCCGCCGTCGACTTGCTCGGGCGAAATCCGAATCCATCCGCAGATCAGATTCGCACCGGACTGGCCGGGAACCTTTGTCGCTGCACCGGCTATATGAAAATTTTCGAGTCGGTAGTGCGCGCTTGTCAGAAGTGATTGGCGTTGGGCTATGTTGGATCTTTACGAAGAGCAGCGAAGGCTGGTGGCCGCGACATGATAACGGCGATGTCTCAACCTGATATGTCAGCCGCCGCGGTTACGGCTCGACTCAAACTTGTATCGCAGCTGAGACGCCTTTGTCTCTCGCTCGCGAAAGCAAAGACTGAACCGCGTCCTCCTGCCAGACAGACGGACAATAAAGATAAGAGCCACGGATCAAAATGAGAGGCCACGTTCCATCATATCAACTGATTTCTCCGGTCACGTTAAGCGAGGCGCTGGCGGCGCTCGGTGAAGAGCCACAAAGGTGGAAACCCTTCGCCGGCGGCACCGATCTGATGGTCCTGCTCGAAGCGGGCAAGCTGTCACACCAGAACTATCTCAACATCTGGAATCTGGCGGAGCTGCGTGGCATTAGTGTGACCGAAACTGAGATCACCCTCGGCGCGCTCACCACCTACACTGAAATTCAGGAACACCAAACGCTGCAGGCGGAATTCCCGATGCTCTGTCAGGCTGCGAGCGAAACCGGCGGCCTGGCGATTCAAAATCGTGGCACTCTCGGTGGCAACATCGTTAACGCTTCGCCTGCGGCCGACTCGCCACCCGCGTTGCTGGCCTATGACGCTGAGTTGGAATTTGTCTCAGCCAAAGGGACGCGAACGGTTCCTTATCGAACCTTTCACACCGGTTATAAGCAGATGGACATCCGCCCCGAAGAGCTGTTGCGCGTGATTCGCCTGCCGCGTCCGTCGGCGGGATGGTCGCATTATTACCGCAAGGTCGGCACGCGCAAAGCGCAGGCCATTTCGAAAATTTGTTTTGCCGGCGCCGCTCGCATAGACGCAGATCAGATCACGGACGTTCGTATCGCTCTGGGCAGTGTGGCTCCAATCCCGATTCGTTGCGTGCAAACTGAAAACGCTCTCCGCCAACAGCAGATCACTCCGGCTACTCTGGCTGCCGCGAAAGCTGCCCTGAGTGCTGAGATTGCTCCCATCGACGATGTGCGATCAACCAAAGCTTATCGGCTACGCGTATCGCTCAACCTGTTGGAAGATTTTGTCGAGGGACTTTCCCACGCTTCGTAAGATGAGGTCAGTACCGGGAGCGAATCGGGGTCCTTGCACGGGCAGCCCGCGTGGGGTGGTGGTAGCGACCGGGTGATCAACTTTCCCACCTCGACCGTTACTTTCGTTGAGACCCGGTCGTATCGCTCCCGGTACTAACCTCATTACGCATCCGAATAGATCGGCGCATGAGACTGTGGCGAAAGAGTACCGCATCAAAACTCTAAACATCGTGACCTGCAACCGAGCATGCGTTAGAATCTGCGTTCGAGCCCCCGAACATGAAGCGCACCAATCTCCCTGCGAAGCATTCAATCCTCGCCGCCCTCGCGGTGATTATCTTCGTTTCCTCGCTTCCGGTTCAGGGACAGGGCCGAGGAGCCGACCGCCACCTAAACCTACTGGTGCTCGGCGACTCGATCGCCTGGGGACAGGGTCTGCGAGATGAACACAAACCCTGGTATCTGGTGAAGAACTGGCTGGAAGCCAACCACGAACTGCAGGTGAGCCAAACAGTATTAGCCCACTCTGGCGCGGTAATTGGCACTGCGGGAGAGCCGGGCGGCAACCTGGGACCCGTGCTGGACGGCGAAGTGAACCGCGGAACGCCCAGCATAAATGATCAGATCGAAACAGCTCTGCACACCTACGCTGATCCGGCGAAGGTTGATCTGGTGATTGTGGATGGCTGCATCAACGACCTCGACGCGCGCCGGCTGCTGAACGCCGAGAATACCCCCCACTCAATCCAGGAATTGGCCCACCAGAAATGCGGCCCTCCGGTCGAAGCGATGCTGACCCGGATTGCCGAATCGTTTCCCAACGCGCATGTAATCGTCACCGGTTACTACCCGATTCTTTCCGAGGGTACCTCGAGAGATCTTTTCATGAGGGCGCTGGCGAAGAGGTTCTATACCGGTACCGCGCGGATGAACGACAAGCAGTTGCGGGCGAGATTAATAGAAATTTCCCGCGAGTGGTACGAGGGTTCGAACCAGATGCTGGCCGGCGCGGCTGCAAAGGTTGATGCACAGCTAGCGGCCAGGGGCTCACGACAGCGGGCCCTGTTTGCCGAAGTGAAATTTTTACCTGAGTATTCGTTCGCGGCTTCAGAGTCTCGGCTTTGGGGCTTTGACGCTTCCTGGATTAGGAAGTTACTGGTAATCCTGACCCTGGGACGAGTGACTCTGAAGACGAATGACGAACAACGCAACCAGCGCGGTACCAGCTGCAAGAATACTCTTAAGGCCCAGCCTGGCGAGACTAAGCAGCAAAAGGCAACGAGGCAAACCCGAATCATGTTGTGCCGGGTGGCGGCGATTGGACACCCAAATCGTAAAGGTGCGCAGATGTACGCTGACGCGATTACCGGCCAACTGAGGTTGTTAATGAGTGGGCCGGGTTGGTTGAGAGTCGCCGGCAACGCGATGCGATAGATCCGGTTCAGGCGGGCTTGACCGGTTGGCTGGCCCTCCCTTACGGTCGGGCTTCTGACAGCAGCTTTCAAAAACTAAAAGGAGAACACTCAATGACCCCCGAGAACATTCAGTTTCGCACCGGAGTTATTAAGGGAGGCGAATGCATTAAAGAGGGCTGGGCCCTAATCAAAGATCAGTACTGGCTGTTTTTGGGAATCGTTTTTGTGGGTGTGTTCGTGGGTGGCGCGGTTCCGATCGTGCTGATCGGACCGATGATGGTAGGCATCTACCTGTGCTTCTTTCGCCGCATGCGCGGTGAACCGGTTGAGTTCGCCCACCTCTTCAAGGGCTTCGACTACTTCGCGCAAGGTTTGATTGCGGCTCTGATTCAGATGATCCCGATGGTGGTGGTGATGGTGCCGCTCTACATCATCATGTTTGCGTTCATGCTCCTGTCGGCGCCGCGCGGGGGCGGGCGCATGAATCCCGACGCCGCGTCATCTTTCATGGTTACCTTCCTGGGGCTTTATTTTATTTTCATCGTGCTGATTATTGCAGTCGCAGTAATCGTCACGCTCTTCTTCCTGTTTTCTTTCCCACTGATCGCGGATCGGAATCTTTCCGGGCTTGACGCGGTCAAGCTGAGCATCAAGGCAGGCCGGGCAAATCTTGGTGGAATCCTGGGACTCGTGCTGATGAACGTCGGGTTGGGAATTCTGGGAGTGCTGTGTTGCTATATCGGGGTATTTTTCATAGCGCCGATTTCCCTCGCTTCATATGCCATAGCTTATCGTCGCGTCTTCCCCGAAGTATCGCAAAACTTTGCCTCGCCACCGCCGCCGCCGGCGAATTGGGCGGCTTAGAACAATATGTCTGACACCGATCTTGTAATTCGTGGACGCCGGGTGGTTCTGGAAAAAGGACTGGCCCCGGCGTCCATTCATATAAGCGCCGGACGCATTCGAGCGATCAGTCCATTCGAAACTGTTCCTGCTGATTGTGAAATAGTTGAAGCCGGCGAAGACTCGGTCGTGATGCCGGGCCTGGTCGATACCCACGTGCATGTGAACGAACCGGGCCGGACAGAATGGGAAGGCTTTGAGACGGCCACGCGAGCCGCGGCGGCGGGCGGCGTGACGACCATCGTCGACATGCCACTCAACTGTATTCCGGCTACGACAAGCCTCGCTGGCCTGGAAGCAAAGTTAGCCGCCGTGCCGGGCAAGCTGTCAGTTGACACCGCGTTCTGGGGCGGGCTGGTGCCGGGCAATACGAGCGAGCTGGCGAAGCTTTGGCGGGCGGGTGTGGTCGGCTTCAAGTGCTTTCTGGTTCATTCCGGCGTCGACGAATTTCATAATGTCACTGAAAAGGATCTCCTTGAGGCGATGCCCGAACTGGCCCGTTTGAGCGCGATGCTGATCGTGCACGCGGAAGTCCCGGGGCCAATCGAGCATGCTTGCGGTCAGACCCATGTCGATGCTCAGGGTGATCGATCTTACGACAACTTCCTCCGCTCTCGCCCGCGGGCCGCGGAAAATGAAGCAGTTGAGCTGATGCTGCGCCTGGGGCGGGAAACCGGTTGTCGCATCCACATTGTCCATCATTCATCGGCTGATGCTTTGGATAATCTAAGAGCGGCTAAAGCATCGGGCGCACAGCTGACGGTCGAGACCTGTCCACACTATCTGCATTTTGCGGCCGAGGACATTCGCGACGGCGCCACGGAGTTCAAGTGTTGTCCGCCGATACGCGAGCGTGAAAACCGCGAACAACTCTGGGAGGCTTTGCGCGACGGCACCATTGATATGGTTGTGTCGGACCACTCGCCGTGTCCCCCGGACATGAAGTTGGGCGACGAGGGTGATTTCATGAAAGCCTGGGGAGGGATTTCTTCCCTACAGCTTCGTTTGCCGGTGATCTGGACAGAGGGTCACGCGCGCGGGTTCAACCTGAATCAAGTGGCTGAGTGGCTCTGTGCCGCGCCCGCCCGGCAGGTGGGCCTGACTCAGAAAGGTTCGATCAGTGTCGGGCGCGATGCCGATATCGTGATTTGGAATTCGGAACGCGAGTTTCGCGTCGCTCCTGAAATGATTCAACACCGTCACAAGCTAACGCCGTATGCCGGCGAGACGCTGCGGGGCGTAGTAGAAAGGACTTTTCTTCGCGGGCAGATGGTTTATGATGGCGGCGCGTTTGCGGGGCCTAAAGGTCAATCGCTGTTTCGGCCTTAGATAAATAAGAAGCACCTTTGCCGCTTCTGTTTTTTTGGTGACTTTTGCGTGAAATTCTCCGAGGCTCTAAGTGGTTCCACACCAAGGCGCAAAGGAATGCCAGGACGCAAAGAAGAATAACCGATGGACTTTACTGAACTAATCGATCTCTCATCTGAACGTCTGGGCGGGGCCGTCCTATTTGCCAACGACGAATTCTTTGCGCCCAAGGAAAATCTGCTCAAGCCTTCAGCCCCAATCTTTATTGAGGGCAAATACACCGATCTCGGGAAATGGATGGACGGTTGGGAGTCGCGGCGCAAACGCACGCCGGGATTTGATTGGTGCATCGTCCGCCTCGGCCTGCCGGGTGTGATCCGCGGCGTGGTGGTCGACACCAGCCACTTCACCGGCAACTACCCCGAGCAATGTTCAATTGAAGCCTGCACGATGGATGGACTGCCGACCACAGAGCAGCTCACTGCCGAGTCAGTCCAGTGGACCGAAATCCTGCCGAAAACAAATCTCAATGGCGACTCGCTCAACCCCTTTGAGGTTTCGAGCGACGCGCGCTGGACGCATCTGCGCTTCACGATTTTCCCTGATGGCGGCGTGGCCCGGCTGCGTGTCTATGGCGAAGTCGTGCCGGATTGGAACCGTCTCAAACAGATTGGCGGCGAACTCGATTTGGCGGCGGTGGAGAATGGCGGCATGGTTCTCTCCTGCAGCGACATGTTTTTTGGTCACCGGCACAATCTGATTATGCCCGGACGCGCCGTGAACATGAGCGATGGCTGGGAAACCAAACGTCGTCGCGGCCCTGGGCACGACTGGACCATCATCAAGCTGGGTGCGGCAGGTCATGTTCGCCGGCTCGAAATAGACACCTCGTACTTCAAAGGAAATTTTCCCGAAAGCTGTTCCCTCGAAGGATGTCACGCGTTGGATGTGTCCCTCGAAACTCTGCAGGATTCTGAGTTTGTCTGGAAACCACTCCTGACGCGGACCAAATTAGAGGCCCATACGCGGCACCTTTTTGATGAGTTAATGGAGATCGGATTGGTGACGCATGTACGTTTCAATATTTTCCCTGACGGCGGCGTGAGCCGTCTAAGAGTCTTTGGAACCCTTGAATGAAGCCGTTCAAATCTTTCGTGTGGTTTTGTGGATGGCTTTTTGGTAAAAGGTGCGATCCACGAAAACACACCAGAACGGACTAACCGCGCCCCCTGAAGGAACATTGAGAGATACTAAACATAGGATTCAATGGCTCAATTCCCTTTCAACCGTTGACGCTGAAGCGGAGCTTCTGAAATGCTGTGGTTGCATCAAGTGGGCGCAGGTCATGCTCGAAGCGCGACCTTTCCTGGACGTCAATGATTTGGTCGCCAAAGCAGAGCGCACCTGGTGGGCTCTGAGCGCAGAGGGTTGGCTGGAAGCATTTCGCGCGCACCCAAAGATTGGCGAGCAGAAAGCGGCCGCAACTCAATCAGAACAGGCGCAAAGCTGGTCGGCGCAGGAGCAGTCCGGCGTAACTGACGCTGCGGCGGAAACAAAGGCCGCTCTGGCCGCCCGAAATCAGGAATACGAGCAACGCTTTGGTTTCATCTTCATTGTATGTGCCAGTGGAAAGACGTCGGAAGAGATGCTCGCGATTCTGAGCCAGCGGTTGCGGAACGAATCTCAAACCGAGTTACGTGTGGCCGCCGAAGAACAACGAAAGATTACCCGACTGAGACTGGAGAAGTTGATTAACCAGTGAGTGCAATCACCACACATGTGTTGGATACTTCGCGCGGACGCCCGGCGGCGGGTGTGCCGGTAACGTTGGAAATCGAAGTGGCCGGAGGCTGGGAGCTGTTAGGAAAAGGCTTAACCAACTCGGATGGCAGAGTTCCCGATCTCGTTTCAGAAAAAATCAATCTGGAGCGCGGCGTTTACCGGCTGATCTTCGACACGGCGACTTACTTTGCGGCTCAGGACACTGAAGGCTTCTATCCCCTGGTAACGATTATTTTCAAGTTTGAGGATCCGGCTCAGCACTACCACGTGCCTCTATTGTTGAATCCGTTTGGCTATTCCACGTACCGGGGAAGCTGATTTGGAGTGCGCTGACTCGTCAGCGCTTTAGAAAACGGCGACTACTCGCCGCACTCCACAAAAAGCTTTGCACTCCAGATATGAATATCAATCCTACAGTCCATGAATGGCTCAGCCTGATTGCGAGATGGATACATGTGTTCGCCGGCATCATGTGGGTGGGCACAACGTATTATTTTACCTGGCTGGATGCACGCCTGACTGAAGAAGAGAAGGCCGTGCGGGCAACCGGGCACGCGGCGCAGCTCTGGATGGTTCACAGCGGCGGCTTCTATATGGTCGAGAAGCGCAAGGTCCCCGACGAACTCTCGCGCAAGCTGCATTGGTTTAAGTGGGAAGCGGGTACCACATGGTTGAGCGGGATGGCGCTTTTGATCATCGTCTACTATCTCGGTGGCGGGGCGTTGATAGACCGCGACGTTGCCGACATCAGCCTCGGCGCGGCGGTGGGGATCGGCGTCGGCACCCTGGTCTTTGGCTGGCTGATTTATGACCTGTTAATGATTTCGCCTTTGGGCCGCAACGAAAAGTTATTCGCGGTTGTCGCTTACATCCTGCTGGTCGGCACATCATACGGATTGTCCCGCGTGTTGAGCGGCCGTGCCGTGTACATTCATGTCGGCGCCATCTTTGGCACCATCATGGCCGCGAACGTCTGGATGCGAATTCTGCCGGCCCAGAAGAAGATGATCAAAGCTATTGAAGCCGGGAAGAAGCCGGATGAAAAACTCGCGGCCCAGGCCAAGCTGCGTTCAAAGCAGAATACCTTCATGGCCGTGCCCCTGGTTCTGCTCATGATCAGCAATCACTATGGTGGCAACACGACGGGGGGCTACAACTGGATTTACTTGGCGCTGTTTATTCCGGCCGGTTGGCTGACCGCGAAGTTCATTAGAAGAGGCTGAGGGAGGGCGAGTCTCATCAAAACAACAACGATTCAAGCTAAGTATTCTCGCCTCGAAGAGGCAAATATTTAGGCCCGCGCACCCTTTTGTTTAATCAACTCCGAAGGAGCGAAACAATTCTAGTGCGCTCCTACATGGCGCACTAAATCAGCTCGCGGTGCTATAACGCTTAAGGCCCGGGCTCTCTGATTCACTTCTTCCTCGCCTTCTTCCCCGCCCCCATCCCGACAATCGTCGCAAACTCATCTTTGGTCAAAGGCATTACTGACAATTGCGACTGGCGAATCAACGGCATATTAGCCAATTGAGCGTGATAGCGGATAGAAGCCAGCGGCACGGCTTCGTTGAGCGGGTTGACGGGTTTGAGATCCACGGCGACCCATTGCGGATCGTCTGCGGTAGGATCGGGATAGGCCGCTTTGGCTACTTCGGCAATTCCCACCACGCACTTGCCGGTGCCCGAGTGATAAAACAGCACGCGATCGCCGGCTTTCATTTGGCGCAGGTTGTTGCGAGCCTGAAAGTTTCGTACGCCCGTCCAATCCGTGCGGCCGTCGCGCACAAAATCGTCCCACGAATACGTTTCCGGCTCCTGCTTTACCAACCACAGGCCTAAGGCGGCGGTTTTCTTAGCGGTCTTTTTCCTGGCGGTCGTTTTCTTCGATGCTGTTTTCTTCTTAATCATCGGTCGTTGCAGGTGCACGGTTGAAATCGTTAGAATCCGGCACGTACTTTCATTCCACACTTAAGGATTCGAAACATAGTGGCAAAACTAAAAGAAGGCGACAAAGCTCCCGACTTCACTGTGCGCGACGGTGAAGGAGAGACCGTGCGCCTGAAAGACCTCCGCGGTAAGAAGGTCGTGCTCTACTTCTACCCCAAGGACGACACCCCGGGTTGCACCAAAGAGGCCTGTGCGTTCCGCGATTCGTTTGCGAAGTTCAAAAAGCAGGGCATCGAAGTCCTGGGTGTTTCATTCGATACCGAATCTAAGCACAAGAAATTCGCCCAGAAATACGATCTGCCTTTTCGCTTGCTGGCGGACACGGACAAGACAATTGCCGAAGGATACGGAACCTACGGCGAGAAAAAGTTTATGGGGCGAACGTACATGGGAATTCACCGGATGACTTTTCTGATTGACGAGAAAGGAAAAATCAAAAAGATCTACAACAAGGTTAAGCCGGAAGAGCATGCCGAAGAAGTGCTGGCCGGCTTTGCCGAATGAGCTTCTAAGCCCCCGGGATGGTCGGGCTCGTTAGGCGCTCTTTTCTTTCGCGGGCGCGCCGGTCTTCAATGAGCGTTTCTTGCCTTTGGCTGAAGGCTTGCGGCCGGGCATCAGCAGGCCCACCGAACTAAAGGAAGGGTTCAAGCGTTTTCTCTTCGCTTCGGCCGCTTCGCGGGCTTTGAGCAACTCATCAGAAGCCTCGTTAATAAAGTACCGTCGCGTGTGGTTAATGACCTGGGTCCGGATCTCTCTGGTCCAAAGCAGCAGATTAGCCAAAGCGTCGCACACCTCGTCTTTTGGCAGCCTGGTAACCTGGGCAATCTCTGTTTGAGTTTCAGCGCCGCAGCGAATGGCCTCGCGAACGCGATCGGCGGGCGAGAGCTTCCTCAGCATGCGTGCTATTCGACGCGGCGAGAAGCCCGATTTGGCGTCGATGGACACTCGCGACTTATCGGGTCCTACGGGTACCCCATGCTTGATGCGCGCGTTCTTGTATTCGCGCAGGGCTTGTCTGCTCTGGGCGATCTTCTGGCGAATGCAACGTTTGCAGTAAAGATTCAACCCGTCTTTGCGAGCCCGGCACACGCCGAACTCTGACTGCGGCAGCGATTCTTCGCACCGGGGACATCTTTTCAACTCAACCGCGTTTACTTCCGCTGCTCTAGTCACTCTTTGCACTCCACTGAGATAATTTTGCTGCGCGATCCTGGGACAAAAATACCGCCTTGCAGACAGACAAGCCGCCTTGCACCCTGGCCCGTTCGAACCCTCTGTGACTAATGTTGGCGATGTACTCCGGATGTGAGCCGGAAAAAATCCGCCGTCGATGGCCACGCTAATTTAGTCATTGCGTGGCGACGCCCCCCACTCACCGGCGCATTGAAAAACAATGCCTGGCGAGGTTGGTCGCAGGAGAGGCTGACGTTTGTCTCGCGGGGATAAATGATTGCATTTCTCAACTCAATGACTCGTCAACTCGATCACCAGTGCGCTCACCTCTAAACTAGTAAGGGACTGGCATTATATTTAGGAAGAATTTTTTTGCAACCTCTTTCTCACATTGACGTGGTCCAACTCGATCAAGCGATCTTTTCGCGTGCGAAAAAATTTTTGGATATGATTTATCTTTCGCAACGTCTCTGATGAAACAAGATAGCGCATCACGATTTTTAGCCGCTGAAAATTTCACACCCGCCTTCTGCGAAAAACTTTGCATGACGATCGTAGAAAGGATTCAATAAAAAGCCGCATTCCTGATCGAGATAGAAAGCGTTCGCCTTGTGTTTCACGCTAAACCTTCCATGCACGTGATCGTGGTCCAACTATTAGTTGATTTGCTTCAGCATCTCAAGCGAGAGAAATCGATCGCGTGATCGCGAACGCTGAAAAGTTTTTGTGAATCGATCATCAAATTCTCATCAGACGACAACGCTACAGTAAGATCAATCCCGCTGGCGTTCGGTCCGTAGCTGATCAAAAACTTCAGGATCAAATACTACGTAACTGCTGTCCAACAATTTCGATTTTGAGCCCCCGCAGGATGCATGAACTTAACTGAAGAACTGAGTCGGATCAACTCGTGATCGCCGCAAACCCTTTGAATCTAACATTCCCGCGAAAATTTCGCAGCGTCCGGCATCTGTGGATGCCGCTCGGTTGTGCAAAACGCAAAAACCTCTTTGCTGAGAGTGATTTGCCTGCGAGTCCAAGAGGCCTATCCACAGCTTTTCAACAGGTTCTGTGGAAACCAAAATGAACAGTATTCGGGAAAGAACCGGGAGGGTGTGGGTGATCTATTCAGACTTTATCTGCGCGCGATCCTTTAGCCGATAGACGAATTTCAGTCCTGACCACACTTCGCTGACAGCGCATATCTTAACGTCCACCAGCCCGGCCGCGAGGCCAATCTCGCGCACTCGGTTCTCAGCCAGATCGGTCGACACCCCGGAACTTTTTTTGGGCCACGATACCCAGAGCATACCCGCAGCCTTAAGCCGCTTAGCGTACACGGGAAACTTTGTAACCAGCTCTTTTTCGCTCTTCACAAACATCTGCGCAAAGTCGAGCAACTGGTCCGATCCCGAATTGATCGTGACTTCCGCCGGCAAATCAAGTTCGCTTGTGTAACCGCTTGGCGGGTTTAGAAAAGCGATCTTGAAACCGGGTTTGATACCCAGCTTTTTCACCAGTGGTGTTGCGGAATAACCAGCCATAAAAACAACGAGAGCAGATCCAGCAGCAGACCGAAGAGCTCGACGTTACTCTGCATGAGTTCTGCCAACCTGTATCAATGATGTTTGTTGCCTACTTATGAAGTCAGAACTTAACCGCCGAATTTTATTCCACGCTTTTCGCGTCCCAATCCAACGACTAACGCTGCGCCAAGTAACACTGTCAGTGTAGTCAGCGCCATCGTCGTTGGATAACTTGTTTTCGCGGCAAAGATAGCCTGGATGAAACCGACAAACCCCGCCAGGAGGACGCCGCATTGATACGCGAACCCTGGCAAGAAACCACGAACGGAATCCGGAGACAGTTCTGAGAGATGGGCCGGAATAATTCCCCAGGCGCCTTGAACCATAAACTGCATCAGAAATCCGCCCGTCAGTAACAGGGACAGCGACGGTGACAAAGACCAGAGGGGGATCACAACTACTGCGCACAACAAGGCCACGATCATCGAACGACGACGGCCGAATCGATCCGAGAGCAGACCAAACAGCAGTCCTCCGGCAATCGCGCCCACCATGGTGAACGCAGTGACCAGCGCGACC
Organism: Pyrinomonadales bacterium; assembly: GCA_038230715.1. GTDB lineage: Bacteria > Acidobacteriota > Blastocatellia > Pyrinomonadales > Pyrinomonadaceae > UBA11740. The sequence continues at coordinate 18,834 of JBBRMS010000003.1, forward strand.
TTTTGCGGGGCAAACTTCCAGGCGCGTTTCAACAGTGTCGGATACATGTCCTGCGTTCCATGCGAGACGAAATTCATCATCATCATAAGCAAAACCAGATAAAGAAAAAGTTTCCAGTGCGAGGCAATCGAACGTCCCAGCTGGCTCCAGTTTTCGTGTTTGGTCTTTTCCCATACTCTTGATTCCTTCACCCGGAACCGAACGAAGATCGCTAACAGGGCCGGCAACCCCCCGATAAAGAACATCGGACGCCACCCCCAACGGGGAAACACGAAAAAGTAACAGAGTGCCGCCAACAAATAACCGGCCGCATAGCCTTCCTGTAATAAGCCCGACAGGACGCCACGCAGCCTGGGCGGCACTTTTTCCATCGCCAGGGAAGCGCCCACGCCCCACTCTCCCCCCATACCAATGCCAAACAGTGCCCGCAAAATCAGAAAGGTCGTGTAATTCGGAGCCAACCCAGACAGAACTTCAATCACCGAAAAGAAGACCAGGTCGAGCATGAGCGGCAAACGCCGGCCATAGCGGTCCGCAAGCAAACCGAAGATCAAAGCGCCCAACGGCCGAAAGCCGAGCGTCAGAGCGATGGAGAAGGCAATTTCCGGATCGCTCTTGTGGAATTCGGCGCCGATCGCCGTCAGCGACAACCCGACTAGAAAGAAATCAAAGGCGTCGAGGGTCCATCCGAGAAAGCCGGCCATGAGAGCAGCACGGTGGCCTTCGGGTTCGTTCTCGTCATTTGTCATGGTTGAGAAAACCTTGGGCAATTAGTCTTAACGTGTAGAAACCGCGGCGATACTAATATTTTGCCGCCCGGGCGTTCAAGCAATTTGTTAAGGTTACCCGCGGGCGTTCAAACCGTCAGACGACTTTCGCGCGTATTGTGATGTAAGGAAATGAGAGGTTAGCCAGACTATTGAGCAGCAATGTTGATTAAGAAGCCCGCAGAAATCAAATCAAGCGAGATCACGGACGAGAAGGTTTACCTGAACCGGCGTCTGTTCATGCGCGGCGCGATTCTGGCGGGCTCCACTGCCGCGACTGGCTTACTGTACCGCAAACTGAATTCGCCGCCCGCAATTGTAGAACCGCGGCCGCCGATCGCCGGCCTCGTCAAGACTCCTTCGGAGGATGCTATGCGCCGGGGCTACACCGTGAACGAGAAGGCGACCTCTTTTGCAGATATTACGAACTACAACAATTTTTACGAGTTCTCAACCGAAAAGCGTTCGGTTGCTTCAGAGGCGCGCGGCTTTGTCATTCGGCCCTGGACAGTTGAGGTGGGCGGTTTGGTAAACAAGCCAAAGGCTTACGACCTGGATGACTTAATAAAGCTGGCGCCACAGGAGGAAAGAATTTACCGGCATCGTTGCGTTGAAGGCTGGTCGATGGTGATTCCCTGGGCGGGATTTCCGCTGGCCGCGCTCTTGAAACAAGTCGAACCGCTTTCGTCGGCTCGTTACGTGGCTTTTCAGACGCTGCTCGACCCAAAGCGAATGCCCAATCAAAATACGAGTGTGCTGGATTGGCCTTATGTTGAGGGCCTCCGCCTCGACGAGGCGATGAATCCGCTCGCGATTTTGGCGACCGGGCTTTACGGTGGCACATTGCCGCCACAGGACGGCGCGCCTTTGCGTCTGGTTGTGCCCTGGAAGTACGGATTCAAAGGCATCAAGTCCATTGTGAAGATCACTCTGGTCGCGGAACAACCGCCCACAACCTGGAATATTGCTGGGCCGGGTGAGTACGGCTTTTATTCAAACGTGAACCCGGGAGTAAACCATCCGCGCTGGAGTCAGAAGACTGAGCACCGGATCGGTGAATTTTCTTCCCGAGACACGCTGCTCTTCAATGGTTATGCCGATCAGGTCGGGTATCTTTACGAAGGCATGGACTTGAAGGCAAATTTCTGAAATTTAAGGTGCCGACTAGTCGCCGCATAATCAAGCGCTGACAAGTCAGCGCACTCCACCTGTAGCTTCCAACATGAAAGACACACGCTTTGCCAAAATCGTCCTGCTGATTAACGGCCTGGTGCCGCTGTCACTTTTATTGTGGGACGTCTATCGGAAGCAGGTCGGCGCGAATCCCCTGGAGTTCGTTACCCGAACCACGGGCATGTTGACCCTGGTTTTCCTGCTTATCTCACTGGCTGTGACCCCTCTGCGCCGGATAACGGGGCTGAACTGGCTGACGCGTTTTCGGCGGATGCTGGGCTTGTTCGCCTTCTTCTACGGCTCGCTTCACCTGCTTACTTACATAGCCTTTGATCGCTTCTTTCACCTGACCACAATTCCGGGCGACATCGTCAAGCGACCTTTCATAACGGTGGGCATGGCGGCCTTTTTTCTGATGGTGCCCCTGGCAATTACGTCAACCGATAAGATGATCAAGCGTCTGGGCGGCAAGCGCTGGTCCCGCCTGCATCGCATCGTTTATCTATCCGCCATTCTGGGTGCCCTGCATTACTACATGCTGGTTAAATCCGATGTCCGATTGCCGATTACTCTGGCGTTTGTGTTGGCCTTGATGCTCGGGTTCAGGATATTTGCGAAGTACTACGTGTCGTCGCCCAGGATCCAGGGAAGTATTGTTCCGCCAAGGTGATAGTCGGAAATCTCATTACGGACTGTTGCCTTAATCTCGCATCGTTGTTAAGTTTCTCCCGTGCTTGATCCAACCAGACGGTTTTCCAATCGCGTAGAAAACTATCTCAAGTATCGTCCCAGCTATCCACCTGAGATTATTCCTTTGCTTGAGTCAGAATGCGGCCTGACGGCCGACTCGTCGATTGCCGATCTCGGTTCAGGCACGGGTTTTTTGACCGAGCTTTTTCTGAAACACGGAAACCCTTGTTTTGGCGTCGAGCCGAATCCTGAAATGCGTGCAGCGGGCGAGAAAGTCCTGGCGCGGCATCCAAAGTTCCGGAGCGTGGATGGCACGGCGGAATCGACCGGGCTCCCCGATCACTCGGTCGACTTAGTTTCGGCCGGGCAGGCCTTTCACTGGTTTAATCGTGAACACGCACGGCCGGAGTTTGTCCGCATCCTGAAGCCAAACGGCTGGCTGGTGCTGATCTGGAATGGATACCGGATCGAAACCAGTCCGTTTCTGGCGGGTTATCAGGAGTTGGTGGTTCGTTATGGGACTGACTATTCAGAGGTCCAGCGCGAGGTCGTGGCTTGCGATGTCGAGTCGTTTTACGCGCCGGGCAAGTGCCGGCTGGCGAACTTCGATTACCATCAAACTTTCGATCACCAGGGTTTGCAGGGACGTCTCTTGTCGGCTTCGTATGCGCCTGAGCCGGAACATCCTGATTTTCAGGCGATGTTAATGGACGTGCGGAAACTCTTTGATGCTCACCAAAACGACGGGCGGGTCGTCTTCGCTTACGAAACCGAAGTCTATTACGGACAGCTTCCGGCGAGAAAGTAAATAGAGAGCGGACATCCCGTCCGCCAGCGGGCGAAGCACGATCAGACTCGCGCAGACAATCCCCTTGAAAACTTTTTCGCGCTGCGCGCACAGGCGGACCGGATGTCCGCGATCAGTTAATCATTGCGTAGCGATGCGAGCCATCGCGTGCGAAAGATCCAGGCGAGTGAAAGCGCCCTGCGGATTAAAGCCAGTCCCATTGACTCTGATCAGTCCATTCTGGACTGCAACCGCCACGTAACCGCTGAGCGAAGCCGGAATCGATCCCGCATCAGTATAGGTTAGTGTATAGATGCCCGATTCCGCCTGCTGACGTAGTCCGGCGGCCCGAACCAATGCTATGACCGCAGTCAGTCGATCGACGCTGCTGTCGGGCATGAAGGCCCCGCCCGCCGCTGTGCCCGGGAACAGCGCTCCATTCGGCGATGCCTGGACACTTTCGACAAAGAGCAACGTCGCCCGATCACGGATGTCGGTGTAATTCGACTGGGCCGGCATATATTGCGGCACGCGCGCGCCCAGAACCAGCGCCATAGCCAGGTCGGCGCGCGTGACTGCGAAGCTAGGACGAAAGTGCTGACCAATCGGCCACATCACCAGACTGCGGAAATTCTGGTGAACTTCAGAAATGGCAGCGCTATCCAATGTGCCGAGGTCCGTCAACGACGCGTATCGCGCGGTAGTCGTTTGAATCGTTCCGGTGTAAGCCTGAGGGCCGTAGTTGGAGCTGGTCACTTCGCCCGCTCCATTGCTGGCTACCGATTGCGCACCCAGCGGTCCGGCGACGTGTTCCACGCGTGCCTTCCAGGTGCCCGCGGCCGGGGAATCGATCACGATCCGCTGTCGGCGTCCGGTCAATCCCGGTGAATTAGCTGCGCTGGCGGTGCTCTGCTTCTCTCCCACGGTGTTCAGCATGGTCAAAGCGAGTGTGTTTGCGTTCAGTCCTCCCCAGGCGATCTGAACAGAAGCCCTCAGCACATCCGGCGCAAAGCTAATCGGCGAATCATTAGCCGAACCCGGCGTGACCGCGCCGTTAAAGACCTGCGGGGCGCTGTTGATGAACTGCACCTGCCCCTGATAAGCGAGGCCGCGCCATTGTCCGAAACGCCTCTGCGAAAACGCAGCTTCTAAAACGGCGGCTTGAGCGTTCAACATGCCGGCGCCGACTTCGTGCGCATAGTAGGGGGGCAAAGGCGTAGCAGTTCTTTGCAGAATGTCGCGAATCCGCGCTGGGGTTAATTGCGGGTTGGCTTCCAGCATCAGCGCCACCACACCCGCCACCTGGGGGGCGGAAAAGCTCGTCCCGTTCCCGGTGGTGTAGTACGGAAGTTCGGTGGCGCTGAGACCGGTTTCGTTGGTAGTGAGTCCATCTATGGATGTAACCGCGGCTACGGTTGAGGCTCTTAAGCTGACCGTGTTTACGCCCGGCGCTACCAGAGTTGGCCGGAACAGTGGATTGCCAAAATCTCCTCGCGATGAAAAGCCCGCCAGGCGTCCCTGATTGTCGGTAGCTCCGGTGCCGATGACCCAGGGGGCAACCGAATAAGGATTCAAGGTGTCCGGTCCCGGTCCCGTGTTGCCGGCCGAAAAAACCACGTTAACGCCTCTGTCAGTCAACATCTTCGTGGCGATATTCACCGGATCGTTAACGTCGAATACCGTGTTTGCCGAGAAGCTGCAGTTCACTACCCGCACATTGAAAGCTGCGCCGTTGGTCAGGAGGTAATCAAGACCAGAGAGCACGAACACCAAAGTCGCATCGCCCGCGCTCAAGCCCAAAATATTTGCGTTGGGCGCGACGCCAGCGTATTTGCCCGCCGACTGCTGGCCATTACCGGCGATGATGCCCGCTACAAATGTGCCGTGACCATAGGCCTGATCGGTATTCGGAAGATTGGGCGCGCTGACGGGGTAGTTGAACCCGACACCCGCGCTCATGGTATCGGCGAGCTTAAGATTTTGAATCACTCGGCCCGACAAATCGCCGTGCAAGCCGTCAACGCCGGTGTCCAGCACCGCTACCGTAACGCCGCGGCCACTGACGGGCAAACCTCGGTTCGCGCTGGTCAGTTCAGTATTGCGTCGCACACGTTCGACGCCGGTTAGGTTTCGCGCGGCCGAATCAAGGTTCCACTGAAAGGTTCGGTTGGTATAAAGCGAACGAATCGCGGGCAAATGCGAAACGGCATTCAACCGGGCCCTGGTCGCAGTAACGGCAATCGCGGGCAGGGCCCGGTAGCGCGTCCCACCCAGAACACCGAGCGCTCGCAGATCCGCAATGTCGGTATCTGTGGGCAGATGATGATAGACCAGGACAGCGTCGACATTGCTATCGTCAGTCAGCCGGTTCAGAGCAATGGCGAGCTCAGGATCTACGCTCTGCAAACCGGTTGCAGTCTGACCCTCGTTCATCGCGGCGGTGATCGCGTTGACACCCGTCTGGACGAAGCTGTTGGCGCCGCTAATCGTAATTCCGTCAGCGCCAATCGCGGTAAATAAGTTGACCCCGGTAATCGTATAAGAAGTCGGTGCTAATGAGATGACAGTCCCATCGGCACCCGAAGCAGTGATCCCATCAGCCCGATTAAATGTCAGGGTATTGTCAGCGCCACTGGCGGTGATGCCGTCAGCATGATTGATCGAGCGAGTGTCGGCGCCGCTGGCCGTGATGCCGTTGGTGCCGGTCGCAATAATGTTATCGGCGCCACTGGCGGTAATGCCCGTCGGATTTCTTAAGGTGATTGAGTCGGCCCGATAGGTGTTGCCGTCGGCGCCGCTGATGGTAATGCAGTCGGCGCCGCTGGCCGTGATTCCATCTGCGCGGGAGATGGTAGTTGAGTCAGCGCCCGAGGCGGTAATGCCGTCGGCGCCACTGGCTGTGATGCCATCCGCTCCCGAAGCGGTGATACCGTCAGCGCCGCTGGCAGTAATGCCGTTAGGCCCAAACGCCAAAATGCCATCGGCTCCTGAGGCAGTAATCCCGTTGGTGCCGTAGTAATCGACGCTATCAGCACCGCTCGCGGTGATCCCGTTTGAACCGACGATGGTCAAACCGGCCATCGCCGGAACAGAACTCAGAAACACCGCCAGCGCCAGCGCGACCAGTCGTCTAAAACTGATATAGAGTTCGCGAATCATCAATCACAAGCCATCGCCACAGTCGGGTTAAAGACAGCGGCTTGTTTCGAACCTGGGAGGCAGAAGTCGTCAAACGAGACAACGCGGGGATTCTAAGCGACCACTGCTCAACATATTATTGCGTTCGGCTTGCATTTATCTTCTTGGTAATCCTCCTGGATTGCACACAGGATGTCCGCGCTTCATCCAAGCTCCCGTCCCTCGCCTACTTCCCCATTAGTTGTCGATAGGTCTTCTGAGTCGGCATTGCAGGCTCGACACCTAGTTCCTTTTGCAAGAGCCCTCGCAGAGTTTCGTACTGCTCCTTAACCGCCACCCGGTTGCCCAGGGCCGCCTGCGATCTCATCACCATGCAGTGAATGTCCTCTCGAAAAGGATCTTCGTGAAGGATTCTTTGCGCCAGATCCATAGAGCGGAGCCAGTCTGTTTTCTTTTCCGCGACCCCGGCCAAAGCCTCAAGCAGACGCAGGTACTGCTCGCGATAATACGAACGTTGCTCATCGACCCATTCTTCATAGCTGCCCCGCATGAATTCGCCGCGATATAGCGCGACTGCGTTTTCGTAACAGCTGATACAACGCTCCAGATCGCGCTCGCGCCGCGCGCTCTCGCCGCCGGCAATCAACCGATCGAACTCCTCGGTGTCGATGCGATAGGAAAATTCCGGACTCAGCTGGTAATCCCCATCGCGATAAACGAGAAAGTTCTGCTTGAGTGGCTGATTGCTATTGAGCGCCTTGCGCACGTGGGACATCGTGGGGTGAAAATTCCTTTCGACTGCTTTCAGATCGATGTCGCGCCAGAAAGTGTCGATGATCGTGTCTTTGGGTGCGCGGTGATGACTGCGCGAGGCTATGAAGCAAAGAATGTCGCGCGACCGCCGCGTCGTCCAGGCGTCAGCAGCGAAGGGTCGGGCCACATCTCGGACAATTTCAATCGGCCCGAGTATTTTGATGGTGAGATCAACCAGCGGCCTGGTCAAAGCCGCAACCGCGGCCGCCACCGGTTCGACCGCGACCGGCGCAGCCAAGGCGACCTCGATTACCTGTGCGACCAAATCGGCGGGCAACAATTCCCGGGTATCTTCTGAGGCAAACAGATATCGATGAGCAGTAACTTCCTGGCGCAGCCAGTACTCGTAGTCATAGCGGGCGGCCAGGTCGAGTACGCGACGCAGATGCTCCAGCATGGGCGGTTCAAGCGACGACTGATAGTCGCAAATCGCCAGGGCCATGCCGGCCTGGGCTTCGTAGTAGTAGAGACCCTGCCGGTGAAAATAAGAGAGCGCTGGATCGAGATCATTGCGGGCTTCGGCGTATTCGGCCTGCGCCAACAGAATCAGCCCGCGCGCCAGTCTGGAGGTAAAGTGGCCGAGGTCGTTTTTGTCGGCAGGCCGACGTTGCACCAGTCGATCAATCTGACCGCGAGCCCTCGCTGAGTCTCCGGCCCTCAGACTGAGCAGAGCTTGTTCCTCGAGCAGTTCGACTCGAGTGAGATCGATTCCGGCTTCATCGTAGGATCTGGCAGCCCGTTCATAGAACTCGGCGGCCCTGGCTAAATCGTTACGCTCCCGGTAGAGATTTCCATAAGCTTCGAGGGTCTCGCCGAGCTGGCCGACCAGATTGAAAAGCTGGCACCGCTCGAGTGCCCGGTCGAGGTGCTCTTCGCAGTCATTCAGTTCGCCGCGATACAGGTGGCAACGAGCAATGTTCAGGTGCGCCCAGGCTTCCTGCGGGATCGGCTGATCGTTTGATTCGGTGCGCAGCATCCGGCGCAGCCAGCGCAGCGCTTCACCAAAATCTCCGCGCATCAACGCCGGCAACCCCAGGTTGTGCGTGATCAGCCGGATGTGATGTTCGTCGTTCCGCTCTTCGGCGGACTGCAGGGCTACGCGAAATTCTCGCTCAGCCGCCGTCCAATCCCCCATGGATACCAGACACAGCCCTCGAGTATTACCGCATTTTGTACGCACGACCGAAGTCGCTTCAGTTAGATCGACCGCTCGGTCCAGATATTCAAACGCTGCCTGATTTTCGCCACGGCGCCGCGCGATTGTGGCCAACGAATGAAGGGCTTCCGCCTCGCCTTCTCGATCGCCCCGCTCACGGAGGGAAGCAATCGCCCGGCGAAACAGACTCTGAGCAGCTTCGAATTCACCGCGCAGGCGGGCGACCTCGGCCCGATAGGACAGCGCGCGCGGGTGCGCCTCAACTGCCGCCGAAGGAAGCGCTTCGCTCAGCGATGCCAGCGAACCCAGCTTGCCCGACGCGATCCAGGCGCTCCCGTGTGCTGCGATCATCTCCGCGGCCCGCCCGAAATCTTCAGCCTCGAGCAGGTGCTGCACAGCCTGTTCCCAGGCCGCACTCTCGAGAAAATACTCAGCAAAGCGCCCGTGTTCGGCAGCGACGCCTGCCACGCCGGTTTCGGTTCGCAGACGCCGGCGCAGGAAACTCTGGAATAGAGGATGCAGCCGATATTCTTCGCCCGCTCCATCGCCGGCCACAGTCATGAAAACATTACCGCGCACCAGGGCCGGCAGCAACATCGAAGAAATAATGTCGGGGAAAAGACGGGCACAAGTGGCTACGTCTATGCGATCGAGTAAAGCCACCCGCATCAGATATTGCTGGATTTCGGCGGGCTCGGCGGCGAAAACCTCTTCCGCGAAATACTCAAAAATGTCTCGCTCTGATTGATGCAGCACGGCCAGCGGATCGGGCGCTTTGTCCGTCGGGGCCAAACTCGCTTGTCGCTGCGCTACCTGACGGACTAATTGCAGAGCAGTGATCCATCCATGAGTGCGCTCGCCGTATTCGCGTAGCTGGTCGGCCGTTAACGCCAGCCCAAATACCTTGCGAAACAGCTCCTGAGTTTCTTCGTCGGTAAAAAGCAGATCCGCCCGATCGATGATCGACAGAGAGTCCTGAGACCTCAGCCGCGCCAGGGTCAAAGGCGGAATGTCGCGCGAAATGATGATGACGTGAATTACATCCGGCAGATAGGCAATCAATCGATCGAGCACCGCATGTACCGGCGTCTCAGCCCCGAGGTGATGATAATCGTCGAGCACCAGAATCATCTGCTGTTCGACGCCCTCGAGAATCTCGTTCAAGAGTACATCGGCCGCGCGTTCGGGTTGTTGGGCCAGTTCCTGCGCCTGCTGCAGGAACGCGAAAGTAGTTTCCCCAAAGCCCGGCACCCGCTGTTGAATTCCAAACGCGAGGTACCCGAGGAAGGCTGCCGGATCAGCATCGGTGTGATCGAGTTGATACCAAACGTAGGGATGTTCCTGCTTACGCAGAAAGTCAGCGATCAGAGTCGTCTTGCCGGAACCGGCATTGGCTGTAACCAGGGTCACCGGCAAAGAAAGATTTGCCTCCAGCCGTTCGATTAGACGGGGCCGGACCAGAATTTCAGGCGCGGGCCTTGGCGGCAAAAGCTTTGTGCGCAGAAAGAACGCGCCAGAGAATTCAGGCGCGTTAGACGGAGGAACGTTCTCGGCTCCCGTTCGGGAATCCTGACTGGCCATTAGTAACCCCGGCGGAAATTTCTGACTGCCGAGATTAGCACAGCGGAAAGCGTGAGTTCTATCAATTACCAAACACTGTGCGAGATCCGCGCGCGCGCCGGGGCGAGCGACGTGGGGACCGGATTGGATCAGCTCAGGTATAGCCAGGGGAATCCGAAACTTAAGTTTAAAAATCAGGAGCCGGACCCGATAACGAGGTTAACGTCCGCGTTAACAGACTATCGGCTATTGAGCGTCCCGGCGCACCGGTAAACTCCGCAATCATGGCTGCCCGTCCGTTGGCCCGGTGCCAGGCTATCCGCGCGGTCTCTTCGCCGAGTTCATATGTTTCGAACAAGGCAATCGCTTCCTCGAGATTGAATGCCAACTCGGATTCTTCCACGACGCGCAGCATCTGTTTCGAACGCAGGCGCCATAAAGGCGCGGGCGGCAGGCAACGACAGGTAATCAGCAAGTGCACATTGACGGGCAACAGCGGTAGCAGCCGCCGAAAGAAAGGCACCACCCACTCGGCGTCATAAACCAGATGCAGATCCTCGATTACTATCAACAGAGGTTCTGGCTTACGCTCGCTTAACTGAAACACAAATGCCTCCGCCAGCAACGCAGCGCGATCGCTCTCGACCGTTTCAGATATTTGCAGCAGTCGTTGGGCATCTATCGGAATTCGCTGTTGCTGCAGCGTCGCCGAGAGATACTCGCAGAAAAGACGAAGGTCGCGGTCAGCCGCATCAACTTTGTACCAGGACACGGGCCTGCCGGCATGCCGCACGAAATCAGTGGTCAGAGTCGTCTTGCCGGTACCGGCCCGCCCATTAATGATGGTGCCGTTACAGGAAACGAGGTTTTCCGCCAAAAGCTTGAGCAGCCGCAGGCGAGACACGCGTGGATATGAATTCGGCGCGATAATCTTCTCGTGGATGAGGTGTTCGTTTCCTTTTTTCATAAGCCGAGAAGGCCCATTTCGGCCTCTGTTCTTAAAGGTTTTCTGACGCCTTCTCCTAAACACTCGGCCCGCAAGCCGGCGTTCTCTTGACCGTTTTGATTATCCAGAGCCCCCTTGAGGAATTCTTGAGTCTTGATTGCAATGGGAAGGGTTGGGACGGAGCTCGGACATCGTGTCCGCTGGGTGCGTAGCGCGAACTTGTTTGTATGCGGAGTTATGAGCGTGCCGCGCACGCTGGCGGATACGATGTCCGCGCTCCAGTTACGTCCCTCCCAGAAAGCGTTGCCACCTACTCACGTCGAGAGTAAACTCTGGCTGCTTTCGAGACCTGACAGAGGAGACGTTTTAAATGATTAAAAAAATTATCGGCTCACTTTTCCTGCTGGGGACGGCTGCGTTGATCGCCACAGCGCAAGCACCGCGTTCGCTCCCGGCTGCGCCTCCGGCTCCCCAGACTCCGGCCAAACCGCCGCCGCCGGCGCCGCATACAAATCTGAAAGTTGGCCAGGCCGCTCCCAACTTTACCCTGCGGGCCACCGATGGCAAGACCTACAAGCTCAGCGATTTTAAGGGTCAGAAAAATGTGGTGCTGGCCATCTACGTTTTGGCCTTCACCGGTGGTTGAACGACCGAACTTAAGGCGTATCAGGCTGATATCGCCAAATTCGAAGCCAGCGACACACAGGTCTTCGGCCTCAGCGTCGACAGCATCCCTGCCAACAAGGAGTTTGCTAAACAGATCGGCGTCACCTTCCCGTTGTTAAGCGACTTCAAACGAACTGTCGTGAAGGACTATGGAGTCTTTAACGAGGAGCAGCAGTTTGGAAACCGCGCCACGTTTGTGATCGATAAGGAAGGGATCATCCAACGCATCGATGAAGGCCGCGAAGCTCTGGATCCCAACAGCGCCGCCGACGCCTGCAACATCCTGACGCATAAGAAGGCGACTCAGTAGAAACCGAGAGCCGCTCGCAAACACGAGCGGCTCTTCTTATCCACATTTCCTGGGCGCCCTTCGGTTTCGAAACCAAAGCAGGCTGCTGCGCTCCATCAAAGGTAAGACGAGCAGGGCTTTCGTTTCAGGGTCTGTGACTCGCCGGCCGAGTTCTTCAGAATCAGGCCGGTGGCAGTCACCGTGCCGCTGAACTTTTCGTCGCCCACCGCAAAATTCACTTTTGTGCCCCTGGCTGTGACCGGCACGAACTCAGGCTTCGGATCCTCTGCACCGCCCTGGGCGATCTGAACGATGGCATAATGACCATCACCCGCCGCTACCAGAACTACTCGCATGCCCTCGAGATCCCCGGATCCTTTGCCGACAGTAAAATTCTCAAAGACTCCGGTTAGTGAAGGCACCGCCGGGGTGCCCGGCTTTTTCGCCAAAGCCGCCGGGACCATAACCAGGCAAATCAGACCGATCAAGAATACTCGCGCTGTAAATTTCATTGTTGGATTCTTCCTTTCGATATTAAGAACGAATGCAGATTGTAACCCAGAATCCGGAAATGAATCCCCGGCCGGCGGACAAAGGTACTTTCGTTAGGCGAAGGAGATTGCGGACATCCTCTCCGCCAGAGACACTCTGACCCGCTGGCCAGAGGTGGCGCAAGTGAGCCAACTTGCGCTACAAACGTATCCGTGAGAATCGTTTCCTTATTGCCTTCAACGACTGAAATCATCTGCGCCCTGGGTTTGGAAGAATCGCTGGTCGGCATCACTCATGAATGCGACTATCCAACGTCAGTCGTAGACAAGCCTCGTCTGACTGCCAGCCGCATTTCTCAGGAAACCATGACCAGCAAAGAAATCGATCACGCAGTGCGGTCGCAATTGGATGGTCACGGATCGATTTACGATCTTGACGAAGTCAGACTGCGCGAATTGAATCCCGATCTAATCCTCACCCAGGAACTGTGCGATGTCTGCGCCGTCAGTTACAAAACGGTCGAGCGCGCCGCGCGCATGTTCGACACCGGCGTGCGAGTGGTTTCGCTCGAGCCAAATACAATCGGCGACATCTTTGAAAATATTCTGATGGTGGGCGAGCTTACCGGACGAAAAACCGAAAGCGCGAAGCTGGTGTCCGATCTGAATCGCCGGCTTGATCGCATACGAGAATTAACCGCACAGGTTAAGCGACGTCCACGGACCTTGATGCTCGAATGGCTGGAACCCGCCTTCGCGCCCGGCCATTGGGTGCCGGAGCAGGTCGCGATTGCGGGTGGCGACCAGGGTTTTGGCCAGGCCGGACGCCCCAGCACCACCACGACCGCCGAAGAAATTCGCGCGTACGCGCCGGAAGTAATTGTGCTGATCCCCTGCGGTTATTACAAGGAAGACATTCTCCGCCAGTTACCATCCGCGAACCTGCCCACTGGCTGGGAGGATTTGCCGGCCGTAAGAAGCGGCGAAGTCTGGGCCACGGACGCGACTTCATATTTCAGCCGTCCCGGCCCACGGGTCGTCGATGGCGTCGAGATCCTCGCGCGCGTTCTTCATCCTGAAATTTTTGGTTTACCGGGTGATGAGGACGCGGTGCGGGTTTGATTACCGGCGCGGAACCGGCAGCGGTGGTGACGGATCGCGAACATCCTGCGGAAGGATGCTTTGCGTAAGGTGGGCTTAGCCTGCTGGCGGTCAGGGTTTCAGCGATCCACTGCTCGCGCAACATGAACGATCAGGATGAACTCGCTTCCACCCAACTCGCTCGAAGCCTTCGCTCAAACCGCCGAAGCAGTTTCCGCCACAACGAAAAAACTCGCGAAGGCCGCCCTGCTTGGTGATTATTTTGCACGGCTCGATGACGACGACCTGAGTCGCGCGGCACGGTACTTTGCCGGTCAACGATTCGCGCAGAGCGATGCGCGCACGACGAATGTCGGCGGCAGCATCCTCAGCGAAGCTATCTGCAAGGCCACAGGTTTGAGCCCGGAAAATATGGGTCCGCGTTACGCCCGCTGGGGCGATGGCGGGGATGTAGCTTTCGAAGTTTTCACTGAAGCAAAGCCCGATAACAAACCGAGCTTGTCCCTGGCTGAAACAGAGAGCCTGCTGGTGCGACTGAGCGCTACCCGCGGAAAGAATGCCAAGACCGCAATTTTGATTGAGGTGTTATCGCGTGCGATACCCCTGGAAGCGAAGTATCTAATCAAGATGCTCTCGGGAGATTTGCGCATCGGTTTGCGCGAGGGTCTGGTCGAAGACGCGATCGCGAGGGCCTTCAAACAACCGTTGGCCGAAGTCTCTTTGGCCAACATGCTGTGCGGTGATATTGGCGAGGCCGCAGTGCGTGCTCGCGCAGGTAACCTGCACGACATCGAGATGCGTCTCTTTCATCCTTTGAAATCGATGCTGGCAACTCCGGCGTCGGACCTCGCCGATATCGCCCGCTCCATGCCCGGCGAATTCTTTGTCGAAGACAAATTCGACGGCATTCGCGCCCAGGCTCATGTCAAAGACGGTCGGGTTGCGATCTTCTCGCGCACTCTTGATGAGATCTCTCTGCGCTTTCCGGAGTTACAGGCGCCGCTGGCAGAGCTGTCCACCGATGTGATTCTCGACGGTGAGATCATTTCGGCGCGCGGCGCAGAGATTCTGCCTTTCAGCGATCTGCAAAAACGTCTGGGCCGTAAGACCGTCAGCGAAGAACTGCAGGCGAGCACCCCCGCGGTGTTCGTTGCCTGGGACCTTTTGTATGCAACCGGCCGGGTACTGGTAAACGAACCTCTGGCAGATCGTCGAACCAGACTGGAAGCGCTGATCGGTGCGGGCAGTCTTGGCACTGTGCGACTGTCCGAGGCCAGGCTGTTTAGCAACGCAGCTGCTCTCGACGACGAGTTCGCGGCGGCGCGCGCCCGTGGCAATGAAGGCTTAATGATCAAGGACCCTGCTTCGTTCTATAAACCGGGGCGGCGCGGGCGCGAGTGGCTTAAGTTGAAAAGAGCGCTGGCGACACTCGATGTGGTCGTGACTTCGGTGGAACTCGGCCACGGCAAGCGCCGCGGAGTACTTTCGGATTACACCTTTGCCGTGCGGCGTTCGGAGAGTGACGGTGAACTACTCAACATCGGCAAGGCCTATTCGGGACTGACCGACGTGGAAATCGCCGAGATGACCGAATGGTTCAAGGCGCATACGCTGCAGGAGTTCGCGCATGGACGGGTGCGTCTGGTCGAGCCGCTAATTGTTCTGGAAGTAACCTTCGATCGAGTGCAGCCATCGAACCGGCACAAAGGAGGATACGCTTTACGTTTTCCGCGCATCGTACGTTTGCGGCCGGACAAAACAGTTGCCGAGATTGACACGATTGAATCGGTACGCAACCTGGCGGATTAGCAACGCGGATGGATCTCCCGCCAATGGAGCGCGAGCATCCTGCCCGCATTGAGCGCGCAGCGCGAACAGCCTTAAGAGGTTTCTTCGTAAGTCAGAGCGTGCGTTGCACGCTGGCGGACAGGATGTCGGCGCTCCGGCTAACTCCACGGGTACTGACTTCATCTTCGGGATCACATATTATCTTCAGACAAACTTACGGAGACAGGGGTGCGGAAGCCACGACTGACGGACGAGACGCCCCGCTCTCAGCAGAAAGAAGCCTTATGAGTCGAAATAGAGTTATTGTCATCCTATTAATTGCTGTCGTCGGATTGGGTCTGGCGGCTGCCCAGACGCCCCGCCGTCGCGCGACCCCACCGGCAACGAAACCAACTCCGGCCACGACTGCACCAAAAGCCAAGCCTTCGCCGTCACAGCCCGCCGATGTCAACGCCACGCCTCTGGCGGTAGTGAACGACGCGACCATTTCGGCGAGCGACATCGAAGCCGACGTAAACGCCATTATTAACCGCGATGCTGATCCTTATCTGCGTGCTTACTATGCCGATCCCGACAAAGAGATGAAGGAGTCCCGCGAGCGCGCAGTCGAAGCGCGGGTCAATTCTCTTTTGATTGCGGCTGAGGCGAAGAAGCGCGGAATGTCTACGGATCAGGTCGTCGAGACGGAAATTAACTCGCGCATCCCCTCGCCAACCGACGCAGAGATTCAGGCGGCGTATGACGCCAACCGGGCCCAACTCGGATCGGCCAGACTCGAGTCAGTACGAGCTGAGTTGATTAACTACATCCGCAATGAGCGGGCCCAGGAGCTTTACGCGGCCCTGATCAGACGTCTGAAGATGACGAACGCCGTCAACAAGAATGCCGACGTAAACGCCGCCAACCTCGCGCCGGGCACGGTCCTGGCCGCCGTCAACGGCGAGCCTCTGCGGGTCAATGCGATTAACGAGCGCACTAAAGCCTACATTTACAAACTCGCGATGCGCGTCTACACCGCGCGTTGAGACGTTCTCGATCGCCGCATCAATGATCTCCTGATCGTCGCAGAGGCGAACAAGCGCAAAGTCGGCCCGGAGGAAATTATCCGCACAGAGATTACCGACAAACTCACTCAGCCCACCGATGCGGAAATCAACAAGCTCTACGAAGACAACAAGGCCAACATCAAAACTGAGCTGGCCGTAGCGCGGGCCACGCTCGTCAACTATCTGCAGCAACAACAGCAGGAAAAACTCGAGAGGGCCCTGGCCGAAAGACTGCGCACCGGAGCAAAGGTTCAGGTCTTTTTGAAAGAACCCGATCCGCCGTTGCTGAATGTGGGCATTGCCGGCGGAGCAACCCGCGGTGACGCCAACGCCGTGGTCACCGTAATCGAATTTACGGATTTTCAATGTTCGTCGTGCGGCGCGATGTATCCGATTGTCGAGGACGTGTTGAAGGCATACGGTGCTCGCGTCCGGTTCGTAATTCGCAATTTTCCTTTGACGTCAGTTCACGAAAATGCCTTCCGGGCGGCGCAGGCAGCCGAGGCCGCGAAAGCACAAGGTAAGTTCTGGGAGTACATCGACGTGATGTTTCACAATCAGACGACTCTGGATGCGGAGTCGCTGCGAAAGTACGCCACCCTGGTTGGCCTCGATCGAAAACGGTTTGATGCCGAACTCGACGCAGGTAAATACGAGGCCGTGGTGCGCCGCGACATGGATGAAGGCGAGGTCTTTGGCATCGAGTCAACTCCCACCTTCTTTATTAACGGTGCTTTGCTAACGGAATACTCCGCCGACGGCCTGCGCAAAGCGATCGACAAGGCGTTCGCGCGGGCGGGAAAGAAATAACGGCCGAAATGAATGACTGAGCCAGGCATCAAGGCGAACCGGTTGCAGAGCTTCACGCGGACGCACGCGGGCGCGGTCACCTTCCGGCGAACCGGCAGTCAGACTTTCTATCTGATTGTTTCTTCGTCGAATAATGAACACTGGGTCTTACCCAAGGGACACATCGATCCAGGGGAGACGCCGGGAATAGCCGCACTGCGAGAATTGAAAGAAGAAGCGGGTGTGACGGGAGAGATTGTTGAGAGCGTCACTATCCAGCAATTCAGCAAGGCCGGGGAAGACGTGGTGGTCGAGTATTTCCTGGTGCGCGAGTTGTCCTTAACCCGGGCGGAAGAAGAACGAACCCTGCGCTGGGAAGATTTTCAGTCGGCCTTCGAACTCCTGACATTTGCCGATGCCAAAAAAGCTCTGCAGCAAGCTGCCGCTGCGCTGCGCGAATTGGGGCTCACCAGATGAAAACTGCTGAAGTAGCGATTGAGCACGTGCTCACGGGCATCCTGGCGCTGTGTGCTTTTGCCTTGCCGCTACTTGCCGGCAGCAACAATCTCCAGAAGCTTTTCACCCACGACAGCGCAGTGGTAGGCGTGTTGGGTGCGGCTTATTTGATCGGAGTCGTTTTCGATCGGCTCGCCGACACAATGCTGAGTCCGATGGAACAGTACTTACGGCTCAAGATGGCCATGGGTTGGTTGGCGGAGCGGCTTAAGAACAACGATCCTTTGTATAAAGGAGTGGATCCATTTCCACAGGACGCTTTGGAGTTTAATCTGCGCGGCGGCGAAGGCGGACGGTTGGAGTGGATAGACTCTTTGCGTGGTCGGATTCGCACGTGCCGCGGGCTGGCCGTCTTTGGTGCGCCGGCAGCGATGGGGGTGGCTATCTTTATTCACTTCACCCCAGGCTTGGGAATTGGACAATGGAACTGGCGGCCGCGCCTGGTCGTGGGCCTCAATTTGGCGTGCGTGCTTCTGTCGTTAGCAGGGGCACGGCTGCTATCTGGAAAGAAGGACTCCTGGCGCGCGAGCCTCAAGCCTACCCGAACAAACGAGCTGTCTGAGACATCCAAATTGGCGGGGAGGTGGCACACGTTGGTTTTTTCGTTCAGCTATTTGCTGATGCAGGTAACCTCTCTGGCTGCGACCTCAAATCTCCGATCAAACTCCTGGCAGCCAGGAATTTTGATATTCGTTTGCGGCGCTGTCCTGGTCAGCTTGGCGCTGTGGGCCTGGTACCGGATCACTGCAACTTACATGAGTTTTGTTTATCGACAGATGCCTGAGCTGATGAAGCATGAGCTGCCGCCGAGTGTCGGACCGACCGGAATAAAGGCAGCCAAGCTTATGGTTGAATGAAATGAAACCCTTCAGGAAATGCATTCTGGGGGTTAATGTAACTGAGCAGATTGCGAAGACGACCGTTGCGCAACAAACCGGGATCACCCTTGAGTAAGCGCGGGTCGGCTCAGCCCTCCGTGACGGTCGAGCTGGCGCCCCGCAGATTAGCAACACACTTATACCCAACCATCTTATCGCTCGCGTTCTGTACCTCCGGTTGTGTCCCGCGCTACAATCTGTTTTTGCTCCAGGCGTCGAAAGGTACGAGTGGCGTATTTATTAATTCTGGATTCGTTGGGAAATTCCGAGCTGCTGCTGATTCTGGCTGCGGCGTTGATTTTCTTTGGGCCGCGCCGCCTGCCGCAACTCAGCCGCCAGTTGGGCAAGAGTCTGACGGAATTCCGGCGGGCGTCCGAAGATTTCAAACGCACCTGGGAGCGCGAAGTAAATCTGGAGCACACCGATCAGCATGCCACGGAGAACTCGATCCTCGACAGGGCGACTGACCGTTTGCGCGCCGCGCGTGAAGCAGCCGCGCTCGAAGCGAGTCCGTCCGCGCCAGTCGCATCTGTCGTCACCCCGACGGTGACCGCGGTCGACCCGTCGCTGGTGCACCCGCGCGAAACGAAGGCTCTGCCGGAAGCCACTCCGGCTGAGCAACCACCCAGCAAACACGACTGGCTATAATTCAGGAAACCCAGCTGCGTTCTGTGCCACTCCACCTAAATGCCCCGCTTCCAGTTAAGAGACTCAGACGAAGAGAACGACGGCGGCGAGGATGATCTCGGCGGGCAGATGTCGTTTCTCGAGCATCTCGACGAACTGCGCAAGCGCCTGATCCGATCGATCGTTTTCGTTTTTGTCGCCGCGCTGCTCCTCTGGTTCGTACACCGTCCGATTTACAATTTCCTGGCGCGGCCGGTGCAGACGGCTTTAGCTGAAGCTCAACAAAACCGCCGGGTCGTCACCATCACCGGACTCAATGGCCAGGTCTCAACTGTTCCTCTCACCTCGCTGAATCCCAACGACAAGATCCGTTACGTCTTTCCTGATGCGACCCGCCTGGGTCCGGCTTCAATTCCCGCTGGGGCATCTGTCATGGCTCGTGTCGACAAAGACAGTCAGGGCAACGTCGGCTTATACACCGACGAGCCGTTGGTGGTTGGCAATGAGGTCGTTCCGAAAGACGTAAGGCTGGTCGACAGTCTTTCCCGCAAGTACGAGGCGCTGCCCGACGTCAACAGCATGCTGGTGGTGAACACGGCGCTCGAGCCGTTCGCGCTCTACGTAAAGGTGTCGCTGTACGCGGCCCTCGGTTTGTCGGTGCCGTTTCTGCTCTGGCAAATTTGGGCCTTTGTGGCGCCGGGTCTCTATCCGCACGAGCGAAAATATGTGACGCCTTTCATCAGCCTGTCCACAATCTTTTTTGTACTGGGGGCGGCGACTGCCTATTACCTCATCTTTCCCCCGGCGGCGAGGTATCTTCTGGGACTGGGTGAGGACTTTCGGCTATTGCTGAAAGCAGACGATTACTTTGACTTCATAATTCTGCTGATGCTGGGCATGGGGCTGGTGGCCCAGATGCCGGCGATTACCTATGTGCTGGCGCGGATTGGACTGGTCACCGCGGGATGG
This sequence comes from Pyrinomonadales bacterium, assembly GCA_038230715.1. Taxonomy (GTDB): domain Bacteria; phylum Acidobacteriota; class Blastocatellia; order Pyrinomonadales; family Pyrinomonadaceae; genus UBA11740. The sequence continues at coordinate 39,024 of JBBRMS010000003.1, forward strand.
ATGGTGCGGGTCTGGCGCATGGCCGTGGTCATTATTCTGATCGTGGCCGCAGTCCTCTCGCCCACCAACGACGTGCCGAACATGCTGCTGTTTGCCGCTCCCATGTTCGTGCTTTACCTGATTTCAATTATCGTGGCGTGGATTTGCGGGCGGCAGCGGCGGAAAGTCTGATGCCATGAAAGACAGCTCGCTTGGTAGGTTAATAATGGGAGGGCTACTTACTTTGGCGGGACTCGGGATAGTTGTCTTCCATAAGTCGATCAAAGGATGGCGAGATCATCTGAACTCAAGAGACTGGCCCATCGGATTCGGCGAAATGTGGACGGGGAATTACACCCGGGGTGGCCTAATCTTCACCTATGTCGTAATTATTCTGTTCGGGCTGTTGTTGCTTGTCATGGGCATGGTCAATCTTTTTGGCGCGTCGCTTATCAACTAACTGGGCAACTTTGGTGGCTTTTCTCCGCATCTTGACTCTGGTTCGAGCCAAACTTAGAATTCATACTCAATTCGGTCCGCGTGACTATTCAACCCAGACAAGCGCGCGTCATTGAAACTTCCAGCAGCTGTCATTAGGAGTTATTCGCTATGCTACATCGCAGATTGGGCCGTCTGGCCATCGCCTTCTTAGCCCTGACTTTTGCGGTGCCCGCAAGCCTGGCACAGAAGAAGGGCAACGGCCAGGATCCGTCGGAAAAGGCGCGCAACGTTAAGCCGGAACTGAAGAAGGCTTACAAAGACTGGTTGGATAAGGACGTCGCCTACATCATCACCGAGGATGAGCGGAAGGCTTTCAAGAAGCTCGAAACCGATGACGAGCGCGAAAGATTTATTGAAGAGTTCTGGCGCCGCCGCGATCCCGATCCCGATACCGACGAAAACGAGTTTCGCGAGGAGTACTACGAGCGCATCGCCTATGCCAACGAGCATTACGCCTCGGGCATACCGGGTTGGAAAACCGACCGTGGCCGCATCTACATCACCTGGGGAAAACCTGACGAAGTCGAATCCCATCCGTCCGGCGGCAACTATAACCGTGAATCTTATGAGGGTGGCGGTTCCACGTCGACTTATCCGTTTGAGCGTTGGTTCTATCGCTATCTTCCCGGCGTGGGCTCTGGCATTGAGATCGAGTTTGTCGATCCGACCGGTAGCGGCGAGTATCGCATTGCCCGCAACCCCGATGAGAAAGACGCTCTGCTTCACGTCCCCGGCGCCGGCCTGACCCTGGCCGAAGAAATGGGACTCTCTGATAAGGGAGACCGCGTCGCCAACGTCGGCGGCATCGGCAGTAGCACTTACACCCGCGAACAGGACAGTCCCTTTAACCGCTTGCAGGTCCTGGCCGATCTGAGCCGGCCACCGGCAATTAAGTTCAACGAACTCGCTTCCGCCGTCAACACGCCGATCATTGAAGACAATCCGCTGAGCTTCGACGTGCGAGTGGATTTTTTCCGCCAATCGGATGAGAAAGTAATCACCGCGTTTACGATTCAGACTGACAACCAAAACCTGGTCTTTCAGGATAGCGGCGGACTGCTGCAGGCGCAGATGAATATCTTTGGCAAGATCACACACGTTTCGGGCCGGCGCGCCGGCATCTTCGAAGATCCGGTTATTACCCGCGCCACTCCGCAGGAATTGTCCGAAGCCAAAGACCGTAAATCGGCTTATCAAAAGGCAGTCGCCCTGGCCCCCGGTCGCTATCGCGTGGACGTGATCGTCCGTGACATTGCTTCGGGCGCGACCGGCGTCAGGCACATCGGCTTTGAAGTGCCCAAGTACGATCCGACCAAGCTTTCGACCTCGACCTTGATCATGGCCGTGAAACTGGAAGGCCTCGGCGATCAACCTGCGGTAGGCATGTTCACCATCGGCAACGTGAAAGTTATTCCCAACGTTTCCGGATCCTACCATCGCGGTTCACCCGTGGGCGTCTATATGCAGATCTACAACGCTGGGGTGGATCAAACTACTCTGCGGCCTTCGGTGGACGTGGAATACGCCCTGATGAAGGACGGAAAAGAGATCGGCAAACAAGTCGAGGACTGGCGCGGCAATAGCGATTCAGGTCAGCGGCTCACCCTCGCGAGGCTGCTCGACTCGCGCAACTTAGCGCCGGGTGACTATTCCCTGGAAGTTCGCGTCAAGGATCGCGTCAGTGGACAGGCGCTGGTCCAGTCAGCCAAGTTCACCGTCGTACCATAAGGCTTTGGCTTCAAACCGGCTCTCGCATCTCACGATAGCCGGTTTTTTTCGTCAACATGCAGTCTCCCCGGCTGGTCAACTCGCGCCCGTTGAGTCAGAACCGCGGGGGTAGCGGGTGGTTGATTACTCGACGAAAACAACCGCGCCAACCGCCGCTCGAAGCTCTTCAGTGATGGGGATCAACCGCCCGCCACAGGCGGTTCTGACCTCGTGCGGGGCCCTGCATTAACCCCGCCATGCGGTCGGATGCTAGAATCCATTCAACCAATGCAACCGATCCATCTCGCAGGTTTATCCCAGTCAGAGCTGACGGACTTCGTTAAGTCACTCGGTGAACCTGCTTACCGCGCGCGGCAGATTTTTACCGGACTTCAACAGCGGCGGTTGCATACGTTCGCTGAAATGTCCGACTTACCAAAGGAGCTGCGGGCCAAACTTGAGGAGCACGCGGTGGCCTCGACCCTGCAACTCAAGTCGCGTTACATCTCAACTGACGGCACCCGTCGCTACTTGTTCAAGACTCGCGACGACCTGCCGGTCGAAACGGTTTTCATTCCCGAAGAGCGGCGCGACACAATCTGTTTCTCGTCTCAGTCCGGGTGTCCACTGCAGTGCACATTCTGTTTGACCGCGCAGCTCGGGCTGCTGCGGAACCTCACGGCCGGCGAAATCGTCGAACAGATCATTGCTGCTTTGAATGACGCTTACGGCGTCTCAGTGAAGCCGCCGCGCGGGACTAACCTGGTCGGCATGGGCGCAGGGGAACCATTCCTGAACTTTGAAGAGTTGATTAAAGCTATTCGCGTCATGAAAGATCCGGGTGGGCTGCACATCGTGCCGAATCGAGTAACGATCTCAACCGCGGGAATCGTGCCGCGCATTCGCGAGCTGGCTACGTTTACGGATCGACCGCACCTGGCCGTCTCTCTGGCGGCGCCGACTGATGAACTCCGCAACGAACTGATGCCGATTAATAAGAAGTGGCCGCTCGGTGAATTGCTCGACGCCTGCAAAGAGTTCGAAAAATCTCTGAAGCCAAACGAGCGGCTCACTTTTGAATATGTGATGCTGGCGGGCGTCAATGATTCCGACGAACACGCACGGCAGCTGGCCAACCTTTTGAATCGTCACGAGCTCAGCGCGAAGGTGAATCTGATTCCGCATAATCCGGCTGACCCTTTGCCTTATCAGCCTTCGGCGCCGGAACGCGTGGAGTTGTTTCGCGAAATCCTGGAATCAAAGGGCGTGCACGCCTACATCCGTAAGCCCCGCGGCCGCGACATCCTGGCTGCCTGTGGACAATTGGCAGCCAGAAGCACCGTATCAGAAGCCCGACCGTGAGGGAGGGCTTGTCCGGTAATGACATATGTCGAAGGATTGCTTATTCAAACAAATCGATCCACGAACACACACTAAGATAAACCAGTGTCCTTGGAGCGGGTTGGTGTTAATTCGTGGATCGGCTTACCGCTGATCGGAAAATATAGGAAAACAACCACTACCCGCCCGCGCATAAGCTTTTCGATTTACGATCCGCAAGGTAGAATCCGAGCAAACGAATTCTGATGATCTTCATCAAAGCGAACATGAACACAAAACTTATCTATCGAACTCTGATGCTGCTGCTCCTGGGCGGGCTCCTGGCCGTGCCGGCGAATCTGAATGCCGCGCCTGAACCGCAACCAAACATCGGCGCCAACGGCTACTACGCAAGCGATAAAGCCCAACGCGGTCGCACCGTGCAGGCAGCGCTGGTGATCGACATCCCCGGCGGTTATCACGTAAATGCCAACCGGCCACTCGGCAAGTATGCGATCGCGACAACTTTGAAAGTCGAAGGCCCGCGTGGGGTCACGTTGGGAGCAGTGACGTATCCACGGGCGATCGTGCGCAAGCTCAAAGCCGTCAATAACGAACCGCTCGCAGTTTATGAAGGCCGCGCTGTCTTGCGCTTCAATGTTACCGTGCCCGCAAACTACAAAGACGGCGATGTAGCTTTGAAAGCGCACCTGCGTTATCAGAGCTGTAGCGATGAAGTTTGTTTTCCACCGAAGAGCCAGGACATCGATATGCGCATCGGCGTGGTCGGGCCGAACGATCGCGTGCAGCGCGCCAACGGCTGGGTGTTCGGCGGCCGCCGCTAGTCACCACCAAATTTTTCGGTTCGGTTAGTAAGGAGGTCGAGCAACAGTGTTCCAATCCTTTCAAACACCGGTGTATGCGGGCTTCTGGCTCCGCTTTGCGGCTTATCTGATTGACACAATACTCCTGGTCCTGGTTTTCCTCCCGGTGGGTTTTGTGTTGGGAGTCATTCTCTCGGCGACGGATTTCGGTGATGATCCGAGTTTAGCGATGGGACTAAACCTTCTCAGCAATGGGGTGCAGATCCTCGCGGGATGGCTCTACTCGAGTGTGCTGGAAAGCTCTTCATGGCAAGGTACTGTGGGTAAGAAAATAGTCGGCTTGAGGGTCACTGACCTGAGCGGAAATCGAATCAGCTTTGGCAAAGCCACCGGCCGCTATTTTGGCAAGATTCTCTCAGGCGCGATTTGTCTGGTCGGTTTTTTCATGGCGGGCTTTACTGAAAAGCGGCAGGCTCTACATGATCAACTCGCCGGGACGCTCGTCCTCTCCGGTCCGGCGACTGTCGCGCAATACGAGCCTCCACCACCTCCGGATTTTGGTTACGACGCACGCTAGGTCGCTACCTTTGTGTTCCGATCACCGACATCAACCTGCCCACGCGGCCGTGCAGGCTTTTCTCGCGGCGATAGGAAAAGAACAGATCGTTGCGGTCCATCGTGCAGAAGGGCGCGAGGTGAATTTTTTCAGGTTCCACCCCGACACTGATTAGCTGGTCACGATTGGCGGTGTGCAGATCGATGCGCGCATGTCCGGTTCGCGTCGGCGTGAACAGATGATCAGATTGGGGAAAGAGCTCTTTGAATTTGTCGATTACGTCGGTGCCGACTTCGTAACAGCAGGTTTTCGCTGCTGGTCCGATCGCGACGCGCAAATCCCCAGCTCTTGCTCCGTATTCGGTTTCCAGTTGGTTAATAGCTTTCTTGACGACCGACGCCGAGGTCCCGCGCCAACCGGCATGAACCGCGGCAAACGCGCCCGTCTTTGCGTCGCCAATCAGCACCGGCACGCAGTCAGCGGTCTTGACGGCCAGTAGTATTCCTGGAGTATTAGTGACCAGGGCGTCACAATATTCGTCGTCACCGAGGACACCGGGTTTTGGCTTCGCCTCCTGCTGGTTATGCACCACTCGCACATCGGCGCCGTGCACTTGCCAGCAGCCGGCCAGAATCCAATCGCCCTCGAAGAGCTTCAGAAAGCGGCGGCGATTTTCGTAGATGTTCTCAGCGTCGTCTTCGTTGAAGCCGGCCAGGTTGAGTGCGGCCTCGGGCATCGGACTGACGCCACCTACCCGGGTCGAGAAAGTATTGGTGAAGCCGTCCTGTTCCAGAGGCGCGCACACCAAAGCACGAACTGATTCGCGTTCGCGCCAGTAGAAGTCGGGATTTCCGGTATCGCTTGTGATCATTTCCATTGGCATAGACATTATCGAAGTTCGCCGCGTGCGGGAAACCATCGACCGCACACCGCGATTCGCTGAACGTGTGTTCACCGCAGCCGAGCGAGCTTACTGTGAATCGCGCGGCGCCGTGGCTGCCCAGCATTATGCAGCGCGCTTCGCGGCAAAAGAAGCGGCGCTGAAGGCTTTGCAAACCGGCTGGAGTGGCGGCATCGCCTGGCAGGACGTGGAGATCTCGTCAAAGGAATCGGGCGCACCCGTAATTTCTTTTCACGGCCGCGCGCGTGAATTGTACGAGCAGTGCGGCGCCACCGCGGCGCACATCTCAATCGCCCACACGACCGAACATGCGATCGCGCAGGTGATTTTAGAGAAGGTTTGAGTGTATTTAAGGAACGGGTATTGTGAGGCAGTGAGGCAGTAGCGACCGGGTCGTTACGCCACCGATGCGGATTGATTCGCAAATCGAAACCCGGTCGCTACCGCTCCCGGTACTGACCTCACCGCTACGCTATCGCCCCCCGACCCGCATCTCATTCACCAGGACGCTTCGGCCTCGCCTATCCACCTCGACACGCGTGTCACGCGCAAGTTCTGTCGCTGAACTCTTTCCCTTTTTAGTTGTGCGTGGGACTGCCAGTCTGGCAATTACCGGAGCTTCCGCTCTGGGTTCGTCATTCGGTACCGCAAAATAGATACTGTGCCGAAAGCACTCGGAAGTGGGCGCCTGCGCTACTGCGATCGCCACGAGTTCGTGTTGCGGACAATATCCTGTGGCCAACTCTTCCGTCTCCGGGTCGACTTCAACCAGAGTAACTCCGTCCGGCTGTGCAAACGCCTTCCCGCCCAACTCAGGCCGCAAATCAACTGCGCTCTTCATGAAGTCAGTCCAGACCGGCAGAGCGGCTTCCGCACCGGTCAGACCCAGCTGTTTGTTGTCGTCAAAGCCAATCCACACCGCACACACCAGGTTCGGCGTGTAGCCGACAAACCAGCCATCACGCGAAGTACCCGTCTTGCCCGCCACCGCGGTGTTTTTGATCGCGCCGCGCGCCGCGCGGGCAGTGCCGTGATCGATGACGCCTTCCAACATGTCCGTGACCACATAGGCCGACGTGGGCTGAATGATTTGATCTCCAGACGACGATTGATCTGTTTCCGCGATGACTTTCGGTCGAATCCGCCGGCCGCCGTTAGCGAACGCCGCATAACCCGCGGCCATTTGCAGAGGTGTTACTTCGGTCGTGCCCAAAGCCAGCGATGGATAGGGAACAGGTCGCGGCAGCCCGAATCGCTCGGCAATGTTTGCGACTCGTGCGAGACCCGTTTGCATGGCCACGTCGACTGTAACCACGTTGAGTGATTTGATTAGCCCCGTGCGCATGGATACGTCGCGCATCGAAAATCCGCCGCCGTAATTCTCGGGCCGGTATTTCGATGTGCGGTCGTAAGTAAATTCCTGCGGCGCGTCCTTGAACATCGTCAAAGGCGACATTCCCGTATCGAGCGCCGCCGCATAAACAAAAGGCTTGAAGACCGAGCCCGGCTGACGCCGTGCATCTGTGACGCGATTGAGTTGGGACGAGCCATAGTCGCGCCCGCCAATCATCGCCACGATCTCGCCTGTGCGCGGGTCGAGCGCAACCAGTGCGACCTGCGGCGTGAGCCCCAGCGGTTGGTAGACTTTATCGAGTTGATCGAGCCGGTGCTGCACCGCCTGCGTCGCGAGGCGCTGCAGATCCAAATCGAGAGTGGTAATCGTGGCTGGCGCAGGGAGCGCAGGCATCCCTGCCCGCGGTCCGCCGGAATCATTGCCGACGATTTCATTATCTGACGCAGCCCTTGTTAACGCGCGGGCTTCTGATTCGCGGTTCACGTAATCGATGAAATAAGGCGCTACGGACTCCCTGGCCGGATCAAACCCCGCGATCGCCAGCGGTTCTTTCGCCGCGATCCCGGCTTGCTCCAAAGAGACAAAGCCGTCGCGCACCATCGTGCCGAGCACGGTGTTGCGTCGCGCCAGAGCGACGTCGTTGTGCCGCACCGGTGAATAGCGCGAAGGACTCTGGATCATTCCCGCGATCGTGGCGGCTTCCGTGAGAGTGAGGTCTTTCAAATCTTTGCCAAAGAAGATGTGCGCCGCTTGATCCACCCCCCGGACTGCCACCACTCCACGTTGGCCCAGGTAAATTTCATTGCAGTACAGCGCGAAGATGTCTTCTTTCGAAAGGCGGCGTTCGACGGTGAAGGCCAGCATCGCTTCGGCGTATTTCCGGCGCAGTGTGCGCTCAGGAGTGAGGTAAGTATTTTTAATGAGCTGTTGCGTGATGGTCGAGCCGCCCTGGCCCATCCGTTCGTCGCCAGCATTGCGCAGCAGCGCTCGCGCCAGTCCGAAAATGTCGACGCCATGATGATCAAAGAAGCGCCGGTCTTCGATTGAGGTAATAGCCCTAACCAAAACCGGGGGAATGTCTTTGAAGGCCAGTTGCGGTCGCGAACCGCCCTTCATCAAAGCATCACTCGTCAGAGATGCGGGCGCCAGGGTGAAAGATTCAAGCGGCACCTCATCACCGGTAATCTCGAGGATTCGTCCGCGGGGATCGAACGTCACTCGCACGACCTCCGGGCCACCGTTTGAGTTCGGCTGAATTTCGACCGCGGCAGGGGCGACAGAAAAACTGCCGTTCCAGACTTCGCTGGCTGCTTCACTTTCGACATAGCCGGCGCGCCGGAGATCGGCTGCCAGCCCCTCCGGAGAAAGTTTTTGGCCGGCGCGCAAGGTGCGCGGAGCGGCAAAGATGCCGGCCCGGCTGGTCAGGTAACCGTGACTGAGACGGGCGTCGACAATTTTTGCGTAAGCACGATATGAATGAATCAAAAAGGCAGTCAGTGAGATTAAGGTCAGGGCAAGAGAGACGATCGCAATGCGAAACAGTACGCGCCATCGTCGACTCTGTACGACAAACTGAAGTTTGTCGCTGATACTAAAAAGCCGCCCGCTGTGTAGACGAGCGACAAACTGAAGTTTGTCGTACATTTTCTACGAAAACCAAACCCGCCGAGCAATCGTTTCAGTCAATCCGTTGTCTTTAAGAAAGGGCGAATGGGGTCTGAATTCCGGAGGTTGATTTAAAGTGCGCCGACTCGCCAGCTTAGTAGGCGGCGCCGTACTCCGTAAACACCGTGGGTGGCCGCGACCAGTCGACGTAAGAAAAGCGGCGACAAGTCGCCGCACTCCACATCAGGCGGCGCCGTTGAGCGAGATTGTCTTGCGCTCGATCAGGTTTCGGATTTGATCGGCCGCAGCCAGAGTCGTCTCGTACCCAATCTTCATCAGCTCTTCCGCTCGCCGCGATTGATCCCAGCGAATGTGCCCGACTTTGGGGGTGATAATGAAATCGGCAGACGGGGCCTCCTGTTGCGACACCACCCGCTCAACCGCCACGAAGACCTGGGTCATAACGCCGAGCATTGTATGGGGCCGGTCCATAAACTTTGCGCCGTCGGCGCCGACGTCTATTGCGATCACAATATCTGCGCCGAGGTCACGTGTGTAACTGATCGGCAGGTTCGCCACCAAACCACCATCAACCAGCAGTCTTCCTTCCGGGTCACGCACGGGTACATAGAAGGCAGGCAGGCAAACGCTGGCGCGGATCGCAAAGGTAACGTCGCCCCTGTCGCGCATCACCACCACCGTGCCGGATTCCAGATCAGTGGCCACGGCTGCAAAAGGAATCCGCAGGTCTTCGAACCGCGTTACCGGCATGTTGGCCCGCAGAAATTTTTCCATGGGTGCGTTTGACTGCAAGCCAAGCCGGGAGAAGCTGGGCCGGCCCATGTGACGCCAACGAAACTTATGAGCCAGCGCTTCGAGCTGCGCAATCGAAAGCCCGGACGCGTACAGTCCGCCGACCAGAGCGCCGGCAGAGGCGCCCGCAATCGCGTCAACAGGAATCGCGTTTTCTTCGAACGCGCGCAGCACGCCTATGTGCGCCATGCCTCGTGCCGCACCACCGGAAAGCGCCAGACCGATGTGGGGACGATTAAGCTGGGACGGCTTCGTGATCATTGATGAGAAGGGACTATAGCACCGGGGGGTGAGCTTGATACAAAGCTGGGTTCTGTTTGTGGCACGTGCGTCTTGCACGTGATTCACGGGGACGCCCGCGCCACTTCAAACCGGACTGATGATTACAATTTCTGTGCCTGGCTGTTCGCGCAGGCTGTCGATAAAGGTGTCTATCTCGCTGGCGATCTTTTCTTCAGTCAGCTCTTGTTCGATGTGGTTGCGCTCTTCATCCAGGGTGGGAACGATGCGTCCACTGTTGCGCAATCTCGCATACTTTTGATTGTAGCGGTCGGTGATTTCTTTGGTGCTAATCAGCACGAAAGCACGGAACCGAAAGTCGAGATACTTTTCGACCGTTACCCGGTCGCGGAGGATGGCGCCCAAATGTTCACTGGTCAGACCGAGACGGGCCATGCGGTCCTGCAGGGGGGTCGCCGACCCAAACGCCTGGGCCAACTCGTCCCGTTTCCGCACCACCTCTTTATCGAAATTTTCCCGCGCCTGGTCGGTAGCGGCGAGGGGCAGCTTGCGCGCTTCCTGCAGAATCAGCAGCTGATCCTCGAGCAGATGCAAAGCGTGATTGAGGTCCTCTGTGGTGGGTCGTTCGACCAACGGCCGCCCCGGTTCGAGCGCCAATTGCCACACGAGATCTGAGTAAGTGATGAGATCAGGATTAGCACGCGATCCATTGGTCACGCTGGCGACCATCTTGTCAGGCACGGTCTGGGCTTCAGCGAGAGCTGGCGGCAGGAGGCAGCAGGCAGTAAGCAGCAGGCAGGCGGCAGCCAGCCGGCGCCAGGACGCAGGACGGGGGTGCTGTAGAAAACCTCGCATCACAGCCGCGAATTCCGCCGAATATTTTTTCATCCTCTTATTCATCTATACTCCAGTTTTCCTGCCTGCTGCCTTCTGCCGCCTAATCCTAGAACGCCTGCGTGAATCGAAACTGTATCTGGCCCTGATGCAACTTGTAGATCGCCGTCGACGGGGTCGTATTCAAATTCTGCGGGATCAAAAACTGCGAGGGGTTCGTCAGATACCCGTAATCAATCGCCAGCGCCCCGCCGAATGGTGTTTTGAGGCGAAACCCGAGTCCCAAAGTGTGACTCCAACGCACCCGCAGATTCTGGGCATTGACGTCATCTAGAAAATTTCCGGTCCGCGTGATTGGTTTGGGATGCAGCACATCCCCAATGCTGCGAAAGACGTTGCCGCCATCATAAAACGGTACGAGCTGGAGGTCTTTACTGACCGGCACGCGAGCTTCTAGATTCATCACGACCATGGCATTGCCGCCGATGGGTACTGTAAACGGATTCAGCCCAATGACGTCTCCCTTGGTATTGCGGAACTGGCCCTGCGGCACGATCACCCGGCGCGGACCGGCTTCTTCATATCCGAACCCACGCAGGGTGGTTGAACCGCCAGAGAAGAACCGTTCGCTAATTGGAAGCAGCAAATCAAAATCATCTATCCGGCTGTTCCCATTGAGATCGCGTGGATTGAACAAGCTGGCCAGGCCCACGGTCAGGTTGCCGGCGAACACAGTGTCGCGCGCCCGTTTGACCTTGTAATAGGCGTGATAGGTCGACTCGAACCGCATCAAAGAAGTATTACCGCCCAACGCCCGAGCAGCCACGCGAAAATCCGCCGACAGAAACTGGCCGCGGGTCGCGTCGGTCTGGTTATAGCGGCAGACTTCGCCTGCTCGAATGGTTTCGTCGTCTGCGGAAACGCTACCCGGTAAACGCCGTTCACAACGTTCGCGTGAATCGATGACGAACGATGCGCCAAAGCCGGAAAGCCGCACGACCGCGTCCGGCTGCAGGATCGGTTGCAGCAAGAGACTCTCGATATTCCGCAGGCGTACGTCTTCGTAGTTGTAGCGCAGAAACAGAATGCTATGCAGTTTGGGACTGATTACCCGCTGTGTCTCAATGCCGAATGTGAGTCGATCGATTGTCGGTTGCCCTACCCGATTTCCCAGGACGTCGATCGGATTGCCCTTCGCGTCCAGCCGTTGCACCACCCCGAACGTGCCGCGATCAATGGTTGAGCGGAAGAATCGGGTGATGGTCGAGTCGCGCAGGTATTGGGCCGAGATGGCGAGTGGTGAAAACTGCTTCTTGCCGTAATGGAAGTATCGGGGGTCGATAAACTCAAAGCGAATCAATTCCTGCCGCTGACTGGCGCGGATGCGGATCGCACCCTGGCGCAGCTTGTTCATGAAATTGACGTTGGTTAATTCCAGCAGGCCAAGCGCTCCGGTGTCGGTTGAATAACCACCGCCGTACTCGATCACTCGGGGCTTCTTTTCCTCGACGTCGATAATGACGTCATACTTTTTAGCCCCGCCGGGAGCATCACCGGCAGGTTGTTGGCTGATCAGGACCTGGCGAAAAGCATCGGTGACGTAAAGCGCTCTCTCGGCCTCGGTGATCCGATCCGCGCGCAATAGATCGCCTTCAGACAGGGGGATGGCGCGAATGATCGCCGCGCGCTTTGTTTGCTGCACCGACGGCGATCCGGTCACGCCGTTGATAATGATTTCGTTGACGATCGCCTTGGCGCCTTCCTTGTTTACCTTAAATATCAGACGCACATGCTCGTCCGCGCCCTGCTTAGGTAAGTCATCGATGGAGGGCTGCACCTCGGCTTCGATATAGCCTTCGCGCGCGTACAGATTCAACAGTTGATCGTTGTCAGCGCGCACCTGGGCCGGTGAGTACGGTCCGCCTTTAATGGTGTTTATCTCCCGGCGCAGGCGTTCTTCGGGAAAGGCTTTCTCGCCGCGAATCTCGATCTCAGCCACCCGAGTCAACGGTCCTTCGGTCACGGCAAAGGTGATAATCAGACTGTCCTGGGTGGGCGAAATACCTTGCAATACGTGCACTTCAGCCCGACGGTAACCGAGGTTGCGCATGTAGGCCCGGATGGTGCGGGTGTCCTCTTGCAGCAGCGAGTTACTGGTAAAACCGCGACCATATCCTCCCAGAAAAGGAACGAACCCGGCCGCGCTGGCCTTTTGTGTTTTCAGATCAGGTTGCACATCGGCAAACGAGATCTTGTTCGTGCCCGTGATCCGAATGTCGGTAAGTTTCAGGCGCCGGTTGAGCGTTACGTCGTAAACGATTTTGACCGCGTGATCGCTGAGTTCCGCAGGGTTCAGATTTATGCAGGTCTCTTCGGACCCGTTCTCAACGGTGCCCGGCGTGGGCGGCGTGACCGTGCAAAGCGGATGAACTTCGGAAAAGAAATAGCCCTGTTCCTGTAGCTGATTGCGGATGCGACGGGTACCTTCTGCCAAAGCTGAATAGTCGACGTTCCCTTCGCGTTTGATCGGCAGGAGCTCTTTCTGCTTCTTCTCACTGAGGACGTAGTTCTTGAACGAGACTTCAACCTTCGGTCCCAGACTGCCCTCTAACTTAATGTTGATTTCATTCTTAGGTGAATCGATCTTGACCTCGGCGTCTTTGAGCTGCGGCGCCAAAAAACCTTTGGCAACCAGTGCCTGCTTGATCGTGATGACATCCTCACCGAGAAGATCGCGGGTGAAGGGCGCTCCGATCTGCAGCTTGAGCGAAGGCTTAATGGCATTTACATCGATTCCGGGTATCGCGATCTCGAACTGGCCGACATGAGCCTGCACCCCCGGCGCAATCGTATAGACAACCACTCGTCGTGTGCCCGACGCATCCGAGGGGTCGGGCTCCTCAGTGTGTTCGACCGCCGCGTTATAGTAGCCGTGATCCCGCAGGTACGACTGGATCTCGTCGGCATTTCGTTCGATCGCCTGGATTGAGAGCCGCCGCCCCGGTTCCAACAGATTCAAACGCGCGCGGATTTCATCTCGGGCGATCGTGCCGGTGGCAGGCGTAATCCTTAAAGTCACACCCGCGATCACTATCTGCCGATGGACCACAAAGCGGACCCGGATTGGAGTGTTTCGTCCTCCACCCGGTTGGACTTCGACGATTTCAACGCGGGCCCCGGCCGCGCGACCTGAGGCAAAGAGCTCGTTCAAAGACTGCCGGGCATTTACGGCTGAATATTCGCTGCCCGCCACAATCTTCACGAGCGTTTGCAATTCGGTCTGGTCCTCGGCGTCTGGGGGCGATCCTTCGAAGACTACTTCGACTGCGGAGACCGGCCGGCCTTCATAGTCGCCGACCTGGGCAAAGGCAGAGAACGCCGCGCCCACCACGAAAAAAATAGCCCCGAAGATTTGAAAAAGTCGTCTCACCTGTATTTAGGAACCCGAGTCCGCCGGAGAGGTATCAGAAGCCCGCACGTAAGCAACGGCGACGTTCGCTACGGTCTTCATCGTTTCAAGACAAATTTCTGGCTCACAAGCCGTTCTCATCAAAAGCGCTTCCTCATCCTGATCTCAAAACTGAAATTATTGTTCCGCGTGCTGAGATTTCTGGTTGAGCCCTGTTCGTACTCGGCCACCACTGAAAGGCGATTCGACACCCGGTACTCAACGGCCAAAACCTGGTTCGGATCGGAAGCGATGTTTGTCGAATAGGTAATCGTCAGGTCCTTGCTGAGTCTCCGGGCAGCAGTCAGGCGCGCAGTCGGCGCTGAGCCGGTACCGCCGATCACCGGACTGATTTCCAGCCGGCTGAGACCGAACAATTTATTTGTGGCCTTTGAAATCGGCGCGTTGATCAATGCGTCCGTCAGCAGACTGGCCGCGGTGCCCAATCCGGATTGCGCCAGGACCGAGGTGCTGGTGTCGGTTGACGATAAAGTCCCCGAAATAATCAGAGACACTACATCAGCCTGAGGCAGGGAAGGTTCCGAAGTAACGCTCGTAGTTGGATGCGTGAGCGGACCTTCCAGCAGCGCTGTGACGCGATAGCCACGAATTACTGATTGACCTTCGATGTTCAGGACCGGATCGGCGCCACGGCGCGCCGGGAAGTAGATCAACCCGCGCGTCAGCTCGTAGGGATTGTTCCTGAAATTCAAGGTGCCGCGCGTGGCCGTGATGCGGCCTTCGATGATCGGATCCTTGACCGGGCCGTTCAGTTGTAAGGATATCGAAGCTACCAGATCACCGAGGTTGTTGCGCATGATCAGGGCGTTGCGTCCTTCGACGCGAAGCTTGTCGAACTGGGCCGTCTGGGCAAACTGAAATTCGCCACCTTCTTCGATCGAAGTCTGTGGCCGCTGATTGATCAACTCGGCCAGGTCGATGTCTTTGGTGTATTCAGTGCGCAGCACCTGTACGTTGCCGCGAATGAATTGAATCTGTTGATTCCCGCGCAGCTCCAGATCGGCATCAACCGTGGAACGAAAGTCCGTGGGATAGTTGAGAGTGACCTTCTCGCCATGAATGTTGAAAAGGAATTGCGAGACCGAGAAGCCGGCGAGTTGAGCTCCCCCGGTGGCACTGAACTTTCCGCTCCCCAGCGTTCCAGTCAGTTTCTCGATCTGTGCCTGGCTGGAGTTGAACAGAATCACACCGTCGAGGTTCGCCAGTTGAATCCGCTGGTCGCCCAGGAGGACGGAAACCGAGGCGCCGTTGACCGACGCGCGCCCGGTAACGCGTTGATTTTCATACGTGCCGCCTACATTGACCGCCAACACGGCGATTCCCGAGGAGAAAACATCAGGCGAGATGCCGCTCAGGATACGCAGGTTGATCTGGCCATTCACTGCCAGGGTGTTACGGCCACCGGTGGCCGTGGCTACAGATCCGACGAGAATTACGTTCGTGTTCGTACCGGTAAACCGAGTCTCATGGAAGTTCACCTCGTTCGGCGAGAAGTCGATGATCAGCGGGCCAGCGGCCGAGAGCGCTACTTCTTCGACCTTGACCGAGAGCTCCGTGAACGTCGCCGTACCCGTCAATCCCTTAAACGAGAAGACGTCTTCACCCGCCTCATTCTCAGTCATCAGGTTGCCGCTCAGCTTGAGCGCGCCGGTGGCGCGGCCGGTAACCGCCACGTCACTTTGCGGCAAAAGGATTTTTAGAACCTGCGAGAGGTCAGCCCCGCTGATAGTTGACTCAACTAAGGCCGGAAGTTTTTCGTTCGAGAGATCGACGCGCGCGGTGACCACCTGGGCCTGCGGCCCAAGCAGACCGGTGGTGGTGAAGGTAACACTGAGTTGCTTGTTTTCGGTGCGTCCTACCAGCGTCACCGAACCCGCTGAGCGGCCATCGATGGCTGCATCGGTACTCGCAGCGTCGAAACTAACTTGATAAGTCGAGATATCAGAACCTACACCCGTAGCTTTCAACTCCTTGATTACAGCTGTGCCGGTTAACCTGGGCAGGTTCGGCCGTTTAGCGAGAGCCTCTAGCCACTCAAGTTGCACTCGATCGCCGCTGGCAGTCAGCTCAAACGCACTCGTCTGAGTATCGAATTTGCCGTTGCCAACAAGATGACCGGAGGTAAAGTTCACATCGACCTTGTCGACGTTCACCGTCGAACCGCTGAAGGTCGCGTGGGCAGTCAGGTTTTGCAGTGGCTCTCCGCCCAAACGCCCGGGGCCAAACCGCACGTCCGCTACCCCGCTCATCTCACCGGGCAGGCCGGTGACTTTCAAAGTCCCCGAAACGTCGGCTTCAGTGTCGGCGAGTAGATCGCGCGAACTCTTGATCGGCAGCGCTGCGATCAGATTCCCGCCATTCATTCGATCGAGAGTGGCCTCAATCGAGATGTTGTCTTTGCCGACGCGGGGCACGACCAGTGAGAATTGCGCGCCACCGCCGTTGGCCTGGGCCAGCCGCCCATCGCTGACTCGCGTCTCGGTTGCGCTCGACGAAACGTTTGCGGTAAGCGACCCCAGGTCACGTCCATTCATGGACAGCGAGCCGAGCTCTGCATGACCGTTAATGATCGGATCTTTCAACGCACCGGTTAGCGTCCCGTTGAAAACCAGCTTGCCACCAAGATCAATGGCGTATTGGTGAAATTCTTCCTCGACCTGTGAGAGGGCCCCCGACGAAATCAGCAACCGCTGCAGCTCGCCGGCATCGGTAGAAGCCACATCAATTCGCAGGTTGGAAGTTGGCTGTTCAAGCGAGAACTGGCCCGAGGCCGTCAGTCTGGTGGCAGCTGTCTGTAAGTTGGCCCGCTGAATTTGAAACTGGCCGTGGTCAGCTGTGACTGCGAGGTCTCCCGAGAGTGGGGCCACATCTGTTCCCGTTCCAGCTTCTCCCTTCAGTTGCGCATCGACTCTGCCGGTGGCGGTGGCGATATCAGTCCCCGTGAAAGTAAGTGCGGCAGTGCCGGTAGCTTTGCTCGCGATTGGAACCGCGCGCCCCGACAGCAGGGTGATCAGCCCGCTGAGGTCAAAATTCTCAAAGCTGGCATCGACCCGCGAGGCTGCATTTTTCCGGAGGGCAATCGTGGCGTTGCCCTTGGCGTTACCGTCGAGGGCCCCGACCACGAAATTGTTCAACTGCACCTGATCGCCCGTCGCGACTACCGAAGCATGCGCGGGTCCGAGTTTCATCTGGCCCATTACCCCGCCGCCAAGGCTGAGGTCGGCACTGGCGCGATAACGACCCGAGGGTTCCACAGTGAAGACGGGCCGGGCCAGCTTCACGTTTTCAACGCGACCATCTTTCAAGGTCACGTTGCCCGCGTTGATGTCATTGGTCGACCCGGTGATCCGGCCATCACGCACGGTCAGACGCACACCCGCGATATTGATGCTGCCGGTTTGCGCGCCCATGGCGTTGGCTTCGCCGACCTGAACTTCGTTAATAGTCACGTTGGTGGTATTCCCGCTACTGTTCAAGACGATCGACTTTGCGTTTACACCGTTGACGGTCGCGTTCGCCGCTTCGATTTTGCCCGCCCTGGCAGAAGCGATAGTGGCGGTGGTCTTTCCATTCTCAACTTTGACCCTTAGGTCGGTGGCGGAGATGCCGTTGCGGACTTTTGCTGAAGACGAAGACAGGCTGCTGCCGGACACTTGCGGCGCTGAAGCGGTCAGGACGCCATCGCGCAACTCAGCGCGCGCATCGCGCAGAATCAATCCAGTGATCGTCGTGCCATACCCCTTCTCGGCCGCGGCGCGCAAATCGCCGATCCAGCGAAAGTCTGATCCGGTCCCCATCACACCGCCGGTAATCTGGACTGCGTTCAGTTGAAAATTACCGGCGGTCAAAAGTTCAGCCACGGCCCGGCCGTTGATGTCGTAGGACTTGCCCTGCCCCGATCCTTTCGCAGTCAGGCTCAATCCCTGCAGGCGCACACCGTCGGCCGCGAGAGCGTCTGACTTGATCGTGCCCTCGATCTGATAGTGATTACCGTCGCCCACCACTGTGCCCACGAAGTTGCCGGCGCCGCGCATCGTCGTACCAGTTTGCAGGAGGTCGGACGCCTGAGTTAAATCGACGCTCGAGGTCACCGTCAGGTGGTACTTGAGATTCCGCCAGTCATCCATGACACCCTGCAGCTTCGCGTCGATGATGGGTGTACTGAGGCTGAGCTCCTGAATCTCAGCGCGGGTTTGGTTGATGCGCGCGCGCGCATCGATGTTAATGTCGTTGACTGGTCGCCCGTCATACATAAACGTCGATTTAGTCGAAGTAAAAGTGACCGTATTCATCCAACTCGCAGCCGGCTGGTTGGGATCGTCCGGCTGGACCGTGGCGCGCAGGTTTAGGGCTTCGCCGGAAAGACTGTGCTGCAGATCGCCGTAGTGCACATGCGAGTTTTTGATTTCGATATGAGCAGTTGAGTAGGCGAACAGGATGCGTTTGTTTGGCTCCGGCGGCGGCACATGTATGTTGCGAAAATTTGAGCGGCCCTGGGCGTCGAAATTAACCCACAACTCGAGGCCGTCAATCTGCAAATCTTTCAGATTGATATTTCGTTGCAGGTTAAACGCGTAAAGATCCTTAATCCGGACTGTCGCCACCATGCGACCGATCTTGCCGAGTTGCTCCCCGGTCTGGGCGTCGTAGAGTTCAAGCCCCACCAACTCAACCGTCTGCGGCGAAATAGAAGTATGGAATTCTTTTATTTCAGCGCGGATGCCGTACTTGGCGAGAGTGTCTTTGATTTGTCCGGCGACGTAACGATCGACAAAGCCGAGCCGATAGGCGAGCAATCCGATGATCACGAGTACGATCACACCCGCCGCAATGACGATCCCCGAGATGATGGCATGCCGCCGGGTGAAACGTCTCAGGCCGCTGCGCGGCAGTGGCGTAAGCTGCTCCCTTAGCGGAGTTGGCTGTGCCGGTTCGCCGCTTGTTCGGTCGGCCGGCTTATCGTTATCTTTATCCACAGGCATTGACGAATCCCCGGTCTGAGCGCTGCCACTTCAGACCGAACGGGCCACTCTCATAACTTCCAAAGTATTTGAGGGAGAGCCAGAACCAAAAGTCAGAAAATCCGCAGGACCGATGCCAGGAATTGATCGCTGGTTAACTTGCTAACCTCTGACACCCGATTTCTGACCTCCGACTGCTTTGTAAAACCGAAAAGCGGGGGAATTCAAGCTTTCGTTGGCAACAGCTTTTAGCTCTCCCGTTTGGAGAGGGTCGGGGAGAAAGCCTGTCTGCATATGCTTCGCACCTTCCCCTGAACCCTTCTAAAAGGAAGGGGGAAAAACCGATTGTTCTTAACTAACTTGATCAGGGACTCCTAATCTCTCGGCCACCCTATCAGATGCCGGAGATCCCAGCGGGACGTTGCCTACGACTTCCAACTCAAAACCTTCGAGAGCCGTAACCTTGGGGGGATGATTGGTCAGCAACTGAATTCGTCGCAGTCCCAGTTCATGCAAAATCTGCGCGCCCACACCGTAATCGCGATTGAGACCGTAACCAGTCTCAGCGCTGGCTTCGGCTTTGCTCGCGCCGCGTTCCTGCATTAAAGCGTAGGTGCGCAACTGATGAATCAGGTCGAGGCCGTGTTCGCTCTGGCGCAGATAGAGCACTACACCCTGCCCAGCCTCAGAGATCTTTTCCAGCGCCCGTCTTAACTGATACCCGGTATCGTCGATCGTCGATCCGAACATGTCGCAGGTAACGTTTTCGCTGTGCACGCGCACCAGCACCGGTTCGTCAGTCGTGACGTCGCCCATGACCATTGCCAGATGAACATCGCCATTGACTGTGTTCTCGAAAGCAATGGCGCGAAAGGTTCCATAGATAGTCGGCAGATCGGTTTCGGCTGCTCGCCGCACCAGAACTTCTTTCGTAATCCGATAACGAATCAGATCGGCGACGGTAATTATCTTCAGGCCATGCACGACGGAAAAGTCACGCAACTGCTGCAGCCGCGCCATCGTTCCGTCCTCGTTCATGATTTCGCAAATCACGCCGGCCGGATCAAGACCGGCGATGCGGGCAATGTCGACGGCAGCTTCAGTTTGTCCGGGCCGGACCAGCACCCCGCCTTTCTTGGCGCGGAGCGGAAAGATGTGACCGGGCCGCGCCAGATCCTGTGGTCGCGTCCGTGGATCGACGGCTGTCTGGATTGTGGTCGCCCGATCGGCCGCTGAGATGCCGGTGGTCACTCCGCGACGGGCCTCGATCGAAATTGTGAAGGCGGTGCCCAGGTGCGAAGTGTTGTCGGCGACCTGTGGCTGCAGATTCAATTCGTCACAGCGTTCTTCGGTCAGCGGCAGGCAAATCAATCCGCGCGCGTGACGGGCCATGAAATTGATGATCTCGGGAGTAACTTTTTCGGCGGCGCATACCAGATCGCCTTCATTCTCGCGGTCTTCGTCGTCGACGATAATAATCATCCGCCCTTCGCGAATATCGGCGGCAGCATCAGTAATGGAAGCAAATGCCATCTTTGAAATTGGAGATCTAAAATTTGAAATTCGGGCTGTTAGGTATGTTACCGCGCCGGGCAGGGATTTGGCGACTCAGGGCGATGGGATGGCGCCTGAATAAGCGATATCGGGAGCGGTCGGCGCAGCGCGAACATCCTGTCGGCCCGCGTCCAAAGCACGCCCAAACTAACGCCGGGAGTCTGTTTGAAATGGCTGTTCGCGCTACGCGCTCAGGCAGACCGGATGTCCGCGATCCGGCAGACGGAGACCTCCGATTTCGGGGACGATTATTCTCCCGTGGGGCCGCTTTGTAGAGTGGATTCAGCGTCTCTCAGAGTCAGGATCCGCTCGACATATTTGGCTATCACGTCGACTTCCAAATTCACTTCATCACCCGGTTTCAGTTGGGAGAAGTTTGTCAGCTCCCAGGTTTTTGGAATCACCGCGATCTCAAAATGCTCGTCAGCCAGATTGGCGATCGTCAGGCTGATGCCCTCGACCGTTACTGATCCCTTGAAGACCAGGTAGCGGGCGATTTCTTTTGGAAAGGCAAACCGGAACGTCCAGGACTCGCCGTGACTTTCAACCCCAAGAAATTTTCCGCGCGCATCGACGTGTCCCTGCACGATGTGACCACCCAGCCGGGTGGCTGGTGTCACCGCGCGTTCGAGATTGACCGGAGATCCTGCGGTGAGATTTCCCAGCGTCGATCTGAGCAGCGTCTCTTTGGAAACATTCGCGGCGAAAGAATCCGGCGTTAGATCGAGCGCGGTCAGGCAGACCCCGTTGACTGAGATCGAGTCCCCTTCGCTCGAGCCGGCGGTTACCGTGCGCGCTTCGATCACGATGCGCGCGTCGTCCCCGCGCTGCTCAAATTCGCGAACTCGGCCCAGCTCTTCGATGATTCCGGTAAACATATTTGGTTTGGTTGCGCGCGCATCGGCACAGTGCGAAGCAGAACCTACCTTCGAAGGAAGAAGACGACCAGGAGCACGAAAAGAGAGATGACGCCCGGCGCGGCGGCGAGGATCATCATCCAGACTGCTTCATCGCTGAATGTAAATCTGAGTAGTTTCATGCTCCCACTCTTTCTCGGACCGCCGTCATGAT
The DNA here is from genome assembly GCA_038230715.1 of Pyrinomonadales bacterium. Taxonomy (GTDB): domain Bacteria; phylum Acidobacteriota; class Blastocatellia; order Pyrinomonadales; family Pyrinomonadaceae; genus UBA11740. Next base: position 60,713 of record JBBRMS010000003.1, read on the forward strand.
TCGCTGCAACACTTCCTTTATCGGTTGGCCGGTCGAATCAATCACGATCGCATCCCCAGCCGCCACCAAAGGCGAATCCTGCCGCGTTGTGTCGCGGCGGTCGCGCTCAATGATATCAACCAGGGTCTGTTCATAAGTTGCCGCGGGATTCTGTTCACGCTCTTCGGCCAGGCGGCGTTCCGCTCTTTCTTCCGGAGCCGCATCCAAAAAGAATTTTACTCTGGCGTCTGGAAACACCACTGTGCCGATGTCGCGTCCATTCATGACTGCGCCTCGCTGACCTAATTTGCGCTGGCGTTGTACCATCGCGCGCCGCACCGCCGGAATCGTCGAGATGATCGAAGACATGTTCGTCACGTCTTCATCGCGGATACGATCAGAGACGTCGCGGCCATCCAGAGTTACGCGCAGTGAATCGGGATCACCCGCTAGATCGATGTCAATCCTTTCCGCCAGGGCGCCTACGGAAACGTCGTCTGTTTCGTTCGTGCTCGACTCGATCACTGCGAGGGCCACCGCGCGATACATTGAACCGGTGTCGATGTAGAGCAGTCTCAGCTCGCGCGCGAGCATCCGTCCCAGCGTGGATTTGCCGGAACCTGAAGGACCGTCAATAGCAATGATTAATGGCTGCGGCATTCGCTTCCAGATGCTGGGAATATTAGCGCTCTTCATGAGGCTATGGTCAAGGGAAAGCCGTAAGCAGAAAGCGGTAGGCAGGCAAGCACCCCGAACGCATCCTGATGGACCACGTGCGACAGCATCAGGCCGCAGTACGCGATGGTTGCGATCACCAAAGGTTCTCTGTCACCATTGCCGAGCGTCTGGTCAAAGGATCAGACCTGTATCTGCCGTCTCTTCAAGAAGCGCTGGAAGAACTAACCAGGATCGACCCGCAGCAAGAGCGGATTGTCGAACTCAAAATTCTTTGGCGGACTCTCCATCGAATGCCGGCGTAAGATTTAGCAGCTGAGATGGTGGCAAAGGAAACGATTTGAAAGCGGGCCAAAAATTTGGGCCTTACGAGGTTGTCTCAACGCTCGGCAAGGGGGGCATGGGAGAGGTTTATCTCGCTCGCGATACCCGGCTCGGCCGCCAGGTCGCGCTCAAGTTGCTGCCACGTGCTTTTACGCAAGACCAGGAACGCTTGGGCCGGTTTGAGCTGGAGGCCCGCGCTGTTTCCGCGTTGAATCATCCGAACATCCTTACGATTCATGAAGTTGGCGAGATCGACGGTCAAAGGTTCATCGCCACTGAATTCGTTGACGGCGAAACCCTGCGTCAAAGATTTACCAGCCCAATAGAAACCACTAAAGCTCTTCACATTGCCGAACAGATCGCCTCAGCTCTCGCTGAAGCCCACAGCGCCGGCATAATTCACCGGGATATCAAGCCCGAAAACATCATGATTCGGCAGGACGGCATCTTGAAGGTTCTCGACTTCGGGCTGGCCAAACTCACCCAAATAAAAGAGGGCAGTCAGGAAGACTCCACCCGTTTGCTGGTGAAAACCAGCACCGGATCGGTGATGGGTACTGTCGCCTATATGTCGCCTGAACAAGCCCGCGGTCTCCCTCTGGATGCACGCACCGATATTTGGAGTCTGGGGGTCGTGCTTTATGAAATGCTTGCCGGATCTGGCCCTTTTATTCGTGCCAACGGCAGCGACACTCTGGTTTCGATTCTCGAACGTGAACCCAGATCGCTGAACAGCTTTTCACCTGAGATACCAGAAGCGCTTGAATGGATTGTCACAAAGACGCTGACAAAAGATTTTGACGACCGCTATCAAACCGCGCGCGAGTTGCTGACCGACCTGCGACGGCTGAGGCAACAGTTAAATACGGCTGCCGAACTGAAACGCATCACGGAACCGGGACCGGCTGAAGGGAGTGCAACGCTTGCAACCTTCGGAAAGTTAAACGCGAACGTTTCCGGTGGTGGATCGAAAAAGTGGACTAGGTGGGCAGTGCTGTTGTTGGCCGTACCTGCGCTGCTGACGACCCTGTTCATCTGGAAAAGTGCATCCTGGTTCAAAAGCGCCGCGCCACAAGTTGCGCCCGTGGTAGTTCTGATGGATTCACCCTTGCCCGATCGAGTTTATGATCCTGAAACCCGAAAGAATGGTGGCACGAACGCCGATGACATCACAGACATTCTGAGGGACTTACCTATCGTCATCGAAAAGGAAAATACCAGCGCGCTCTGGCACAGAGAAGATCAGGTGCTGCGCGAGAACCCTGCGCTGATTGTGATTCACCGCTCCTGTTTTGCGGATGCTGCCACGGGCTTCGACCCTCAATCGGTCTCCGCCCAGGTCGCAGACAATAAACTCGAGACCTTCCTCGGATATATCAGCCTGGGCAATCCGAATACGAAGTTTCTCGTCTATACACGGCGTGCCGAAGATCACGCGGCCTGGGCAGCGGATCTAGGCAAGCGTTTTCCTAAATTGAGCGGGCGGTTTTTACGATGACTGTGGTCGGCGGCCCGGAACACGCGACCTTCCGCGACCCCGCAACTAAACAGGCGATCAGACAACAAGTGTTATCGATTCTGGGGTTGCATTAATTCGCCCGTCGGGTTCGCCGGCCGGACTGCTCATCTAAGTGATCCGCTGATAGTCGTCCTGGACGCGCACGATGTCGTCTTCACCCAGGTAATCACCAAGCTGAACTTCGATGATGGCCAGCCGGACATCGCCGCTGTTTCCCAGGCGATGATTGGTTTCCGGGGGAATGTGAATGTGCTCGCCCTTTTGCAGTTTCAGTTCGCGGTCGCCGCAAACAACGTCTGCGACACCTTCTACCACGACCCAGTGCTCGCCGCGGCGCGAGTGCCTTTGCAGACTCAGGCGCGCTCCCGGTTTCACTTCCAGAACCTTGACCTTGAAGCCGGGTCTTTCTTCCAGGACTTCATAACTACCCCAGGGTCTTTCATCAAACTCTCGCAATGGTGTTCCTCCCGTGATCGAAACCGTCGTGGCTGCTTTTGCAGGTTGAGGATATGTTGAGAGACGGCGGTGGCGCAAACGAAAACTCAAACGGCGGCGTACAAAAATATAGGAACGGCGCGCTGTAAAGCGTTCGCCGTTCCTTTTGAAAGGGCCTTTGAGGCCTTAGTGGATGTGCGCCACTTGAACGTGGTCGTTGTTTCTTCGTGCGTGAAAGAGCTATCTCTTCTTTGCGGATTTCTTGGCTGCTTTTTTCTTGCCGGCTGCTTTTTTGGCGGCCTTCTTCTTAGTTGCCATAGTGTCGTTTCTCCTTCTTTAGCTTTCTGGTTATGACCACAAGATAGTGTGTTGCAGTTACTCTTGTGGTCTAGAGAAAACGGCGCACAACATCTTGCTATATAAACTTAAATTGAAGGCTTGTCAACAATTTATTACTTGCGCGATGAAAAAACTTTCACACAACGACATCGAGTGGGACCCACTCAGCGACGTTGTGAGAGAAATTTTTTGCTCTCACAGCATCACATTACGATTGTTCTGAGAGTTGGAAAAACGCGAAGAGCGAAGAACGACCGAGCTCACGATCCCAACGATTCTCGATCACGTTGCCGATACAAATTGAGGTCAGCGAAACAGGGGTGTGAAGATCCATTGGTCGTGTCGAGTAATGCCGTAATAAGAGATCACCGAGTTGCGCTGACTGCGACTGGCAACTCCGAGGAATGGTCCAGAGGCACTTTCCGAATTGTTATCACCACCAGGTGCGGTGTCCTCTGATTTTGTATTGAGCACGTTCGTCATTTGCGGGATGAGCGTCGCCAGCGTTTGGAACTCCGGTTTCGGCGTCGGCGGGACTCCATCGGTATAGACGGTGAGGTTCTTTACCAGTCCGGCAAAGTCCTGAGAGGTGGGCGTAATCAGCTTCCACTCGCCGGTGCTCGACAGTGGATCTCTCGCCGCCGATGCCCTGAGCACCTGGAGCTTCTTGGTGCGGCCTGGGATTTGGATGCCTTCGATCAGCAGATCCATATCGGTCGGCAGGGAATTTACACCGTTACGGCCCTTACTGGCATAGTACGACCGAATAGCGTCAGCCACCTCTTCGCCCCTGAAAATGGCCTCCTTTTCGCGTTCTCGCTGCGCCTGCTGCCTCACGTTCGTGGCCGCGGTCATAGCGAATAAGGCCATCAAGCTCATGACCACGAGCAGCGCGACGAGGGCATAGCCGCCCTCGTCCGGCGAAGATTTAGAGCGCCTCTTGCGGCTGGATTGTGAATCAGGTTTTCGAGTCATACAAATCTCGAAAGCGGTCGCAGACATCATTGTGGTTCTTCCTCGCTGACGCGCACCGGTGGTCTGAATTGCGGGCCGCTCGCGGAGTCAGCCGTGAAAGCGATCGTGTGTTTGATCTTCAAGGTCGTATCGACCAAAACGACTTCCTTCTCTGAGATGCTGCTGACGCGGAACCGTCCTCCGATCACATCGCCTCGCTGCGCGTTAATAAGTTCCTTGCTGCCCTTGTCCTGCAACACAGCCGTGTCGTTGAAACGCGGCTTGCCGATGATACCGATGTAGTTATAGTTCGGCAGTGGAGGTGGCTGGACATTCAGGGTGAATGAATTCGAGTACAGCTGCCCATCGTTGTTGCGCACCAACACCTGACGCGGACCGGGATTGGCAATGATAGCGGCCGGCACAGTCGTGAATAACTGTTGCGCATTTATGAAGCGGGTCGGCAAGTCACGACCGTCGATGTTGACGTGAAGCGCCGGACTGAATTTGTCACCAGTGATCTGCAGACTGAAGTCGGCCGTGCGGGCATAAACGTTTGACGGTGTCACCGAACTGATGTTGATGGGTGGTGTCGGCGTGGGGCTCGGTATGAAAACAGGAGGAGGCGGAGTCGGCTTAGGAGTTGGTTCATAGTACGCAAAGATGTTTCGATCCGCTTCTGACACTGCCGGCGAAGAGGGGTTGTAAACAATCGGCTGAAAGACGGAGGCGTCAACGCTCTCAGGTTCGGGTCCTTGCACAATCCTGCTTGGTGTCGGCGTAGCCTTCGGACTCGAGTTACTCGTTTTGGTTGGCGACGAACTCCCGCCAAAGAACACATAACCAAGCACCAGGATCGCAGCCACACCCAATGAGGCCGCGGCGATCATTTTCTTTTTTTCGTTGGGATTGTTTGGATCAAAAAGTTGCATTGCTGTAAGTCCGATCTAAAAACGGCCGAGGTTTACCTAAAACTATTGGGGCCCTCTTTCCTAAACGGTCGCGGGCCTGACCGGTTCCAGGCGTTGCGGACGGTGCGGACTATTTTGCTGCGCCGGGAGCACTTTTCACTTCGGTCCGCTGAAAATACATTGCCAGGTCGAGGCGCAGGCTGACTTGCGAGCCGCGGCTGCCGGCTGTCGGTTGAATGCGCGACACGATAGGTCGCGCGGCCGTCGTACGCGCCGGAATTTTTGCGGCCGGCAGCGGCAACGGCATTTCCAGACTGGCGCCAGAGTCCCTTACGCTTTCCAGCTCAACTGAGTTAATGATCAGAAAATGGCGGCTGCTTTCGATGTCACGCACGAAATGGCGGACGCTCTGATAAGCACCCTCCACGGTCACGCTAACCAAAACTCCGGGATAGATGCTCTGCCACTTGGCGATGCCTTGCTTCTCGGCGCTCTCCGTTGCTTGATTCTGAGGCTTTGAGCCGATCGGTTCCAACGGAGAATAGCTGGGGCCCGCCGTGTTGCGCAGACCATTGCTGCGGATCAAATTGTTCAGTTCGGCATAGAGCGAAAGGCGGCCGGGTCCGGACACAGAAAGCCAGGTGCCTTCAAAACTGCTCACACTTGCCAACCGCTTGGTAACTTCGTCGCTGGTATTGTTTGTTTCACCAAAGAGTCTTTGCGAGTTGCGGAGTTGGACCTGCAGCAGATCGCGTTCGCGTTCGGTCGCGGCCAGACGCGAATGTGCCGGAAGATAAAAATAGAAGTAGGCAAAAACCGTCATGAAAGCGAGCAGCGCCGCGCCGGCCAGGCCGATCAACTCGGGCAGACCAAGCATGCTGATCGCCGGCGCTCGCTTTATCTGATCAAGGCGAATGGAAATCTGCCGGCGCGGAGCCAGCGCGGGACCCTGCACTGGTTGCTCCTGACTCATTGTGTTTTACCCTTGTCGACTGCAGTGTCTACCGGCCGGTTGTTTCTCTCGCTCGGTGCGACAGGCACGCCGATGCGGGGCACGTAACGAACATTCATTTCATACTCGGCGCCGCTTTCTCCTCGGCCTCGCTGTAAGGTCGTGTTCCTGAGTTCGGCATGAAAGACTCCCAGCCGCTCCATGTCTTCAACCATCTGCGTAATAAGCGTCGGGTTCTTGCTGGCCACCGTCAGATCGAGAGTCGCAATCGTGCGATCGTCCTGCACCCGCACTCCGTTGACGACGATTCGCGAAACTCTCACCCCACCCGGCAAAGAGGCTTCGAGATCGGCAAACAGCAACGTCCAGGAAAACTTCTTGCGATTAACCAGAGCATGCGCTGACTTAAGCGCGATCTGCTGTTCCGGGGTCATCGCGGTCTTAATAGCGTCGGCTTGCTTGTTCAGCCCATTGATCTGCCGCTGCAAATTGGTTACGTCAGTTTGGCCCGTCGCTGTCCTGGCATTGGTCTGGATCGTTGATTTCGCAATCACCACCAGAGCGAGGAACGACGTCACGGCCACAATCAGGGCCACCGTCCAGGGCAGTGCCCGGTTGCGGAAAGGTTTGCTTGCGAGATTAAGCCTTGATGTCATTTCTGCTACGGGCCTTTAGACGCCAATATTCATAAAAAGGATACACGCCAGCTGCGAAGCGGCGCAAACCTCCAGTTTCAAATTCCGGTTCTATTTGACCGACCGATGTTCAGAGTACGCTTTAGTTGGCTTCTTTTCTAAATGCCGCAAAAAACCAACTGAAATTAGTACTCTGACTCCCTTAATTGGCACAACCTTGACAGCTCTACAACTGCCTCAGGGTTACACGTCTAACAAAGGGAATGGTTTCGGAAACAGGCCGACTAAATCAAGCGCTGGCGCTCATCTGGTGACGATCGAGCTTCAGATAGAGGCCGCGCCGGGTGAGACCCAGTTCGCGCGCCGCCCGGGAAATGTTGCCGTTGTGTTTGCGCAAAGCTTCGGTGATCATGCGCCGCTCGACCTCAGCCAGGGCATCAGCCAACGTCACATTCTGCAGCGGGACGGTAACCGAAGGACTGGCCCCGACGCTGCCTATTGCGGTCACAGACCCCGTGGGAGTGATCGGTGCTCTCATGTGACGCAGCTCAGGTGAAAGTTGTTCGGGAGTTATGGTGGTGCCATCTTCGCTGCGAGCAATCACTCGTTGGACTTCATTGCAGAGTTGGCGCACGTTGCCCGGCCATTCGGCCACCATCAACAGATCGATTGCCTGGGGCGTGATCTGGATATCGCTGCGACCGAACTTGGCCGAGTAGTGATTGACGTAGTAGTTAACGATCGTGGGAATCTCTGAGCGCCGTTCACGCAAAGGAGGCACCCTTAAACGAATCACATTCAATCGGTAGTACAGGTCTTCGCGAAACCTGCCGTTGGCCACCATCTCTTCGAGGTCACTGTTGGTCGCGGCGATGATTCGCACATCAACCTTCACCGGTCTTTGCTCGCCGAGTGGTTGGATCTCACCTTCCTGCAGGAACCGCAGAATTTTCGGTTGCACATCGATCGGCAGGTCACCGATCTCATCCAGAAAGAGCGTGCCTCCCGCAGCCGTACGAATCACGCCGGCTGAATCCTTCACGGCCCCGGTAAAGGCGCCGCGCCGATAGCCGAACAGATAGCCTTCCGAAAGCTCCTTCGGCACTGCGGTGCAGTTGAATGGAACAAAAATCTTATCGCGCCGTGACGACAGGGCATGAATTGCTCGCGCCACCAACTCCTTGCCAGTGCCGGATTCGCCAGTAACCAGGACGGTCACATCCGAAGAGCGAATCTTGTGGACCTCTTCCACCAGGCGCGTCATCGCGGGACTGGAGTGAATAAACCCAGGCATCAAACTCGCGCCGGCCATCGCGCTCTCTTCTTCGCGTCCCTGACCTGCGCGGCCTCGCAATCGCAAAGCACAAACGTCCATGCCCAACTCGACCACGCGCAACAAAGGATCGAGCGAAAGCCTACCGGGAAGCGCCGCGCGTTCACGGGGCGAAATCAGCAGGGTGGCCGGCGGCGCATCGGTTGGCTTTAATTTGATGACTGCGGCGTTCTTCCTTTTGCTGAACGCATCGATTTGAGCGTCCTTTTTGAGCGCGGCAAATTCGTCAGCCAACTCAGCACTTTCACTTTTTGCGCAACCGTGCGCGATAACCACCCTTTGACGATCACCTTCGCCCGGTTCAATCACGACTATCCGGCTGCAGTTGGTTTCCTGTCGAATCACCGCGGCCAGTTCGCGTAACAGTAACTCGCGTGAGGCGACGGCTTCGGCCAGACGGAGGGTCAGCAGTTGCACGACTGTGTCGCGCTGCATCAACTGCTGTGGCCGTGATTGATCCAACTCGGCCGAAGCTTCTTCCGCCCGCTCGAGATCAAGTCGCGCTCCCAATTCCCGAAAGATATTTACCGCGCGCGACAGGTGCTCGGCCGCGCGTTCCGGTTGGGCCATGGCATACGCGCGTCCCAATTCGTATTGCGCGCGCGCGCTGCGATAGCGATCGCCAAGCAAATCGAAAATCGAAACGCTGCGGCCAAAGTGCTGCGCGGCCATCGCGGCATCGCCCTGGGCCAACTCCAGCAGGCCGTGTAGCCGCTGGGCCTCGCCTGACAAGAGCAGATCGGTGGGTGAGTCCGTGATCAACTGGGCCAGGTTCTCCAGGTTGGCCGCTGAGGTCTCAGTCGCGCCGCATTCCAGGGAAGCCTCAGCAAATAAAAGTCTTGATTCGCAGATTGCTTGTCGATCACCTATTCCTTCGGCCAGTTCCAACGCGATCTTTGCGGTAGCCAGCGCTTCCGCGCCTCGCTTCATCGCCAGTAAACACCGGCCGAGGGTGCGTTGCGTCTGTCCCTGATACCACTTGTTGCCACGCTCTTCAGCCAGCGTCACCGCGCGCTGTAAATAACTATTAGCCTCTTCGAGATCACCCCGCAGAGTACAAAGATCGCCCAGCGAATCCAGAATCATCGGCACCTCGGCGCCGCGATCGTCGGCATCGGTGGCCAGGGCCAGGGCCCGTTCCAAAGCTTCCTGTGCCCGATCCCATTGTCCGATCAGGACCAGATTAATGCCGAGATTGTTATAGCCGTCGGCCGCGCTCTTTTTATGATCGGTGCGTTCGTAATACCCGATTGCTTTTTCGAGAAACTGAATGCCTTCCTGCGGACGCTTGAGAAACCAGCAGGCGCCGGCCATGTTCGAATAGATGCGGCCGAGCATGAAACTAGCTGGATGATCTCCAGACAGCTTCAAAGCCTGGCCGAAGTTCTCGAGGGCCTGCTCATGCAGTCCTTCCTGAACATCCGCTGAGCCAAGACCGAAATAACTTTCCGCCAAGCCACGCCAATCGCCGGTCTGGCGATAACTCTCGAGGGCGCGATGCGAATAATCACGCGCGATGGGATACTCGCTGATGCTGCGATAGACCCGGGCGAGGGCCGCATAGACCGCGCCGGCTTCAGCGCCTTCTTCCGGAAGATCCCGTTGAGTAGCTTTCAAAAGGGCGATGGCCTTCGGATGATCACGGTTGTAGTTGTAAGCCAGAGCGATCTGCACTCTCAGCATGGCGCTGAGGGTGTGATCAAGTTTGGCACGCGCTTCGGGGTCTTCATACATGGCGACCGCATCGAGCGCCTCGCGATTTTGACCCTGCATTTCAAGAGCCGTCGATAAGGCACAACGCGCCTGGGCCAACAAGGAAGGTTGAGTTCGGGTTTGGGCGAGGAGAGAGTTGAGACGCGAGCGGGCCTCGATTGTCAGTCCCTGATCAAGCAGTCCGCGAACCACTTCAAGATCGTCAGCTAGTTCTTCCGGCGAAGACTTGCCGGCGCGCGCGCGCAGTTGCACGCGGGCATGTTCCAGATCGACAACAGCGTTGTCTGTGATGTGCTTCTCTTTGCTCAAGCGGGTTGTTCCCGTGAAAGGGGATGCCTGGTACCACAAACCAATTGAAAGACTGAATATGTACTAAAAGCTTAATGACTTGCGCCTTTCATAGCTGAGGCTCAGGGGGCAGGACATTTGAGCTTAAGAAATGGCGCAATGTTCCCTGTGAACGAGCTGAAAATACCACAGTCCGTAGGCAGGGTCATCATCCGACACCGCAAGGGTCGCTTCGATTGAATAAGGAACGTTCGGTTCAGGCGGGTCTGCTAACTCCCACTTAATCCGGTTGTGCGTGTTATTGGCTCAATAACACCCCGGGCTTCGTTGTAGAAATCATACATGCCCTCATGAAAATTCTGCTGCTTGACCAGCGCGGACCCGGTAATTATTTCGCTGGTTCCGTCGGGATAGTTACTTTCATCGTCATTATTGTTCCTACGTTCACCAGCCTTCGAAGTATCGCATTATATCGGCCACCAGCCCATTCCTTGACACCCCTCAGACCGCCCCTTATCATGCTTGTTTCCGCGTAGACCGGAAATCTTCGTCTAGCACTGTATGTTCGAGTCTCTTTCCGACAAACTAAAGCGGACGCTGAAGAGTCTGCGCGGCGAAGGCGTCCTGACCAAAGAGCATGTTGACGCCGCCCTGCGCGAGATTCGTTTGGCGCTGCTCGAAGCCGATGTCAATTATAAGGTCGCTAAAGACTTTATCGCCTCGGTTAAGGAGAAGGCTGAGGGCCAGCAGGTTTGGCTGGAGCTGAAGCCATCCGAGCAGGTTGTAAAAATAGTTTTTGACGAATTGGTAGACCTTCTCGGCGGGCAATCTTCGCGGCTGGTCTTTACCAAAACGAGTCCGAATGTCGTCATGATTGTAGGCCTGCAGGGTTCGGGCAAGACGACTTCGACGGGAAAGATTGCGCGCTGGCTGGCGCAGAACCAGGATCGCAAGCCACTCTTGCTGTCTACAGACGTCTACCGGCCGGCGGCGCGGGAACAGTTAAAGGTCATCGCGAAGGCGACTGGCCAATCGATCTTTGAAAAGCCTGAGACAAACGATCCGCTGGAATTGACACGGGCGGCTTTGCAACACGCGCGCGACACGGGTTACGACACCCTTCTGATCGATACCGCCGGACGCCTGCACATCGACGAAGAGTTGATGCAGGAGCTGGTTCAGATCAAGCGCGAAACCCATCCGGTTGAAATTCTTTTCGTCGCTGATGCAATGACCGGCCAGGACGCAGTGCGGTCGGCCGAACAGTTTCACGCGCAGGTCGGTATTACCGGTGTGGTGCTGACCAAGATGGATGGCGACGCACGGGGCGGCGCGGCCCTCTCGATCAAACAGGTCATCGGCCAACCGGTGAAGTTTGTCGGCGTAGGCGAAAAGTACGATGCCCTCGAGCCGTTCTATCCTGATCGAGTGGCCCAGCGGATTCTCGGCATGGGCGACGTGCTCTCCCTGATCGAACAGGTCCAGGATAAAGTCGACCAGGGTGAAGCTGAAGCGCAGCTCAAAAAGCTGCAAAAGAACCAGTTCACCCTCGACGATTTTCGTTCGCAGCTCAGGCAGGTAAAGAAACTCGGCTCTTTCTCAAAGATTCTTAAGTTGTTGCCGGATCAACTTCTGGGCGGCGTCGGTATGCCGGATTTGACCGACGAGCAAAGCGAGATGATGGAGAAAGAGATGAAGCGCACTGAGGCGATCATTGATTCAATGACCGGCGAAGAGCGGATCAATCATCTGATCCTGAATGCCAACCGGCGGCGGCGGATCGCGCGCGGATCAGGCACTTCGGTGGCCCAGGTGAACGCTCTCATCAAGCAGTACACCGAGATGCGGCGCATGATGCAGGGAATGTTCAGCGGCGGCGGTTTGCGCGGTAAGATGATGCGCCGCATGGCCGGCATGCCCGGGATGGATGGTGGCGGCGAAGAAGCAATGATGGGCGGATTGCCCGCTTTGCCACCGGGATTACCTGGATCGTCGCGGCGAAAGAAAAAGAAAAAGAAGAAGCGACGCTAGCCGTTCGCCTCAGGACCTTGTATAAACCAAATCGTTTAGCGGCGGGCTACCGCCGATTTGAGTGGAGGAAAGACAATTGTTAGCAATCAGATTAATGCGCATGGGCGCCAAGAAGAGGCCTTCGTACCGCATCGTGGTCAAGGAAAAGCAGTCCAAACGTGACGGCGCGTTCCTGGAAAACGTCGGCACCTATAATCCGACGCGCGACCCGGCCGAGATCAAACTCAAGACCGACCGCGTCCAATATTGGATCGCGAAGGGCGCTCAGCCGACCGATACCGTGCGCCAGTTGATTAAGCAGGCCGCGAAGGCGGAAAGTGCCGCGGTCACAGAGACTGCGGTTGCTTAATCGTTTAGCGGGCGGACTTGGTCCGTCCAGCCCGCGCGGCACAACCGCCGCGTCTAAACAGTCGCTGAGAATCTTATGCGCGAAACCATCGAGATGGTCGTCAAGGCTCTGGTCGACGAGGCCGACGCAGTGGACGTGCGCGAGATTGATCGCGAAGGCACCACTCGCATCGAGGTGCGCGTCGCCCGGTCCGACATGGGCAAAGTGATTGGAAAACAGGGGCGGACCGTGCGGGCCCTGCGCTCTTTGGTTTACGCCGCGGGTCTGAAGAAACACCGCCGCTTCGTGCTGGACGTCGTTGAGTGAAGCGACGGATGATTTAGTCGTCATCGCGCGCGTGGCCCGAACGAGAGGGTTGCGCGGAGAAGTTTTGGCCGATCTCTACACGGACTTTCCCGGCCGTTTCGAAGAGCTCGAAAGTGTGATTGCTATCGCGCCCGATCAGAGTCGCCGATCTTTGCAAATTGAAGAACATTGGTTCCACAACAATCGAATTGTTTTTAAGTTCGCTGGCTATGATTCGATTGATGAGGCCCAGGCGCTCGCTGGTTTTCAGCTGGCGATTGCAGCTGCGGAACGAATCGAACTACCCCCCGGGACGTTTTATGAATGGGAGCTGATCGGTTGTCGGGTCGAGTCGCTGGACGGAACTTCAATCGGAGTCGTCAGCGAAGTGTTGAAGACCGGCGGAGTTGAGGTTCTGATAATCGCCGGCGCTGAGCGCGAACACATGGTGCCCATGGCCGAAGACATCTGCGTTGAGATTGATGTCGAGCGGAAAATTGTTCGAGTGGATCCGCCCGAGGGGCTTTTAGATCTCTAAATGAAATTTGAGATCTCAAAATCATGCTTCGCGTCGATATCGTTACCATCTTTCCGGATTACTTTCGCGAAGCGTTTGATTACGGCATTGTCCGTCGCGCCCGGGCAGCAGCTTTGGTAAATATTCAGGCCCATGATTTACGCGCCTGGACCACGGACAAACATCACGTCGTTGACGATCGGCCATTTGGCGGCGGCGACGGCATGGTATTAAAGCCCGAACCGATCTTTGCAGCAGTGGAATCGCTTACCGGCGCCAATCGCCGTGAAAGTGTCTCGACGCGAAAGCGCGTGGTGCTGCTTTCTCCGCAGGGGCGGTCCTTTACGCAGGCGATTGCCGCCGAGTTTGCGCTCAGCGAGCAGCTGGTTATGATTTGTGGCCGCTATGAGGGCGTTGACGAGCGAGTCGCCGAAGCGCTGGTGACCGACGAAATCTCAATCGGGGACTATGTGCTTTCCGGAGGAGAGCCGGCCGCGCTGGTCGTAGTTGATGCGATTGTCCGTTTGTTGCCCGGAGCTTTGGGCAGCGCCACTTCGGCGACGAACGAGTCTTTCTCGGACGGTCTGCTCGATTGTCCGCAGTATACGCGGCCGCCGGAATTTGAGGGAATGCGCCCGCCCGATGTTTTGTTGAACGGCAATCATGCCGAGATTGCCCGGTGGCGCCGCGAGGCTTCGATCGATAAGACGCAGCGCAATCGGCCGGATCTTTTGAAGTGACATTTGAATTGGAGTAAGTCATGAATCGTTTAGACAGTGTCGACCAATCACAACTTAAAACAACCGTGCCGGATTTTCAGCCTGGCGATACGGTACGCGTGCACGTTCGGATTAAGGAATCGGAAACCAAAGAGCGTTTGCAGGCGTTCGAAGGTGTCGTGATCGCGCGCAAGCACGGTGGCGTCCGCGAAACCATAACCGTGCGCAAGACCAGCTTTGGCGTCGGCGTCGAGAGAATCTTTCCGCTGCACGCGACGATTGTCGACCACATCGACGTAGTCAAGCGGGGCCATGTGCGGCGCGCAAAGCTTTATTACCTGCGCGGCCTGCGCGGTAAGGCGGCGCGCATCCGTGAACGCGATACCCGCCAGACGGCGGCCCTCTCTGCGGCGAAAGCCGCCCGGACAGCCGAAAAATCTAAAGCTCCGGCCGGCGAAGAATAACGCGGGCCGGCGCGCTGCGCTCTGCCACCAAACCCTGGAGCAACGCGATCTTGCACATCGCAATCGATGCGCATTCCGTAGGAGCTGAACTCGGCGGAAATGAAAGCTACGCCACCAATCTGATCGAAGCCCTCGCCGAGATCGACCAAACCAATCTCTACACTCTGTTTGTTACCAAGGCAGCCGCCATCAAGCGGTTTGCCGATCGCTGGCCGAATTTCCAGGTCAAGCTCACATTGCCGCACACGCCCCTGGTGCGTATTCCCCTGACCCTCTCGAGGGAGCTGCGGCGCCACCCTGTCGACCTGCTGCATGTGCAATACACTGCCCCGCCCTTTGCTCCCTGTCCGATCGTGAGCACCGTTCACGACCTCGCTTTCGAGCACTTGCCGGAAACTTTCAACCGGCGCAGTTGGATGCAGATGCGCTTGACCGTGCGCCGGACCGCGCGCCGCGCCGCCCATATCATTACAGTGTCAGACTATTCGCGGGACGATATCATCCGCACTTATAAGATCCCGCCGGAACGCATCACAGTAACTCATGAAGCAGCGCCGGCGCATTTCGCACCCGTCGACGATCCCGCTGAACTAAAGCGGGTTCGTGATCAATATGGTATTACCAGAAATTATGTCCTCTCGCTTTCGTCTATCCAGCCGCGCAAGAACCTGGTGCGGTTGATCGAGGCCTACACCCAACTGCGCAGAGCGAATGCGGATGAAAGGTTTCCCCAACTTGTTTTGGCCGGCAAACGCGGCTGGCTCGAGCACGAGACTTTTCGCGCCGCGGGACAGAGTGCGATCACAAAAGACATCCTGTTTACCGGTTATGTTCCTGATCGCGACCTCACCGGTCTCTACAGCGGGGCCCTCTGCTTTGTTTACCCGTCGTATTTCGAAGGGTTCGGATTGCCGCTGGTGGAGGCGATGCAGTGCGGTGTTCCAGTGATTGCCGGCAACCGTACCAGCGTCCCGGAAGTTGTCGGTGACGCGGGCTTTCTCTTCGATCCTTTCAGCACCGACGAGTTGGCCAACGCCATCAAACGGCTTGTCGACAATCCAAGTCTGTGCGCGGCGTTACGTGACAAAGGGCTGGCGCGGGCAAAGACATTCAGTTGGCAATCAACGGCGCGACAAACCTTGCGTGTTTACCAGCAAGTCGGAAAACGAAATGCTGCCTGAGCCCGCATTAACTAACCTTGATGGGTTCGAACACGAATCCCGCGACGGAATATTGTCGGGCAGAGGGCTCGAAGAATCGTCCGGGATGTGGTACAAGTCGCCATTCCGTTGGAGAAATTTGCTTGAAGCCTCGACTTCCCCAACGATCTTGTGGTTTTATTAGGTCAGGTTTCAAAAAAACTGGATTAGTCAGCTCATGCGAATCGCGATTCTCGGGACAAGGGGAATTCCCGCAAACTATGGCGGGTTTGAAACCTTCGCCGAACACCTTTCTACCAGGTTAGCAGCCCGCGGCCACGATGTGACCGTGTACTGTCGCGCACATTACATCAGCCCGCGCGAGCTCGAGTTCCAGGGCGTCAAGCTAAAAGTCCTCCCCACAATCCGGCATAAATATTTTGACACTATAGTGCACACGTTTCTTTCCGCCTTGCACGCGGTGCCACAGCGCTATGATGCCGCGCTTATTTGTAACGCGGCTAACGCACCCTTTGCTCCTATCCTGCGGCTGGCGGGAACACCGGTGGCGTTGAACGTGGATGGGTTGGAACACAAACGCAAAAAGTGGAACTCGATTGCCCGCCGGTACTACCTGATGGCTGAAAGACTGGCCACCATCCTGCCGACCAGGACTGTCACCGATGCGCGCGTGATTCAGGACTACTACCACGCCCGCTATCGGACAGAGACAACTATGATCGCCTACGGTGCTGAAGTTGAGCGGCGTCCAGATCCACTTGTGCGTCGTTGGCGCGTCGAGCCCAACCGTTATGTGCTTTACGTTTCCCGCCTGGAGCCTGAGAACAATGCTCACCTGGTGATTGAGGCCTTCAAGCGCGTGCGCACCGCGCACAAACTCTTGATCGTCGGCGACGCTCCGTATGCGCGCGAGTACATCAATGATCTCAAGGCGCGGGCGCGCCGCGACCGGCGCATAGTCTTTACCGGGTTTGTTTTTGGCCGCGACTATCGGGCCCTGCAGCAAAATGCCTACTGCTACATTCATGCCACCGAAGTCGGCGGCACGCATCCGGCGTTGCTCGAGGCGATGGGTTTTGGAAATTGTGTGTTGACCCTCGCCGCCCCCGAAAATATCGAAGCCATTGGGGACGCTGGGATCGCTTATACGGACGAGAATGATCTGGCAGAGAAACTGCAGCGGGTGCTGCGCGATGGTTCCCTGGTCCAGTCGTATCGGAACCGGGCCCAGGCGCGCGTGCTTGAGTGTTACGATTGGGACTACGTCGTCGATCAGTACGAACGGCTATTTGCCGAGATGGCTGGTCTCCCGTTGCCCCACGCCGATCGAGCAAACATCGATCGATCAGAAGCCGCCTCAGCCCGGGAAAGAGAACTGAGCCGCTCAGCTTCGGCATAGTCACTCGCAGCCCAACCGAAGCATTAGCACAAGAAGCACCTAACTGTTGTCAGCTTAGCTTGTGCCTTTTGTGCTTTTTTGTGGTTGCTCGCCTGAGAATGCGCCGGCCAACCACTCACTTTACCGCTTTGAAGCTCGCCGGCCTGGCGAAGATCGAATCAGCAATTGTCTTGTTGAGCTCAACGGTTTCGTAATTGATGCGGCTGGTCTGGAGGCCGCTGCGGAAGTGGTCGATGACGTATGGCGTTTGGACCCCATCTATGGCAATGAACTTGAATAACCGATCTTCTTCCGGCACTTCATCGGTTTCATCGCCGTCAGGTTTTTTGATTTTGCGCTGGTAGAGTATTTTCGCGGGCAAGCCATCGGCGGCAGCGAACTCGTATTCAATCCAGAAGCCGTCTGAATAAGTGAGCCGAACGGTTTCGTTGCGACGCGCCAGACCAGCCTCACGCCGACCTACATAGGTTAACTTCGCTCCCCGTGCGCGCCACCCTCCCCGCAGTAAACTCTCAATTCCGGTGCGAGTCGCTAAACGAAAATCTTCCAACTGCTCGGCGGTCTGATCTTTGAGCGTCAACGCCGCGCCGTCGTAAATCCAACCCTTATCGCGTTCATTGGTGGAAATCAGACGTTGCCCGCCCCCGATGAACTCGGTCCGTTCCTTATCCGGATAGACTATATAATCCACAAAGCGGAGGGGAATGCCAGACACGCCATCTTTGAAGTTCGTGAAGAAGCCGCGACCGATGACTGTCTTAACGTTCACGTAGCGATCGCCGCCCATCGCCTGCATCGCTTTCTGGACGATCGCGGCAGCCCTGTCTTCGCTGGAGATTGGCACGGTTGGGGTTTGCGCCGCGCAGGCGAACGCCGCGATGATTAAAAAGAAGAGACTGGCAGTGAATTTGCTGAAGAGGGATCTTCTCATCGCGGATCTGATGTGTCCTGATTTACCCTTGCGCCTTTTGCTTCCACTCTGCGCCTTTGCGCGAAATTCATCTTCACTCGAGTCTGTTTCGCGCAGAGGCGCCAGGTAAATCACGAAGCCGCTGAGAACATTGGGGCAACTACTGAGCTCTCTTTAGCTTGGCAGTTTCGCAAGCTCATCTTCAAAGGAACTGCCGTCCGTACCGACTGCAACATTAGTCACGACTTCGCCGTCTTCGACGTCGACGATGAAATGCGAACCCTCTTTCCACATGGTAGTGATGGGCAGTTTCACTCGTTCGTCAATGAAACGCTTCAGGAAGCGCGCGCCGTATTGCATGCTAAAACCCTTTTCCGTTATTAGCACCAAAGCTGCTTCAGTTGTCTCAAATGACTTGCCCTGGTTATTCATCTGACGCCTGGTCTTTTCAAGATAGATTTGGGCAATCTGTTTCACTTCATCCATGGTGAGCGGGGCGAAAACCACAATCTCGTCGATACGATTGCGGAACTCAGGTGAAAAGCGTTGCTCGGCAGCCTTCATCACATCGTTCTTGATTTGACGAAAGTCGCCGGCGGTCTTGGTGCCAAAACCCAAAGGTTTTTCATACTTCTTAAAGCTGTCTGAGCCCAGGTTCGAAGTCATAATCACGATCGCGTCGGAAAGATAGACGCGCCGGCCACGACCATCAGTCAGCCAGCCTTCGTCAAAAGCCTGGAGGAAGATGTTCATCAGGTACGGCGAAGCTTTTTCAACCTCATCGAGCAGCAGGACCGTGTACGGATTCTCTCTTAACTGTTCAGTCAGGATTCCACCACGTTCCGATCCGACAATGCCGCGCGGCATGCCGATTAGTTTCTCGATGCCGACAGTGCCGTCGCCGTACTCGGACATATCCAGGCGCACCATCTTGTGATCGTCGCCAAACATGAACTCAGCCACAGCCTTAGCCAACTCGGTTTTGCCTACGCCGGTGGGACCCAGGAAAAGCAACACGCCGTCGGGCTTGTAATGCGATTCTTTGAGCGGTCCCTTGTTCAATCTTAATCGTTGGGCGACAGCTTTGATCGCTTCCTTCTGGCCAATCACGCGCTCCGAGAGCTGCACCTCAGTCATGGCAAAGCGATCGCTCGTGTCGCGAAAGATCATGTCGCGCGGAATGCGTGACTCCTGCGAGATGACGTCAATAACATGCTCCGGCCGCACAATCATCGTATGCGGCTCGTTGATCTCTACCTTTACCGAAGCAGTGTCGAGCCAGCCGATGGCCTTATCCGGCAGGTGGAGATTGCGAATGTACTTGGGCGCCATCTCCAGCGCGGTGTTAATCGCCTCGTCCGAGATTTGCACCGAGTAGTTCCGTTCCAGCCGCGGCCGCACGCCCAGCAGAATTTCACGAGTCTCGATAATCGAAGGCTCATCAACCCTGACCAGCCGGAAGCGACGCGCCAGGGCTTCGTCTTCGGCGATGTATTCCTTGTATTCGGTGAGTGTAGTTGCGCCGAGGATCCGCAACTCGCCTTTGGCGAGTGACGACTTGAACATATTAGCCGCGTCTGAAGATGTCCCCATGGCGGCGCCGGCGCCGATAATCGTGTGCGCCTCGTCGATGAAGAGAATCATGTTTTCGCGTTCTTTGACTTCATCGATGATGCCTTTGATGCGCTCTTCGAACATACCGCGCAGCATGGTTCCGGCCACGATGCCGCCCATCTGCAACTGCACCACGTGCGAATTGCGCAGGCGGGCCGGTACCTTATGCGGCTCGAGCTCAATCATGCGCGCCAGGCCTTCCACCACCGCTGTCTTGCCGACGCCCGGCTCGCCCACCAGCATCGGAGAATTGGCGCGTTCGCGGTGACAAAGAATCTCGATGATCTGCTGAATCTCTTTTTCGCGTCCGATGGTGGGCGGAATCTTGTCGGCGCGGGCCATGCGGTTCAACGAAACACCGAAGTGTTTCAGATAGGGAGGCAGTTCATACTTTTTGCGGTACTGTTCTTCCTGCTGCTCCCGCTCATTAACGCTGGTCCGCACGTGTTCGACTACGGCTTCCGGCGTCGCGCCGAGATTCAAAAGGACTTCAACCAGCAGGCTGTCGTAATTTGAAAGCACATCGAAGATATCGGTCGACTCGATCGTCTTTCGGCCATGCGCACGAGCGCGTTCCATTGCTCGCTTGAACAGATCCGTCGTGTCCGGAGCTATCCGAAATCCCTTGCCGACATGCTGGCGGGTGTTATCCAGTCGCTTGTCGATCGCCCTGGTTACCAGGATGGGATCAAGAGCAAGGTTGCGAATGGTTGAGTTAAAGAGATCGGGTTCCTCCTTAGCCAGGCCGCAGATGATATGCTCGACGGCGATATAGTTCTGATCGCGCCGCCTCGATTCGCCGAGAGCGTTCTGCAGAACCCGCTGTCCACTCTCCCCGAACTTATCTTTGTATGCTTCCAAATCGGCCATTTTCATTGACTTACTTCTTTCTCAAAGCAACGTCTCGATTTCAGTTTGCCCGAAATCCCGTCAGGCGCGCACGTCTTTGATGTGCAAGAGCATATTCATCGTTGCGTTTGAGTGCAACAAGAATCTCTTCGTCATTTCCGCTGCAATTACCCTGCCAGCTTGAGCCATTTCTGAAACCGCCCACTTTCTCCACAGTTCACGCCGCGGCGGCGGCTTGATCGGTAGCGAACTCCATCTCACCGTCACGAGCGGATACGGTCACCGTCTGGCCCGACCCGATCTCTCCCCGCAAAAGTTTCATCGCCAGCGGATTCTGAATCAGAGTTTGAATCGCCCGCTTCAACGGTCGCGCACCAAAATTCGGATCGTAACCTTCCCGAGCCAATAACTCTCTGGCCGAGTCCT
Organism: Pyrinomonadales bacterium; assembly: GCA_038230715.1. Taxonomy (GTDB): domain Bacteria; phylum Acidobacteriota; class Blastocatellia; order Pyrinomonadales; family Pyrinomonadaceae; genus UBA11740. The sequence continues at coordinate 81,493 of JBBRMS010000003.1, forward strand.
GCAACTCCAGAGAGATGTTGCGCTCATGCAGCATCGCACGCAAGCGCTCGAGTTGCACATCGATGATCTGAGCAATCTGATCCCGCGATAGGCTCTTGAAGATAACGATGTCATCGATGCGATTAAGGAACTCTGGTTTGAAGTGTTCGCGCAGCACCATCGTTACAGCTTCGCGAATCTCTTTCTCGTCGTCGCTGACTTCCTGAATCTCACGCGAGCCGAGATTCGAAGTCATAATCAGCACAGTGTTCTTGAAATCCACCGTGCGACCTTTGGAGTCTGTCAGCCGCCCATCGTCAAGAATTTGCAGTAGCAGGTTGAACACATCCGGATGCGCCTTTTCGATTTCGTCGAAAAGCACCACACTGTAAGGCCTCCGTCGCACGGCCTCGGTCAGCTGACCGCCCTCCTCGTAACCGACATATCCCGGAGGCGCGCCGATCATCCGGGCCACCGCGTGCTTCTCCATATACTCAGACATGTCGAGCCGGATCATCGAGCGTTCGTCGTCAAACAAAAACTCGGACAGCGCCCGCGCAGTTTCGGTTTTGCCGACACCAGTCGGGCCCAGGAAGATGAACGAACCTACCGGACGATTCACGTCCTGCAGGCCAGCCCGCGCCCGGCGCACGGCATTGGCCACCGCCTCAAGCGCTTCATCCTGCCCGATCACCCGCTCACGCAGGCGGTCTTCCATGGTCAGCAACTTGTGCATCTCGCCTTCGAGCATCTTTGAGACCGGTACTCCGGTCCACTTGGCTACGACCTGGGCTACATCTTCCTCGTCCACCTCCTCTTTCAAGGTGACGCCGTCGGTCTGGATCTGCGCCAGCTTGCCCTGTTCGACCTCGAGCTTCGCTTCCAATTCGGGAATCTGGCCGTACTGAATCTCGGATGCCCGGCCAAGATCGCCGGCGTTGCGCGCCTGATCAAGCTGCATTCGCAGTTGCTCAAGCTCGGCCTTAGCCGTGCGCATGCGTTCGATGGCTTCTTTTTCAGACTGCCACTTGGCCTTCATTCCGGAGGATTTTTCTTTCAAGTCGGCAATCTTTTGCTCGATCTCATGGAGCCGATTCTTCGAGCGCTCGTCCTCTTCGCGCTGCAGGGCCTGACGCTCGATTTCAAGCTGCATCGTCTCGCGCTCGACGATATCGATTTCCTGCGGCAGCGAATCAATTTCGATTCGCAAACGCGAAGCCGCTTCGTCAATCAAATCGATGGCCTTGTCAGGTAAGAAGCGATCCGTGATATAGCGATTTGAAAGGGTGGCCGCGGCGACGATGGCCGAGTCTTTGATGCGCACGCCGTGATGAACTTCGTAGCGCTCCTTCAGGCCGCGCAGAATCGCGATCGTGTCCTCGACCGTCGGTTCGCCCACATAGATCTGCTGAAAACGGCGCTCTAGCGCGGCGTCCTTTTCGATGTACTTCTTGTATTCGTTCAGCGTAGTGGCGCCCACACAACGAAGCTCGCCGCGGGCCAGCGCCGGCTTTAACATGTTCGAAGCATCGATGGCGCCTTCGGCCGCGCCGGCTCCCACCAGCGTGTGAAGTTCGTCGATGAAGAGAATGATCTGGCCTTGCGCGCTTTCGATCTCTTTGAGCACCGCCTTGAGGCGATCTTCGAACTCGCCTCGATACTTTGCGCCGGCTAGCATCGAACCGAGATCCAAACCGACCAGCCTCTTGTTACGCAGAGTCTCAGGCACATCGCCAGAGACTATACGCTGGGCCAGGCCTTCGACGATGGCGGTCTTGCCGACGCCGGGCTCGCCGATGAGCACCGGATTATTCTTGGTGCGGCGAGACAGCACCTGAATCGTCCGCCGAATTTCGTCGTCGCGGCCGATCACCGGATCCAACTTGCCTTTGCGAGCCTGTTCAGTCAGGTCCCGCGCGTACTTTGCCAGCGCCTGATAATTCGCTTCGGCATTCTGATCGGTGATCCGGGCGCCTCCACGGGTTTGTTCGATCGCTTTCAACAGATCATCGCGACTCACACCATGCTGGCGCAGCAGCTTTCCGGCTTCGCCATCTTTTTCGTCGACGATTGCCACTAACAGATGCTCGGTCGAGATGTACTCGTCCTTCATCTTCTCGGCCTGCTTTTCCGCGGCGGTGAAAATCTGGGTCAAGCGCGGACTCAAATACTGCTGGCCACCCTGCACCCGCGGAAAGCGAGCCACTGCAGCCTGGCAATCGTTGAGCACCACCTGAACATTAGCGCCCAGCTTGCCGAGTAGCGGGCGCACAATCCCTTCAGCCTGCTCGAGCATCGCGCAGAGCAAATGCTCAGGTTCGACTTGTTGGTTCTGATTGCGTTCAGCCAGTTCGATTCCAGATTGAATCGCTTCCTGTCCTCTAAGTGTGAATTTGTCCAGGCGCATATTAGTCTGAATACAGAATAATCTATTTGAAAGGAAACGGGGCACTGGTTAACCCAGTTGCCCCGTCTCTGGTCAAGATGAAAGCGCTTACTGGACAGCCGCTTTGGCAGTCTCCGCATTCGCTTCAATAGTCTTCTTAGGCGAGTCGCCTTCACCTTTGATTTCGATTCGGCGGGCCTTTGTTTCCGCGCGCTTCGGCAACGTCACTCGGAGGACACCGTTGCGATAATCTGCCACGGCGTCTTCGGACGAAACCGTATTCGGCAGTGTGAACGAACGCACGAAACTGCCATAGGCTCGTTCGACCCGATGATAGTTATCGGCGTCCTCTTTCTTTTCGAAATGCCGCTCGCCTCGAAGCGTGATCACGTTGTTCTCAACGGACAGATCGAAATCCTCACGTTTCATGCCGGGCAATTCTGCCTCGAGGACTATCTGGTCCTTGTTTTCATAGATGTCCACATTCGGATTCCACGAGCCGCGCGCAATACCTTCGTCATCGAAAGCGCGTGCGGCGTTCCCAGTGAAAAGCCGATTAACCTCTTCTTGCAGCGTTCGCAGATCGCGAAACGGATCGTAGCGGGTAATACTCATCGCTTAACCTCCAGAGTCCTTAATAACTTTACTAAGTCAGTTGCCAGGCTTGTCCCCTTAATCACACCACCCTGGCCCTGAGTACGTGTCGATAATAAAGGCTGAGTGTCTTTCTGTCAAGTTCGCCTGCGTACGGTCAAAGGGCCTGCTTTTACAGGGGTATATGTCGTCAGACAATGGCCTATCTTGGGAATCAAGGGGCGCCCATTTTACTTTTGTTAGCGCCTTCCGGACTCGCATAGCGCGCCTTTGCGTGAACCAAACCGGATTTCGCGTAATGGAATAGAGAGTCAAAAATTTAAGGCAAAGGGAGATGTCGGACGTGACCGAACGAAGATGAATCGGATTGCCTGGGGATTAACGAAGGCCGAAGAAGCGCTTGATAGAGGCCAGCACACCCGCGGATTCCTGGATGCTCAACTGAGAGGCCTGGGCTGAACCTGCAGCGAGATCCGCTTGTCGTTCTGCGATCGTCCAACTGATCGATTCAGCGAGACTGGGATTGGTTTCAAAAAGGTGTTTCATCGCGGCGTGCCCGATCTCGAGCACTTCCGTTTCTTCCGTCGCCACGACGTTGGCGGTGCGAGGCTCGCCGGTAAAGAGCGCCATCTCGCCGAAGAAGTTGCCTTCAGTCAGGACGGCTACGGTGCGCGGTCCGCTGCGATCGGCGACCTGGACCTGAACCTTGCCGCTGTTGACTACGAACATCGACGAGCCTTCATCCCCGGCGCGGATCAATGTTTCACTGGGGGCGAAGACGTGGCCGACTGTCGCAGTCGCCAGTTGGCGCAGCTCTTCGGTTGAAAGCGGTGAGAAAACGTCGATGGCCGACAGACGGTCGGCAATTTGCTCTTCAGCGGTAATCGGGCGTTCGATTGCTTTGCGTTCCAGGTGAAGAGTTCGCGTCGGAAAAGCGAAGGTCAGGCCGCTCCTCCTGAGCGCGTACCACACTCTCTGTCTCACCAGGGCATCGGTGTCGTTGTACTTGGCATAATCTTCCAGCCAGTATTTGATCTCCCACTCGATCGAAAAGTCGCCCAGATTCCTGATGCGCACTATTGGCGTGATCTTTTCGGAAACGTTATCGGCGTCGCGCACGGCTTCGCGGACCACGTGAATTGTCTTGGCCGGGGAATCGGTATAGAGCGTGCCGAAGAAAACAATCCGGGCGTTCAGGTTTTCCCGCGGGCAGACTTCGATCGCCTCTCTGGCGGCGTTGCTGTTGCTGACCAGTATGATGTGATTCTGAAAGGTGCGGATCTTGATCGCGCGCCAGGTAATGCTCTCGATCACCCCCGTGTGTTTCTGCTGGCCGACGACGATCACATCCCCAACCTGAAAAGGGCGATCCGCGTGCAGGGAAATACCCGCGAAAAAGTTTCCCAGGGTGTCCTGTAACGCCAGACCAATGATGACGCCGAAGATCGCTGAAGTGGTGAAGAGGGCGCCAAGATTTACCTCAACGTAAATGTGATTGAAGATGAGAACGAAAAGAACGGTGAAAACTACCAGCGAAAAGATATTGCGAATGAGCGTGGGTGCTTCATACCCGCGGCGAATGCGGAATAAGACATCAAAGATGAACGTGCTTAACGCCCTGACCCCCAGAAACGCGAGGATCGACCAGAGAATTAGCTTGGGAATGCGAAGAACGCTATCCTGCACCGCCCGGGGGCCCATGCGCGCCGCGAGGGCATCGGTGAAGTTCGACTCAAAGTGATAGAACAAATAGAGCGCCAGCGCCACGACCACCGTCGCGCCGACGAAAACAAAAAATCTGTTCTTGTTACTTGATTGACCAGAGGCCATGCGATGACTCGGTTCTTTTAATCAGGATGGCTTTAGCGAGCACGTACTTTTACCATCAAATCTCGTTGTTGGCGAGACTGAAAATGCCAACACGGCGTTATTCTGGGGCCAGACTTCCGTTTGCGGTGTAACGACGATCCACGAAACCACACGAAGCGGAATGATTTGTTCGTGTAGTTCGTGGATCACTTGGTCGAGACCGCAACACAACTCAAAACCAAAGGTGTCTCCCGGCAAAGCCAACGAATCAGCCGCCGCGCGGCAGGAGATTTGGAAACAGCGTCACAACGATTAGCATTATCGAGAGCGCCGACACGATGATTGCGGTCAGCCAGGCGCCCAAATTGTACAGCCGCCCATTCACGTATTCCCCCATCAACTCGCGATTGTTAACGAGTTTCAAGACCGCGAACAGGATAATAGGCAACAGCAGGCCGTTGATGACCTGGGTAACGATCAGGACATGGATCAGGGGCAAGCCCGGCAGCATTGCTATGAACGCGCCGACAGCAACCAGAAAAGTAAAAACGCCGATAAAGATTGGCGCCTCGCGAAAGCTGCTCGAGACACCTTTCTCAAACCCGAACGCCTCGCTGATTGAATAAGCCGTGGCCAAAGGCAGCACGCCCGCGGCCAGCATTGACGCCCCAAAGAGTCCCACCGCAAAGAGCATTTCCGCGTAAGCCCCAGCCAAAGGACGCAGAGCGCGCGCAGCCTGCTCGGCCGAATCAACGTGTTCGCCGTGGACATTGAGGGTCGCCGCGGTGGAAACCACAATAAAGAAAACGATCAGGATCGCGAAGACGGTTCCGATCCAAACGTCGGTGCGAATCATGCGAAAGTTTTCCAGCCGGACTCCCTTTTCGACGACTGAGGATTGAATAAAGACCTGCATGTACGGCGAGATCGTCGTTCCGACTATGGCCACCAGAGTGAAAAGGTAACCGGCGGTAAGATCGAAATGCGGATGCACCAGTTCGCGGGCGACGGTGCCCCAGGGCGGATGAGCCAGGAACGCAGATACCACATAAGCGAGGAACACCAGAGACATGGCGAGAAAGACCCGTTCAACTCGCTGATAGGTTCCTTTCACGACCAGCCACCAGATCGCGAAGGCCGCAATTGGGACCGACACGTAACGAGCAACTCCCAACAGTTCCATGGCGGCGGCGATGCCGACGAACTCTGAAACAGTCACCCCACCGTTCGCGACCAGCAGGGCCAGCATGATGAAGGCCGTCCAACGAACGCCGAATCGTTCGCGGATGAGATCAGACAGGCCTTTTCCGGTGACGGCACCCATGCGGGCACACATCTCCTGCACAATTCCGAGACTCAACGTCAACGGAATGAGAAGCCACAAAAGCTTGTAACCGTAATCGGCCCCGAGTGAGGCAAAGGTAGCTATTCCGCCGGCATCATTCCCGGCGCAGGCCGTGATTACACCGGGGCCAATGATCGCCAGATACAGAAAGACTCGCGGCGGTAGCGGCATCGTGCGCCGCACGCTCGACACACGCTGGGCACTGCGCCGAAACAGCCGGCGTCCTGCATCGCGCACGTCTTTTCTTTGATCTGGCACTTGGAGGGTCCTCGGTCATTTCAGATTCCCGGATCAGCAGCCCGACCGTAAAGGAGAGCTTGAAAAATATGCAAGCGGCCCTCCCTTAAGTTCGGGCCTATGACAAGTTATCCCAAAAACTTCGGAAGTCTTTGCCGCCAGTCTTTTGGCAGCAGGATTTCAATCGCATCATCAACCGTCACAATGCCGAGTATCTCGCCTGTTTCGTCAACCACCGGAAGAGCAAGCAGGTTGTACTCGGCAATCTTCTGCGCCACTTCAGCCGCGTCATCGTCGGGATGAGCGAACTGCATGTCGCTGCGCATCACGCGTTCGAGAGGCGCGGCCGAATCAGCCAGAATCAAACTTCGCAGGGCAATCACTCCCTCGAGCTTCCACGAACCCTCCGCCGCCACGACGTACAGGTAATAAATCATGTTCGGCGTTTCAGCCATCTCGCGCAGCCGCGCCAGGGCTTCGCCGACCGTCAAATCGCGCGGCAAGGTCACAAACTCAGTAGTCATCAAACCGCCGGCGCTGTCGTCTTCATAAGTCAGCAGTTCGGCGACTTCGGTTTGCTCGTCACCTTCCATGCGACTCAGCAGGTCTTCCGCCTGGTCCTTCGGCAGATCTCCCAGGACGTCTGCCGCTTCATCCGGCGACATGTGTTCGAGGATGTCTGCGGCGCGTTCTTCATCCATGTCGCCGATGATTTGCGCCTGCCGCTCGGCCGCCATCTCTTCCAAAGTTTCGGCTGCGGTTTCATCGTCAAGCGATTCGACGATTTCCGCGCCGTGCTGGTAAGAAAGAGCTTCCGCAAGTCGCGCGATTTCAACTGGATGCAGACGTGTCAGCTTGCCGCGAGAAGACTTTAATTGCACGGTCGCGGCGTCGATGGCGAGATAGCCCACGTCGGCCCAATCAATCACCTCGACGGGCTTGCCGCTGCGCAGCAGGCCCGGCGCCAAACGTCGCCACAAACCAAAGAAGCTGACATCCGCACCAGTCACGCGCCACTCGTTGGCGGCTTCGATGATCTGGACGTCGTTCACCCGCACGACGCGCTTGCCATCGACGTCGACCAATTGCTTGTCGAGCACATCGCGCGCCAGCAGGACCTCGCCGTCGCGCCGCATGAACGGGCTCAGATCGAGAATGTCTGACTTCAAACGGATTCCGTCCTCGCCGAAGTGTGAAATGCGCCAGCGCGACATAAAAAAATCGCGCCGCCGGTAGCGGGCAACGAAACCTGACACCGGCGGATGTTCGTCTTCGCCCAGCTTGACCACGACGTCCCTGAGCGTTGCCACACGCTCACCGTCAAGGTCGAGGATAGGCCGACCGAGCACTTGGGAAAGATAGAGCATTGTTTTGGATTCACGCGTGACGCGCGATCAAAGCGGATGATAGCACGAGGTAAAGTAAGGACGAACGGAGTGATGCCGCAAGTTGATGCCGCGGCGAAAAGTGCTGGTTAAATCATGCAGGGTGACCAGGGCCGGGTATTGATCACCTGGCCCATGCTCAAAATGCCATCTGGTTTTTCAGTCGACTCGCCACGACCTCCGAGCGGCTTTGGCACCGAGGCCCGAAGGGCTGGCAGTGTGAGATTCGTGGCGGTCCTTTCGGACCCTGGGCAGAAGTAGTCTTCTGAGTTGGATCCAGCACCTTACTTGTCGTTCGGTTCCGAGGGCGGTTTGCGAAAGTTGTAGCGCAAAAGCACCCGCATAGGAGTCGCTACGCCGTCGCGCATCGCGGGAAAGAAGTGCAACTGCTTCACCGTATCGATGACTGACTGATCCAGACCATATCCGGCCCAGCGAGCTATCTCGACGCGGCCGACTTCGCCGCGCGCGTCGATATCGACCAGCACGTCGACGGTGGCTTCGACTTCAGCGCGGGCGGCAGATTCGGGGTAGGGAGGTTTGACGCGACGAAAGGGACGCGGCGCGCGAACTTCCTGGTTCGGATCGCCATTGTCATCGGACATCACCTCGATAACCTGAGCTCCGCTTTCAACCGCGGTAATCCGCTCAGCGCGTTCTGTTTCCTGTGCGCGGCGCATAGCGCTGAAGTAGCGTTGACGAGTTTCTGCCGAAGACAGGATTGTAAGCAAAGCCTGCTCGGCTGCCCCAGCAGTGTCGCGTTGCGCCGCGGGCATTTCCCAAAGAACCAGGCGTCCGGTGCGCGCGCTTACCAGAAACAGAGTTGCATATGCTTCATAGTAAGCCGGTTTGGTTGAGGGAGATCTGCGCAGCGTCTGGGCCTCACCGATGACAAAGAAATCGCAGTCCACTGTCACCCCAAGATTGCGGGCAGTTTGAATTGTCAGGTTCAGGGATCCTTCAAAGCCGGCCCCGAGAGCAGCGGCGCTCGCCTGATCTCGATCGATAACTGTGAATTCGCGGGGTTCCGCTTTGACGGTCAGGGACTCGCGGATTACAGCGGCCGCGCGCAAGCCTGTCTGCTCCTTTCCGAAATCAAGCACCGCCACACGGGTGGGCCGCGATTGGGCCAAAGTTGTCGAGGCAAGCAGCAGGAAGCAGAGAAATAACGCGGCCAGAGCAGATCGCGTTGGTCGAGTGACTTCGGGGATCGTGTTTGGCTGGGCCAGAGATTCGATCCACGAAATAACTCGACTAGGCATCAGCAATTTTCCAGGTCAATCAATAATTCGTAGGCGCTAGCTGCCATGATTCGCGATCCCCTGGGGAGCAGGAGATGCGTTGTGATACAGCCGGTAGACTTCTTCTTTCACTTCGGGCGGGAAACAAATTCGATGCAGCTCGTAACCGCGTCCGAGGCCGCGCACGGCCTGGCTGACCTCGCTGATCTCGCGCAACTGCGGGCGTGCATAACCGTCCTCGACATAGATGCGCGTGCGCGGTTCGACTCCCTCGGGCGTGTAGTAACCGTAGTAAGGCACGTCGCTGGCGCGATCTTCGATGAAGTAGTATTCGGGCAGATAGCCGCTATCGATGACCACGGCGCGGGCGGCTTCGAGAAACGCCTGCCGTTCCGCTTCGGGCATATCGAGATCGATAGCTTTGAAGAGTCTGCGGCCGATAAATCGCTGGCTGAGATCCTTGAGCACTTTATCGTCTGAATCCTGCCATTGCTTCATATGAAAGATTACATCCGAGTCATCCATCTCGAGATGTTCGGTGATGGACAGGGGCCGCCGCTGCAAAATCTTTTCAAAGGCAGTGCCTGGCGCGGACCAGACCGGCTCACCCAACTCGACCAACTCGAGCGCCCGGCGCAAAGCGGATCTGAGCACCGCTTCAGCCGACCGCAGGGTGCGGTGAAAATAAACCTGCCGGAACATGTAGTAGCGCGCCTGCAAATACTCTTCTACCGCAAAGATCCCGCGGGCAGCAACATAAATACGATCGCCCTGCTCATCGATTTGTAAGGCGTTGATAATCCACTCGAGATCGTACAGGCCATACTTCGCACCGGTCATCAGCGAATCGCGCAGCAGATAATCCATGCGATCCACGTCGAGTTGAGACGAGACCAGTTGGGCCAGCGCTGCGGGTTTGAACGTTCCTTCGATAATCGCCGCGACCCGTTCGGGAAGTTCGGCTGAGTAGGAACTAAGCGCCTGGCCCAGGCGAGTCTGTTTCGACGTCACTGCCAGCACGGTCAAACGCTCATGGTGAACGCCGAGGACGTTTTCCATCGCGTGCGAAAAAGGACCATGGCCTACATCATGAAGCAGGGCCGCGGCCCGAGCCGCCGCGCGATCAGCTAAATCAATCTCGGACCGCTCGCTTAGCCGATCCAGGATGCGCGTCATCAGGTGGAGCGCTCCCAGACTGTGCGTGAAGCGCGAGTGCTCGGCTCCCTGGTAAGTGTACATCCCGAGGCCGAGTTGCTTGATGCGACGCAGCCTTTGAAATTCAGGGGTGTCGATCAAACGAATCATCAATTGACCTTCGGCGGTGTCGTCGCGCAAAGGAATGATGTTATGGACCGGATCGCGATAAATTCGCTGGGACAAGCTTTCGAACCTGTTCTTGATGGATTGGGCTGGCAGTCTACCACACCGAGGTGCGAGCCATGCCGGCAGAAGGGGGTGGTCGATTCGCCAACCAATGTACGGCCGCCCCGCACTTTACCGAATTTCGGAATAAAACCGAATTTTCGGATATGCCGATTGGGGGTAATTCCATTAAATTGGAAGTTTTGCGGCTAGCTAACACCCGGCCGTCTATGGCACCCCCGTTGCTTAAGTAGGACCGGAATCGAATCTTAGGCGGGGCAATTAGGCGCAAAGCCAATTCAGCGGCCGATCAAACCGAAGGCCAGCAACCGCAACGAAATCGGAATAATGAAGGCCAGCAATACCAGAGTGTCGCAGATTTGGCTTGTTGGCTATTGATTGAATTAAGAACAATTAGAGGCTCCCTTTAGGAGCGCTCTTCACGAAAGGACAGACACGATGAAAAAAGTTTTTATGTTCGTTCTGGCGATGACGCTGGCGATGTTTGCCACCAGTGCCATGGCCCAGTCGAGCACGACAGGATCTATAGAAGGAATGGTTTCTGACCCGAACGGCGCAGCAGTCAAGGGCGCCACGGTCAGCGTAACCAGTCCGAATCTAATCTCGCCGCAGACGGCGATTACGGGAGACGACGGTCGCTTTCAAATCCCGGCCCTTCCGCCTGGCACGTACAAGGTTGTTGTTGAGGCGTCAGGATTCGGAAAGTATGAGAAAGCTGGAGTAGCGGTCAATCTGGGAAGAACTTCCAGCGTTGATCCTCAACTCGGCCTGGGCACAACGACGGCGACTGTAACGGTCACCGGCGGAGCAGCGGTTGACGTTGCCGCCAACACGACCGGAACGAACGTTTCGACCGAACAGTTCTCAAACTTCCCGACTCAGCGCACGGTGCAGGGGCTTTACACGATTGCCCCGACTGTCACACGTTCAGGGTTGCGCGATGCAACCGGCCGCGACCGCGATCCCTCGGTGGCCGGATCTTCAGGCCCTGAGAACAACTACATTCTGGATGGCGTAAACACCACCGACCCGGCTTTTGGCGGATCGGGTGCGAACCTTCCGTTTGAGTTTGTTCAGGAAGTGGAAATCAAGACCGGTGCTTACGGCGCCGAGTATGGCAAGTCCACTGGCGGTATTTTCAACGTCATCACCAAGAGCGGCACCAACGAGTTTCATGGCGACCTCTTCGGTTATGGAACGACCAAAGGCCTGGTTCGCCAGGTGAAGAACTTTTCGTTCACCGGCTCGTCCGCCAACGGCTTCTCGGAAACTGATCTGGGCGGCGACATCGGCGGCCCAATCATCAAGAACAAGCTCTGGTTCTTTGGGGCCTTTAACCCACAGCGCCGGACGAACTTCTACCTGACGCAGACGTTCCACGCGCCGGTACAGAACAAGGTCACCATTCCGTTCTACGCAGGCAAGTTGACCTATGCAATTAATTCCAAGAATACTTTGACCGGATCAACCTTTGGCGATTTCACCAAGGTTGACGGATTTTTGGCCACCGGGGCCCTGACCAACGTCAACGGCTTTGGCAACGACATCAGGGCTTTCACCGGTCGGCAGGAAACTGGCGGTCATAACTACGCTATTCGCCTGAATTCCACGATCACGAATAACTTCGTCGCTGAATTCTCTGGCGGTCTGCACTTCCAAAGAGCCAACACCATTCCGACCGCTGTTGACAGACCGCTTACCGCTGACAACTTTGCGGTCTTGAGAGGCGGCGCGGTCCTGACCCCGGTTTCAACCGGTGTCACGTGTCCCGCAGCCTTGCCTTGCACCGGCACTGGCTTCATCGATTTCGTCGATGGCCGTGGTGGCTCACTGCAGCGTGGCTATGCGCGCGGTCCGGGCTTCGGTCTGTACTCTACCCAGACCCGCGATCGCTATGAGCTCAATGCCCACCTGCAGAACATCATTGGCAAGCACACCGTGAAGTATGGCTTTGAGTGGTTCCGTAATAAATACGACATCAACACTCTTTCAAGCGGCCCGGCGGTTACCTATGCATTCACCCCCGGCCTCGGCTTGACGCCCACCAACGGTGCCTCAAACGTCACCAATGGTGAGCGCATCACCAATAATTATCTGGTCTGCACGGTTCGTACGACTGCTATCACCTGCCCGAGCGCGGCTGGTGTAACCCGTGCGTCGGCTATTCCCGCGGCGACCTTAGCCGCACTGGGACTGACCGTTAACCCGGCAGCAACTACCATCACCACAGCTGAAGCATTTGGCAATCCTTTCCTGCTCCGTAACACCACTCGTGTTCGCGATTTCGAACTGGTTGGCAAGACTTACACCGATGCGGAAGCGTTCTATATCCAGGACGACTGGAAGTTCCTGCCCAACTGGCAGTTCAACATTGGCGCCCGCTGGGATTACCAGCAGGCCTACAACAACGACGGCACCAGCTATATCAAGTTCAATAACTGGTGGGCTAACCTGGCCCCGCGCCTGGGCTTGACCTGGGATTTCACCGGCAAGGGTAAGGGCAAGCTGTTCGCCAACTACGCCACCTTCATTGAAGTTCCCGTACCCCTGGATGTTAACGTCCGCGCCGCGGGCGGCAACGTTCAGACCGACAAGAACTTCAATGTTAATACTATTAATGCTCCGGTCGGCTCCTTGATCGTCAACGGCGTCAGCACCGGCTCAACCAACCTGGGTAGTGATGCTACTCCGATCGATCCAGGTCTGAAGCCACAGAGCATTGGTGAAGGTTCAGTAGGATTTGAATACGAGGTCGTCAGAGACCTGACCATCGGAAGCCGCGCCATCTATCGTCACATGCGTAACGTGATCGAGGATGGCTCGTTTGACGACGGCGACACCTACTTCATCTTCAATCCGGGCCGCAATGAGCCTGGCACCACCGAACGCGCAGCGTGCGAAGGCGGCCCCGGCCGTTTACCGCGTTGCTTTGGCCGAGCCCAGCGCTTTTATCGCGGCCTCGAGTTCACTGCGACCAAGCGATTTACCAATAACTATCAGTTCATCGCTTCTTACGTGTTCTCGAGCCTGACCGGTAACTACGAAGGCCTCTTCCGAAACGACAACGGGCAGTCTGACCCGAACATCACTTCGCTGTTCGATCTGCAGAGCTTGCTCGATAACACCTACGGACGTCTGCCGAATGATCGTCCGCATCAGTTCAAGTTCAATGGCAGCTATCGGACTCCGTTTAAGCTTCTGGTTAGCGGAAACTTCTACATGCAGTCCGGTACGCCCTTCAACCAACTGATTCCGCACCCGATCTACGGAAACAACGAAGGGTTCGCAGTCCAGCGCGGCACGGCCATCGTGCCGTCCGTTACGGCTACTCAGGCTGGATTCCCGAACATCGTTAACAGCATCGGTACCCAGCGGACACCGCGGACGATGAACCTCGATCTGGGTGTCTATTACCCGATCAAACTCGGTGAGAAGCGGGAACTCCGCCTCAGCGGTGACTGGTTCAACGTTTTCAACAGCCAGCGCGCGCTGACTCTTGATCAGACTTACTCGATCAATAGCGGTGTCTCTGGTGTCGCACCTGTGTTGAATCCGTTCTACGGATCGGCTCTACTCCTTCAAGCTCCTTCGGCGTTCCGTTTTGGCGCCAAGTTCAGCTTCTAACCAATAGCCCTTCGCCCCCACGGGCGATGTGCATTCAAAACTGATGGGGAGAGGCGCCGTAAATTGCGTCTCTCCCCTTTTTGTTTTTCCACCCCTGAACACTTGACCGGCGGCCGCTTCCGGGAGTCAAATGCATAAACCGTTACAGGCTTGAGAGGAGGGTTCTGATGTTTTTTCTTCCCGAACCGCATTCCAAAAGGGTTCCGACGTGCGCTTACCTTCACTTACTGGCGTTTCTGTTGATTGTCGCCTGGCCCGCTGCCACGCTGGCACAAGGCAGCGGTCGATCCACTCAAGGGACCAACGGCAGTCACGTTATCAGCGGCTATGTGTTTTTTCCCTCGGGACGGCGCGCCGAAGGGAACATTCAGGTCAAACTGCAAAGCCTTCATTCGGGCGAGCTCTCGGTCATCGCCGACAGCAGCGGATCGTTTACGTTTAGCTCACTCTCTCCTGGTAACTACACAATAGTAGTGATTGCCGGCGACGACTATGAGATTGGCCGGGAGGGGGTTTTTGTCGACAGCGATATTGATCTTTCCAAAATGAACGTACCGGTGATCAAGACCTCGCGCCGCTACACGGTAATGATCACGCTGCAGCTAAAACATCACCCCGTAGATCATTCAAAAGGCTCAGTAGTCAACGCGGCTCTGGCCGATGTGCCTGAGAATGCGCGCACGCTCTATGAAAAAAGTCTGGCTCAGTCAAGCGCCGGGGACTCACTGAAGGCCATCGATAACCTGAGAGCTGCAATTTCTCTTTATCCTAAATTCCCCCTGGCCCTGAATGAGCTCGGAGTGCAATTGCTCAAAATCAACCAGCCGCTCAAGGCGGTGGATCCACTGAGGTCCGCGATAAAATTAAGCCCTGACGCTTTCCTCCCGAAGCTCAACCTCGGCGTCGCCCTATTGGAAACGCAGCAATTCGCTGAGGCAGAAAGCCAGTTACGGGAAGCTCTCAAGCAAAATGATTCGGCGGCAACCGCGCATATGTACCTGGGAGTCGCGCTCACTAAATCACACAACTTCGCCGATGCTGAAAAGGAGCTGCGCAGGTCCATTGATTTAGGCGGCAGTCAAATGGGAGTGGCGCACAAGTATCTTGGCGGCATCTACTGGGGCCGGCGCGAGTATCGTCTCGCTGCCGATGAATTAGAGACGTATCTTCGCTTGACACCAAATGCTCAGGACGCCGAACGGGTGCGGGGAACCATTGTAGAGCTGCGCAACACACTCTCAAAACCAGGCTCTCAATGAGCCGTAACCTGGCCGCCGGTTTTCAAAATCCATCTTACTGAGATAAATTTATCGGCTGTTGAGGTGTGAGATTTCATGAACAATCCAACTAAGACTACGCGGTCGCACTTCTCTGGGGGTCACGCGATCTCGCTGATTATTCTGAGTTTGTTGCTGGCTGCGCAGGCCCAGGGCCAAGCCCCTGGCAGTACCCGAGGTTTGTCGAGCGGCGATGGCACCCATACGATTCAGGGAAGAGTTTTCTTCCCCAGCGGCCAGACCGTTAGCGGCACTACGGTCAAGGTCAACCTGGAAAGCATCAACTCAACGGGCGGCGGCGCGACCACGACCGATCAGGACGGTTCCTTCAGATTCAATAACGTGCGCGCGGGAAACTATGCGGTCGTGATAGAGGGCAACAAAGAGTACGAGTCTGCGCGTGAATCAGTGAGTATCGACCCCGGCGGCACCAGTGGACCGATCACCAGCATCACCATCCATCTACGTCCCAAGGTGAATGCTTCCAATCCGGCTTTCGCCGGGATTCCGCCAGCCGCTTTGGATTTCTATCAAAAGGGTGCAGCCGCCGCGCAGAAAAATAATTATCAAAGCGCAGTCGACTTTTTCAGCAGGGCAGTTTCAGCTTATCCCAACTTCCCGCTCGCGCTGACTGAACTCGGTGCGCAGTATCTCAAGCTCAAGCAAATGGACAAGGCTGCTGAAACCTTTGAGGTCCTCCTGAAATTGAAACCGGCTGACTCCGCGGGTCAACTGAACCTTGGCATTGCTCTCTACAATCAAGGCGTTGCCTTCCTCGCTCAAAAGGATTTCGATACCGCTCAGAAAAAGTTAGATGCGTCTGAGGCACATCTGCGCGAGGCGATTACACTGAACAGTCCCGGCCCAGCGGCCCATTACTACCTGGGCATGCTCTTGATAAACTTCAAAGCTTTTGCAGAGGCGCAGAAAGAATTCGAGCTGTCGATTAGCAATGGCGGAGAGAACGTGGCGTTAGCTCATAAATTTCTCGGCGGTGCCTACATGAGTACTCACAAGAATAAAGAGGCGGCCGACGAACTCGAGAAATATTTGAAGTTGGAGCCAAAGGCTGCGGACGCAGACCGGATCAAGGATACGATTAAAAGTCTTCGCAACAAGCAATAGTACCTGAACCCCATGAACCTTCGGTGTGTTTTTCAGGTACCTCGCGGTGTAGCGGTGTTGTTCTGTGCACTCCTCTCGGTTACCTCAAACTTCGGACAAACCAGCCTCTCTCAGCAACCACCGTCCGAAGCGGACGACGTCGTCCGCGTCAACACCGAACTGGTGCAGACCGATGTCATGGTCTTTGACAAGAAGGGCCATTTCGTCGAGGGACTGAAAGCCGACCAGTTTGCTCTTAAGATCGATCACAAACCTCAACCGATCTTTTTATTTGAACGAGTTACGTCCGGCAGCAGGCGTGGGACACAAGCCTCGCAAACGCAATCGCCCAACACCTCCGCGAACACAGTGTCGTCTTCAACCCCTGGACGAAACATCATCTTCTTCGTTGACGATCTTCATCTCGCTCCCGACAGCCTGGCCCGCACGCGGAAAGCGTTGCTGGAATTTATCGAACACTCAATCGCGCAAAAAGATCAGGTAGCGATCACATCGTCGAGCGGCCAAATCGGCTTTCTTCAGCAATTCACTGATGACAAGGTAGCTTTGCGCTTTGCCGTCGCGCGGCTCAACTATCGCGCAAATACCCAAATCAACATGGATAACCCGCCGATGTCCGAATACATCGCGATGAAAATACGTGAGGGTGACGAGCAGGCAATGCAGTATTACGTTCAGGAGTTACAAAAACAGTATTGCTACAAAGGGGCTGGTTCGGTCATCTGTTCCATGTCACCACAAGGCATGCGAGTAGCTGTCAGAGAAAGGGCGCAGGAAATGGTCACGACGGCGGCGCCCGCTACGGACAACACGCTAATCATGCTGGAAGGATTGATGCGCACGGCGAGTCAGTTGCCGGGACGTAAACTCGTATTCATGATCTCCGACGGATTCTATCTCAGCGATCGCAAGAGCGGCTCGATTGGCCGAATCAAAAGGATCACTGACGCCGCGGGACGTGCTGGGGTCGTTATTTACACGCTCGACGCGCGGGGAATTATCAGCGAGTCCCTTGATGTCACAAACAACAGACCGCTGGATGCGGAGGGCATGGCATCAAGCGTCGGTGAAACTTCTGCCTCTCAGGATGGCCTCAATGCTCTGGCCGGAGACACCGGCGGCCGGGCTTTTCGAAATACCAACGCACCCATGGCTGAGTTAGTTGATAAGGTCCTCGACGAGACCTCGAACTATTACCTGCTCGCCTGGCGACCCGCCGGCGAAGAGCAGAAAAGGGGCAAGTTCAATCACATCGAAGCAAGCATCAGCGACCGGCCGGATTTGAAGGTGCGGGTGCGCAACAGCTATTTCAAAACCGCTCCGCTGCCGATTTTGACGATCAAGAAGAAAGCCGACAAAGATCCGACGGTAGCTTATGAAAATGACATGCGGATGGTTATCGACGCACCCGTGTCGCAGCGTGAAATACCGACCGACCTGTCACTGAATCTCGAACAGATGCCGGGTGTGGGGACGAAGGTACATGCCACGATTCAAATCAGCCGGAAAGCACTCTCCTTCGGGCTTAATGACGGCAAGCTGGTCGCTGACGTCGATATTGGTGGAATTTTCTATGACAGCAAAGGCAAGCCGGTTAGTAGCTTTGTGGGCCGGTTGAAAATCTTTCCGGTCCCCGAAGGATCGTCCTTGAACCGGAGCAGTCAGGCAGTCTATAGATTTTCGGCCTGGTTGCCGGCTGGTTTATATCAGGTGCGGGTAGGTGTCCGCGACCTTAAGACCAACCGCATCGGAAGTGCTATGCAATGGATCGAAATTCCGAAGATCTAAACCTCGGCGAGCAGTCCTTGATTAGCCGCCGTTGAGATCGAGCAGGTGCCCCATCTTCTCTTTCTTGGTCTGCATGTATCTGGCAGCCGGTTCCGAGGAAGCTACTTCAATCGATACCCGCTCGGTAATCTCGAGTCCCGCCTCTTCCAAAGCCTGCAGCTTGCCGGGGTTGTTTGAGATCACCTTGACCTGACACAACCCGAGGTCAAACAAAACCTCGGCACACTGGCGGTACTCGCGCGAATCGACGGCCAGTCCCAAACGCTCATTCGCTTCCACCGTGTCTGCGCCTTCGTCCTGCAAAGCATAGGCCCTGATCTTGTTGATGATGCCGATGCCGCGTCCCTCCTGCTGCTGATAGACGATGGCTCCGCGGCCTTCTGCCTCGATCATCTGCATGGTGCGGTGAAGTTGATCGCCACAATCACACTTCCTCGATCCGAAAACATCTCCGGTCAGGCACTGCGAGTGTATGCGGACCAGGGTGGACACGTCTGGTCGCAAGTCGCCCTTATACAACACCACGAATTCTTCAGTGCTGACGAGTGAGCGATAACCCGCGATTTGAAAGTCGCCCCACACGGTGGGCAGTTTCGCCTCGGCCACGCGTTCTACGGATAACGTTTGCGGAGAGTTGGGACAAACGAACGGCTCAACCGGTATCTTGGTCGCATTGCATGCCATCTAAGGCTCCTTAAAATTTGTTCGCTGCCCGAAAACGCCGGCCATGCCCGTGCGCATCGAGGAAACGAAAGTTGCCTGGGGCTCCAAAAGGGTCACCAGAATTATAGGGGCAGGCTTACGCATCGACAAGTACCATGCTTTTCCGGACCCAGTTTCGGGTTCAACCTTGAGGTTGCTGGTTCACGCCCAAGCTAAAGCTTGAACTCTCAACTGCGTCCGCCCTATTGCTGTGGGCGTGAAGCCCGCGATAAGATACGCACCTCTGGTTCCAAGTCCATGTACGGGTGAGGTTTCGCGTTTGGTCGCGGGGGCGACCACAAATTAGATGGCGAACGATTCTGAAGAGATTTCGGTAGTCAACGAGCCGGTCGAAATCGACACCTACTCCGGCCAGGGTCAGCGGTCAGGTGAACGCCGGCCGGCCCTCGTGTTTCTCCGCGGTGAATTGCTCGCGGTGCCTATTCCGCTGGAACGGGAAGAAGTAACGTTGGGCCGAGCATTGGAGGCTGACATCCGGATCAACGACGCGCGCGCCTCACGCTTGCACGCCCGGATTATCACAGAGGTTGATGAGGCCACTGGGATATCGCGCTATAGTCTCAAAGATCTGGACTCAACCAACGGAACCATCCTGAACGGCAAGCGAATCGATAAGGAGGCGCTGCAGGACGGTGACAAATTCGAGGTTGGCGATCAACTGATCCGGTTTGAAATGCTGGACGAGATTGATCGAGAGTTTCAGCAACAGATCCATCGACTGCTGGTGCATGACGAACTGACCGGACTGCTGACCGGCAAATCATTTTTTTCGGAGCTGCGCCGGGAAGCCGCCCGCGCCGCAGCCGAATCGATGCCCTTCTGCGTGCTAATGATGGACATTGATCATTTCAAGCAGGTGAATGACACCTATGGTCATCTGGTCGGCAGCGAAACGTTGGAAGAAGTCGGAGCGGTGATCAAACGTTCCCTGCGAGCCGGCGACGTGGGCGCTCGGTTCGGTGGCGAAGAGTTCGCGGCCTTCCTGCTCGACGCTGATTACCCTCAGGGCCTGGTGGCGGCCGAGCGGGTGCGGTCGGCGATCGAGAAGCACGATTTTCCCGCCATACGCCGCGAGAGCACCGATGCCCCACGCACACACAAAATAACTATCAGCATTGGCGTCGCGGCCTTTCCTGACGATGGCCGCGATCCGATTCAGCTCGTCGAGTTGGCCGACTCGGCGCTTTACCGCGCCAAACGCAGCGGGCGTAACTGCACCTGTGCTTATCGTCCGGCGGCCAAAACGGAAGTGGTGCAATTGCGGCCACGAATCGAACGGGTCGAACCCTGACCTGAGACTCTTCGGAAGCACACGTCTGAGCCTCGGAGGAAGGCAGATACCTTTGAAATCGTACGTAATCATTTTCGGATTTTTCTTGATCACGACTGGTTGTCAATCAACCGAGAACAATCCGCCGGCGAACACCGCTAACGCCCCGTCTTCGAACCCGGTAACGATGACCTCTCCGGCCGCCCCCACACCCACGACACCGGCGACCTCGACAGTGAAAGCCAAAGTCGACGTTTGCGCACTGCTCACCAGTGACGATCTTAAAAGTGTCCAGGGCGAGACTCCGAAGGAGGCACAAAGATCGGATCGCCGTGACGGCGCCTTCATCGTAGCCCAGTGCTATTATGCCTTGCCCACAACGTCCAACTCAGTGGTTTTGAACGTGACCAGCGAAGGCGAGGGCGCCAACAACCCGCGAAAGTTTTGGGAAGATACTTTCGGAGCCGAAGACGCTAAGGGTGGTGAGCGAGAGAAGGAGAGCGCGCGTGAAGAGGCCAGGAAGAAAGCCAAGCCGGCTGCGGGTGAGGAAGAAGAGGAGGGGGCGCGCCCGGAAAGAGTCAATGGCCTTGGAGAGGAAGCCTTCTGGCTGGCCAGCCGCGTTGGCGGCGCGCTCTACGTACTGAAAAAAGATGTGTTCTTTCGCCTCAGCGTCGGCGGCGCCGGCGACGAGAAAGCCAAGTTGAAAAAATCGAAAACTCTCGCCCAGCAGGTGCTGAAGAGAATTTGACGACGGGGCCCAGCCCAACCATAAGCGACTCATTCAAAGGAGATCCTATCGTGACCAGGTCAAGAATTTTACCCGCAATCATATTGATGGCGTGTTGCGCAATCGCCGCCGTCGCACAGCAGCCCACCGAGGAACGGGCCTCGTTGAGTGCACCCGCCACAGCCGCAGACGCCAGGGGCGGGCCGGCCATCGAGGCAAAGTTGCTGTCGACCATGCTGAATGGATCGGACGACTCGCCGGTTAACAATGTGCGCCTGGTGGTAAAGAACACCAGCCCGGACTTTTACACTTACGTGACCGGTTGGGCGACGTTCTATGACTCGAACGCAGTGCGTTGCGGTGAAGGCTTGTTCAAGGTTGACGCCCTGGCCCCCGGTGAGTCGTCGGAAACCGACACGCCTGGCTTGCGCCTGAAATGCACGCCGGCAAGTTGGCGCATAGTCGCTACGAATCTTCTAACCCGAAGAGCCGACACCGCTCAAGAAGTCGTCGCGCCACCTCCGCCTACGCCCGCACCACCTCCGGTTGAAAGACGGCCAGTCGGCAACTATGTCCTGAATATCAGCGGCGCGAACTATCCGATTCAAGTCGATAACCCGCTGGTCGTAAAAATGGGCGGCAAGAAAGTGAAGATCGTTTTGCGGGATCCGAGCCACTAAAACTAAAGCCTTGGCACTCGAGTCACGGTTGAAGTGCGGCTTTTATAATGTGTGCGGAACCAGAAATGGAAAAGGCCGAGCCCTCCCACAAGCCTGGCCTTTTCCTCACAACCTTTGGAGGGTTGTGTTTTTGTTGGGCGGAGACGTTCAGCCTCTATTCGATCAGTGTCCTCACCCCACCAATCGCTACGCCCTGGTTGGTTCGGTATTTTATTCCTGATTGGGAAATTGTCAATATGAAGAGAGTGAAAAACGCTCACCTCTTTTTGATTATTGGACGACCGGCAAGAGAGCTGCCCCGAACGGCATAATGTAACCCTGAGTACCAGGGGGAATATCAGCCAGAACCTCCACGAGCGAGCCCGCCGGAATCATTCGCATGCGGCGCACGTCTTCGTTCGCCAAATTGGAAACCAGATAAACACCCCAGCGCTCGGCCTTGGTCAGCAGGGCCCAGGCCGTCTGGCCATTCACTTCATACCCAGTTCGGAGCCGGGCTTCCAACTCACTCGAATCCGCGGATTCAAACCACTTCAGGAAATCCGGACGGCCGAGGCCATCCGCACACTCAGCCAACAGAATAATGGTTCCGCCCTCGACGCAGGCCTGGGCAGCCATGTCCAGAGCTTTGTGCGCCTGAATCAGGTTGATGTCGTGGGGCGAGCCGCCGGCGGTTACGATCACAAACTCCCGTTTCTTAGGAATCGGCAGGGCATGAGCGGCCAGGTAGTTCTCGCAGGCCAGGCGGTGGGCCGTTCGCCAGTGACCGGCAAAGACCATCTCGGTCCGGCCGTGATCGTCCACGATAGCGTTGATCGCGAACGCCGGATCGATCATGGCCGCGATGCGTTCGCATTCTTCGTTGACGGCATTTCCGTCAAGCAAGCCGGGCGCTACTCCACGGCGACGGCCACCTTGTTTGAGGTCAAGAGCCAGCATGTGGGTCGCCGCGATGGTTTCGCTCCCGGCCAGTCCGGGGCAAATTGATTTGCGGCCACCGGTAAATCCGGCGAAGTAATGAAAGCCAACCGCGCCGGTCACAATTACTTTGCTGAATTCCTGTAGCGCCCGGTTTACCTTTACCGGCGTACCGTCGATCTCTCCGATGGTGACCAGTTGCGAGGCGTCGTCCGCGTCATGATCCACCGTGCGAATGCGTTGCGCGATGAAAGGCGTGAGTAGGGCCACCTTTTCTTTCGGCCGCACCGGCCGGTGAATGCCGGTGGCGAAAATGATCGCCATCGCGCCCGGCTCGATCCCGTTCTGAATCAGGCGGCGAACCAGCAGGTTGACTATCTGGGCGCTGCCGGTGGCGCGAGTAGCGTCAGAGACCACAATCAGCACCGTGTCCCCAGGCTCGATCAAGTCGTCTAGTGGTGGCGAACCGATCGGAGCATCGAAGGCCTCACCGATCTCAACGTCAGACAAAGGGTGCGCGGGTCCTTCTCCTGCGGTAAGGATCGCAAACCGCTCGGCGTCATATTCAAAATTTACCGTGGAATGTCCGTAGCCGAGTGCGATTGTTGGCATCTTGGTTGGGCGTTAAGTTTCTGTTTGCGCCCTTAGTATCGTCTTAGCGCTTTGCTGGGACTAAACAATAGCCTCTGAGATTTCACGCGAAGGCGCAAAGAAAAAAAACGAAGACGCAAAACAGGACTCCATCCTACTCCCGTCCGGATCGGAAACAGGCGGTACCTGCATGACAGAAATGGATGGCTTCATCTTCAAAATCGGCGGTCTCCATTTGAATAGTCAGGTGGTCGACGCCAAACCGATCCAGCAGTTTTGAACGCAACTCCTTGAGCAGGATAGGCTGTGAAATCGAGTAGGCGTGAATGACATGCGCACTCAGGGCTTCGCGTCCTGAAGTAATCGTCCACACGTGTAGATCGTGTACGTTCGAGACGCCTTCCGTCTCCAGGATCGCTGCTTCGACGGCAGCGAGATTAATGTGCGCCGGCGTGCCTTCCAACAGAACGTTCGTGGCGTCGCGAATCAAGTGCCACGAACTCCAGACAATCAACAGACCGATGAAGACACTGATCATTGAATCAGCCGCGGTCCAGCCGAAGAGCATGATCAGCACCCCGGCGATTATCGCTCCGGTGGAACCGAGAGCGTCGCCAATCACGTGCAACCAGGCGCCGCGCACATTCAAATCCTCGTCACGATCCCGATGCAGCAGGAAGGCGCAAATTACGTTTACCACCAGCCCTCCACCGGCCACCAGCGTCATCGGTTTACTGAGAATATTCGGATGCGCAAACCAGCGTTGATACGCTTCGTAAAAAATGAAAAGAGAGATCAGGACCAGACCGACGCCATTGATTAGCGCGGCCAGAATCTCCAGCCGGTAGTAACCGAAAGTCTTGTGTGGTGTCGCCGGCCGCGCGCCGAACCAAACCGCCATCAAAGCCAGAATCAAAGCGGCCACGTCCGCCAACATATGGCCGGCATCCGCCAGCAGCGCCAACGAACCGGTCCACAGTCCGCCCAACAACTCCGCGATCATATAGATCGCGGTTAGGACCAGAACGATTGACAGGCGTTTCCGGCTCCGGGGCACATGGTCATGCCGGTGCTTGTGCGTGTGGCCGTTGGACGGAAACGAATTTGATTCTGCACTGCTCATCGATATCAGCGCCACCGGGTTATTTGAGAGGAACGAGCTTGTAGAGTAGCAGATTGGACCATAGGGGCAAGAGCGCCTCAAATCTTTTGCGGCGATAATGAAATCAACCCGCTCATCCATATTCACAAGACGTTGCGGCGATGCCGCAGCACAGTGCGGTAAGCCTCGGGCCCGGAAAGGCGGGGCGCCATCCGCTATGTGCTGCGGCAAAGCCACCAGGAGGCTGAAGAGGTAAGCACGAGCAGAACGGTACCTTCACCCGTAATTAGGCTTTAACGTGACTCGTGCCACAGTGCTAGAATCGTGCGCACCGCGTCATTGGTAGTTAAAGCCCCATTTGAAGAAGGAAGCCAAATGTTTCACCTCCATCGAAAGCTGTCTGCGTTTGGTTTCGTGGCCCTGCTGGCTGTCGTCACGACCACGGCCGGTGCGCAAAGCTTCAGTCTCGAACAAGTGATGAGTTCGCCTTTCCCTTCCGAACTGACGGTCTCAAAACGTGGAGACCAGATCGCGTGGGCGTTCGACGCAGAGGGAAAACGAAACATCTGGGTTGCCGAAGCACCGGCGTTCGCCGCCCGGCAGTTGACCCGATACAACAGCGACGACGGCCAGGAGTTGACCGAGCTGGTGTTTGCGCCAAACGGCAGCACGATTGCCTACGTGCGCGGCGGCGAAGAGAACCAGGCGGGCGACGTGCCGAATCCGGACAGCAACATCGCTGGAGCAAAACAACAAATCTTCCTGGTAGATGTTCACAGTGGCCGGACGACGACAATCGGTGAAGGCAGCGCGCCCATCTTCACGCCGACCGGCGATCAGATCATCTATCAACGCAACGGACATTTCTGGACCGTACCCATAGTGGGCGGCAAGCAACGAAAGCTGTTTGAAGTACGCGGCAGTGTGGGCGAGCCGAGATGGTCGCCCGACGGATCGCTACTCGCCTTTGTGTCTACCCGCGGCGATCACAGCTTCATATCAGTTTATGATCCGCGCGCCAATCAAGTTCGCTTTCTTTCTCCCAGCGTCGATCGTGATATAGCGCCGCGTTGGTCACCCGATGGCCGCCGCATCGCCTTCATTAGGCTTTTCAATGTCACCGATACTTTTTCCAATGATCGCGATCGACTGCAGCCCTGGGCCATCAGGGTCGTTGACGCGCGCACGGGTGAAGGCCGGCAGGTCTGGCGTTCCGGCGATCTGGATACGGACTCTTACCCCGGACTGGGCGGTGAAGATTTCTGGCAGTGGGTGGCCCGAGATCGTTTGCTGTTTCCGTCAGAGAAAGACGGTTGGATTCATCTGTACTCGATATCAGCCGGCGGCGGCGCGGTGACTGCTTTGACGCCCGGGGAGTTCGAAATAGAAAACGTTGTGCTTTCCCCCGACAAGTCCTTTGCCGTAGTGGCCACCAACAAGGGCGACATCGACCATCGTCATCTTTGGCGAGTGAACGTGACCGGCGGTGCCCCGCAACAGATTACCAGCGGCGACAGTGTCGAGGTGAACCCGCAGTTGTTCGACAACGGCCGCCGGATCGCTTTCTTCCATTCGACCGCGCGTGATCCATTCCTGCCATTTACAGCTGCGATAGATGGATCCGGCCCGAAGCCCCTGGCGCCTCAGGCGCTGCCGCGCGACTTCCCTGCCGCGCACATGGTTACACCTGAACAGATTATTTTTAAAGCTGCGGACGGGACTGAAATTCACGGGCAATTGTTTAAGCCAAGCCAGGCTTCCGCCAAATCGCCCGCGCTGCTGTTCATGCATGGCGGGCCCTCGCGGCAGATGTTACTCGGGTGGCATTACCTTTACTACTATCACAACTCCTATGCGATGAATCAGTATCTGGCCAGCCGCGGCTATTTCGTGCTGTCGGTGAACTATCGCAGCGGAATCGGTTACGGCCGCGCTTTTCGAACGGCGCAACATCGCGGCGCGCGTGGCGCTGCGGAATATCAGGATGTGGTCGCGGGCGCAAAGTACCTGCGCGACCGCGATGACGTGGACAAAAAACGGGTCGGACTATGGGGTGGCTCGTACGGTGGTTATCTGACCGCGTTGGGATTGGCGCGAAACTCGGATATCTTTGCGGCGGGCGTTGACTTTCATGGAGTACACGATTGGAGCATGAGCCCCGCCGGGTTGCGCGTGCCCACCGACACGTCAGATCGCGTTCGGATAGCAAGGGACTCTTCGCCGATCTCTGCGGTGGATAAATGGAAGTCACCGGTGTTGCTGATTCACGGTGACGACGATCGCAATGTTGAGTTTGCTCAAACAGTGAATTTAGTGCGACGCCTGCGAGCCAACGGTGTCTACTTTGAGGAACTGACTTTCCCCGATGAGATTCACGACTTTCTGCGTCATCAGGATTGGCTACGCGCCTATCATGCCGGCTCGGATTTTTTCGATAAGCATTTGAAGTGACTTTCAACCCTCGCAACATCCTCGTTATTGATTTCGGCCAACTGGGCGATGTGGTGATGAGTTTGCCGGCGCTAAGCGCCCTCCGCGAACGCTATCCGCACGCCAGGCTCACTATTATGGTCGGCAGGCCTGGAGCTGAAATCATCGACATGTCAGGTTATGCCGACGCAACCATCCAAGTAGACCGGGTCCAGTTGCGAGATGGATTCAAACCGCTTTCCGTTCTACGAATTCTTCAGGTCGTCAAAGATGTGCGCCGGCGTAAGTTTGATCTGGTGATCGACCTGCACAGTTTTTCTGAAACTAATCTGCTGGGGTTTTTTTCCGGAGCTTCGAAGCGGTTATTTTCTCGCCGGCCGGGACGTTCGCTCGACTTCCTCGCTAACTTCAATCCAAAACCGCCGGTTGATAAGAATGACCCCAAACAGCATTTGATCGATCGATACCTCGACGTGCTGCAGCCTTTGGGAATAAAAGACCAACCACGGGTGCCGCGGCTCATGACTCGAGCTGCAGATGTTCGCGCCGTCGATGTAATGCTGAAAAAAGCGAAGGCGGAAGCGGGCGCGCCTTTGGTGGGGTTATTTCCCGGCGCGGGCCATCCCGGAAGATGCTGGCCCCTGAAGCAGTTCGCTGAACTCGCCGACTTCCTGATCCGTAATGACGGCGTGCGGCCCATCATTTTTGTGGGGCCGGAAGAGCGGCACCTGGTGCAGCGGATGCGCGAGATCTTTCCGGCTGCGTGCGTCATTCTCGAAAGACTCTCGATACCGCAACTCGCGGCGGCACAGGCAAGACTGTCCGTGTTTGTTTCCAACGATACCGGCCCCGTGCACATTGCCGCAGCGGTGGGTGCACCAATTGTGGTGCTCATCGATCTGCCGAGGCCGCACGCTTATGTCCCAACCGGCGTCTCACAGCGCCTGATCTTTAGCGAAAGCGTAACCGCGATTGACGTCGAGGAAGTATATGCCGCGACCCGCGAATTACTCGGGGCCGGGCGCACCGAAAAGTTATTCGCCAGCTGATGAATTGAAATGTCCAGACGAAAAACCACTTTGCTATTGCTGCCGCTTGCCATCGCGACCTGTCTCATGGTCCCGCTGCTAATCGGTAACCTGATCGCGCGGAACGAGGCTAAGCCCGCGGCTCCACCTGCCGCGATTAAGACTGCGAACCCGCCCTTACTATCCAAACAGCCCGCCGATGTGGCGCTCGCTCAGCAGATTGACTACGCGATCGACTCGAGCGAATCGACCCAGGCGCGTTGGGGTGTATTTGTTATGTCGACGAAAGACGGACGGGTCCTCGCCTCACACAACAGCGACCGGCTATTCACCCCGGCGTCGAATATGAAGATCTATACCACGGCGGTAGCCCTCGATTTGCTCGGACCAGATTATCACTGGCGCACTTCTGTTTACGCAGACAAGCCGGCGGACGCGAGTGGCCTGATTGAGGGAAGCGTAACTTTGTATGGCCGGGGAGCTCCCGATCTTGACCTTAAGAAGGGGTTGACGTCGCTCGCGGATCAACTCTACCAGCGCGGCGTACGCCGAGTGAGCGGGAACATCATCGGTGATGATAGTTATTTTCGCGGTGAGCTGTACGGCCTGGGTTGGCAGTGGAATGATCTGCAGTGGTACTTTGGCGCCGAACCAAGCGCGCTTACCATTAATGAGAACAGTGTCGAGTTGACGATTTCGCCGGCTGGCAAAGTCGGCTCCAGCGCAACCCTCACTTTAAGTCACGAAGCCAACTATCTTCATCTGGTGAATCACACGGCGACGGTCGAGCGCGATGGGACTACCACGCTCGGTATCAACCGCGGTTTGTCTGACAGAGAGTTGGTGGTGTGGGGTGACTTTCCCGTGACCGGCCGTCCCTTCAGCGCTTTTCTGTCCGTACCCAAACCGGCGTTGTGGGCGGCTACGCTTTTCAAAGTAGCTTTGATCGCTCGAGGGATTAAAGTTGAAGGCGAAGCGCGCAGTCAGGACGGGCGTGTGGCCGAACGCGATAAATTCGATCCGCAGAAAGCTAGCGAGCTGGGCCAGGAGAATAGCGCCGCGCTCGCGGACATCGTGCGTCACACAAATAAGGCCAGCGACAATCTCTACGCGGAACTCATCCTGCGCACCCTGGGAAAAGAGCGGGGCTCGACCGCGCCCGATCCCGATGCCCGGAAGAATCGGAGCCGGGGCGATGACGAAGCCGGATCCGCTTTAGTGCGAGCCTGGTTGAATAACAACAGCGTGGCCACGGACGGCCTCGCGTTTTGGGATGGCTCGGGCCTCTCACGTCTGGATTTGGTAACGCCTGAAGCCACCGCGCGACTGCTCACAGCAATTGCCCGCACCAATGCGGCCACGGCCTTCCATGATTCGCTGCCGATCGCTGGTCGCGACGGAACCTTGTCGGGACGGCTCTCGCCATTGGCCGGTCGCATCGTTGCAAAGACGGGAACACTCACCTATGACCACTCGCTTTCGGGCTATGCAGTAACCCCCAATGGCGAGGTGTTGGCCTTTTCGATTTTTTGTAATGATGCCAGCGGGCACGCCAATCCTGTGCGACTGATTGACCAAATTGCGGGTCTGATCGCCGATACCGGCTCAACTTCGCGCTCCAAATAGCCCACAAACCAAGTGTTTTTCCCAATCTCCCACCTGAGTTTGCCCTAGACAAACATCGTTCAACCGGGTTAAGATAATCCGCGGCTACTCACGCTTGCCCCCGTTGAACGCTCTAGCCAGCACCCCTCGCTTTCAGTTTACGAATTGTAGGAGATTCAAAAATGTCGCAGGTAACCCGATTTCTCTCCGCATGTTTTTTCCTTTCCACAGTTTTCACGCTGGCTTCAGGGCAGGGCAACTTGACGGCCAAGGCCAACGTGCCGCCAGCCGCCGCCGTTGATGGCTCAAGCAGCGAAAGCGACCGAACGCGTGATGGTCTGGTTGGTCCTGTGCGGCGTGTTCGCACTGAGGTGGTCAAGATTTCAGCAGTCGCGGGCAAAGCCGTCGAAGACAGCAAGCACCTGGTCCTGGAAACAGCCGAATACGACCTCAAGGGGGCGAAGACTCAGAACCAGTATTTCCCGATCGAAGGCGCCACCCTGACCGGGCGCGAGGTTTATAAGTACGACGACAAAGGCAACAACAGCGAGATGACCCTGGTCAACGGCGACGGATCATTGATCAGTAAAGAAGTTTACAAATACGATTATGACTCGGTTGGTAACTGGGTAAAGATGACCACTGCAGTTGCGGTGGTGGAAAATGGTCGCGTCGCTTTTGAGCCCACCGAAGCCACCTACCGAACAATTTTTTATTATCTGGATGCGGCGATGGCGAAGATGCTCCAACCGGCGCCGGCGAATGTCGTTGCCGGAGACGCAGCCAGTCAACCAACAAAAACCGCTGACGTAAAAACAGCTGCCCTACCGCCCCAGACTTCCCTCCTTAACCTCAAGGTATCGTCCGTTGCACCGCCTTCTGGTGATCTTCATACCGACGACGGAAACCGCAAGGTCGTGGTCTCCAACAACGATCAGCCACCCGCGCCCCGACCTCTGCTCAAGCCGATCTCGGGTGGGGTACTCAATGGCAAGGCAGTCAGCTTGCCCGCGCCCGTGTACCCTGAGTTCGCGCGTCACAGTCGTACCGGTGGCCTGGTAGAAGTCGAGGTAGTGGTTGATGAAAACGGTAAGGTCATTTCAGCGCGCGCGCTGGGAGGTCCCCCTTCACTTCGTGACGCTTCGGTCCAGGCCGCTCTGCATGCTCGCTTTTCACCCACCAAACTTTCAGGTCAGCCGGTAAAGATCACTGGCCGGATCAACTATAACTTCACCATTCCACAATAGTTGTTTGAGGCGGCGCCTGAGGGTCGCCACGTTGCTCCAATAACTCTTTAGGAAGAGGACTCACTATGGCACTGTCTGGAGAGCTCAACGATCTTTCGCTCGCCGAGCTAATCGAATTCTTTTGCAATCAACGAAAAACCGGGCGGCTGAAAGTTATCTACTCGGTAGGTCCGGGATATTTCTATCTGCAATCAGGCTCCGTGGTCCACGCGCGAATAGGCGTGCTGCGCGGGATCGAAGCGGTCTATCACGCTCTGACACTGCCGAATGCTTCTTTCACTTTCAGCCCCGCGTTTGAAGCGCCCGAGCAGACCATCAACCAACCGTGGACCTCAGTGGTTCTGGAAGGTCTGCGCCGAATGGACGAGGGCGTTAACCCCGCCGAACCCTTCCCCGAAGGCCAGGCTGCCCTTGTCGAAGAAGCGAAAATCGAAGAAGCCAAAGCCGGGGAAACAAGCGCTCCTGAACCAGAGGTAGTGACTAGTGTCGTGGCCGAGGACCTGCCGCAAAGCGCGCCCGCACCCAAACACAAATTCGAAAAGCCTGTCATTACAACGCCGACCCCTGAATTGCCATACATGGAAGCGTTCGTTTCTCAATCTGATAGCTCGCGTTTCGGATCCTGGAGATTGGTTACGGTCATGGGAGCGATCGCTCTGATCGTCGCCGTGGTCGGGGTGCCCTGGGGATGGTACGCTCGCAGCAAAGCGGCTAGGGTGGCGACCAGTCCTGTGCCGGCTCAAAGCCCTCAACCAGCCACCGAAACCGTGACCGCAAATCAAGGGCCGGCTGAGCCGGTGACGAGCGAAAGCGTCCAACCATCGACTACCGACGCTGAACTTGCGGCCAAACGTTTACGTGAAGCCCGCGCCAGGGAACGCGCCGCGAAGTTACAGGACGCCGGTGCAGCTCCGGTTCCGTCGCAACCAACATCGGCCCCGGTTAACCCGAGCGCCGCCAAGACTCAATCGAGTCCGGCTACGGGATCGAAAAAAGCCACGGTCGAGGTTACTTATGACGAGAACGGGCGGGTAACGCAGGCTTCGGGTGGAGACGCAACTGCGCTGCGAATCGCGCGCCAGAAACGCTTTCCGGCAGGCAAAGCCGGTTCAGCAACTATCACGATTCCAATCAACTAGGTTCGGTAGCCAGCGCGGCTTAGCCGCGACACTACTCAAACCATTCCCATCACTTCTTCTTCGCTCAAAACAGCTGAAGCCTGTTTTGCTCGTTCATAGATCCGCGTGACGCGTTCTTCACTCGCGTCGAGATCGCGGCTTTCGAGCCAGAAGATTACGTTTGACTTGCCACTCATCGGACCGATCTCAATGACCTGCTTCAAACCGAATTGTCCGGCGGGGACACCCGAGTAAATCAGGTCGGCCAGTTCCGTATCGCCTTTGCGATAGCTCTTGATGACCGCGGCCGCATGAACGCCGGTGGCAGTGCGAAACGCGTCACGACCAAAGACCGGATAATTAAGTGGAATGGTCCATTGACATCCCTCCGCTGCTTTTTCACAGTACTCTCCCAAGCGCATCAGGTCATTTTCAATCCAGCCAAGCAGTTTCAGGTTTACCAGCAGTTGATCCATCGGCGTGTTGCCGACCCGTTCGCCCATGCCCAGCGCTGAGCCATGAATCTGATCGGCGCCGCCATCAATGGCCGCGATCGAATTGATTACACCCAGGCCGCGATCCTGATGACCATGCCAATCAAGTCGCACCTGCTCGCCCTGCTCGTCGATTATTCCGCGCACAAACTTCACCAACTCGCGCGCCCCATCAGGAGTAGCGTGCCCGACCGTGTCACAGACGCAGACGGCGCGCGCTCCACACCGAATCGCGGTGGTGTATAGAGCGCGAATCGTTTCGGGATTTGCACGCGTCGTGTCTTCGGTGACAAACATCACCGGCAGCCCTTCTTTTACCGCGAAGGTGACGGCGTCTTCAGTCATTTTCAGCAACTTATCGAGCGTCCATTCTTCGGCATAAAAACGAATCGGCGAAGAGCCGATGAAGGTACACGCTTCAATGGGAATCCCGGCGCGCTGGGAGATTTCCACAATCGGAACAATGTCGTTGCGGTGGGTGCGCGCGGCGCAGTTGGGGCGAATGCGTAGCTTCTTATCGGCAATCTCGCGGGCCAACAACTCAACACTCTCGGCGTGAGCGCCGCCGGCACCGGGCAAACCAATGTCCGCCGTGTCGATGCCCAGCGCTTCCATCAAATGCAACAGCTCAATTTTCTTGTCAGCGGAGGGTTCGCAGACTGAAGGTGACTGCAGTCCGTCGCGCAACGTTTCGTCGTCGAAGCTCAGGTGGCGATCAGGCTTATGCAGCTCGGGATCAACTTTGTTCCAGTCATAGATGAGTTCGGCAACGGACACGTCTGACACCTCAGCGAATGGATTTGTTTTCCCTCTCGCGCGGCAGAGGGTGAGGCCGATAGTTCCAGCCAGGAAAATTCAGCACGACCGACTGTGGTTTGCTGTCTCTCTCCACAGCCTCTTCCAACAATTAAGGAAGCCTGGCGAAACGTCACTAAAAAAGGTCAATCTTGCATGTCTTCTGGTAGTGCCTTATGTTGGTTTTGTTTTGTCTTTACCCTGGGCAAGAACGATCGACGAAATCACACGAACCGGCAACCAAAACACTTACCTGGCAAGAGAATCTCAAAATAGGGCACCACTGTTCTGACATCAGCAAGGCTTGTACTCCCAATTGAATTCGATTACAACAACCGCGAGGTACGAATGTCAACTCAACCTATCGCAGCAAAGCGAACGCCGCGCAAGCGCATCGAAAGAATCGCTCTGGGCTCAGATCGGGCGGCAAAAATCATGGCGGTGCGAGCCAGTATCGCGCGCGTGGCCGAGGTGGACTCGGCCTGGGCAGAGGCAAATGTCGTCGCGCGATCGGTTAAGACCGACGCGCCAGCAATGCCTCTGACGGACTGGGAATTAATGAGCGGCGCGCGCCAACGCGCGTTCGCGGTGCGCACAATCCTGGTGGAGCAAAATCTCGAAGCCGACCTCTATGTCGGGCTTGAAGGTGGCTTTCATTCGATTTCAGTTGATGGCGACTGGCATACGTTCCTGCGGGGTTGGGCTTACGTGACGGATGGAGAGCGGGGCAGTTTTGGCATGTCGCCTTCAATCGGTGTCCCACCCGCAATCGTCAAGAGCGTGATCGAGGGCAAGCGCGAGTTGGGTTTGGTGATCGACGAAGTTGCCGGAGCGCGTGACGTGCGCAGCCGCCAGGGCGCCTGGGGCGTGCTCTCGAGAGACTTGCTGACGCGTTCGATGAGTTTCGAAGCGGCGCTGATTGCAGCGTTTGCACCCTTCTATAATCCCGCACTTTACTCCGCCACGTCTTAGCGGCTTTGCGCCTTTCGGTTTTCCTCGCGCCTTTGCGCGAATCTGCTTGACCGTTTGAATTCATGCACAGGCGCCAGGACACTACTTTAAGGCGCAAAGAAGAAGTATCAGTCCCGAAAGCAGCACTCCGAACCCTGACCTCAACAGTGCTAGAATCACTCTACATGCGGGTCACCATCGGGCAGATCAATACCATCAACGGGGATTACGAAGGCAACGTCGCGCGCATACTGAGCGCGATCGATCAGGCAAAGAAAGAACATTCCGACCTGATAGTCTTTCCCGAAGTCACCATCCAGGGCTACACCTCGCTGGATTGGTTTCTCGATAAGGACGTACAGCGAACATGCCTCGATCCACTAACACAAATTATCGAAGCGACAGCCGGCTTGACGGCGATTGTCGGCACCGTGCGTCCCAACGATCAGCCAAACGGGCGCGGGCTGTACAACTCGGCCGCGGTGATTTCCCACCGGAAGTTACTGGGGTTTGCCGACAAGACTCTGCTGCCGGAGTACGACGTTTTTGATGATCCGCGTTACTTCGAGCCTGCTTCGAAACGTAGGTTGTTTCAAATCGGCGAGACCAAACTTGGCATAGCCGTATGCGAAGATTTCTGGAATGAAAAGACTTTTTGGAAGCAGCGGTCCTATCCCCACGATCCCGCCCAAGAGTTGATCGAAATGGGCGCGGAGCTGCTGGTTTCGATCAATGCGTCGCCTTTCAACAAAGCCAAGATGAGAATGCGCTGCGAGATGGTTTCGCACCGCGCTAAAGCTGCCCGGATCCCGATCGTATTTGTGAACCTGATTGGTGGAAACGATGGGATAATTTTCGACGGGGCGAGTATCGTTTCGGATGCCTCCGGACGAATCGTCATGCAGGCCCCGCCGTTCGAAGAGTTTGTTGGCACAGTCGATCTGGGCTGTGGCCTTGCGGACACGCGTTGCCTACCCGGCGACGACATTGAAACCGTGCGGCAGGCACTCGTCCTAGGCATTCGCGACTATGCGAGCAAGAACAGGTTTTCAAAAGTCGTGCTTGGTTTATCGGGGGGGCTCGACTCTGCGGTGGTGGCCGCGTTGGCGGCCGAGGCCCTGGGGCCAGAGAACGTGCTCGCGGCGATGATGCCCTCGCCCTATTCCTCGCACGGCAGTATCAATGACTCAATCGATCTCAGCCAGCGCCTTGGTATTCAGACGATCGAGAGGCCGATCACCGAAGTTTTTCAGGCACTGCGCAATGAACTCGGTTTGCCTGAGCCGACACCTGGAAGTGAGATTCCGCGGGCGATGGGGCTCGCGGTTGAGAACCTTCAATCGCGCCTGCGCGGAAACATTTTGATGACGATCTCAAATTCCGAGAATCGTCTGTTGCTCTCCACTGGAAACAAATCAGAATTGGCGCTTGGCTACTGCACACTCTACGGCGATACGAATGGTGGCCTGGCGGTTATCGGCGACGTACTGAAGACGGAAGTCTACGAACTGGCCCGGCTTTACAATCGTGATCGCGAAATCATTCCGTTGTCGATCATCGACAAGAGACCTTCGGCTGAGCTGGCGCCCGGGCAATTCGACGATCAATCTCTGCCGGCTTACGATAAGCTGGATCCTATTCTGAAACTTTATTTCGAGCAGAAGGCCTCGCCCGAAGAGATCATCGCGGCGGGTCATGAAAGCGACCTCGTCTATGAAATTCTTAACCGGGTCGAATCGCCGGCGAATGAATTCAAGCGCCGGCAGTTGCCGCCGACCTTAATCATCTCACGCAACGCGATCGGGATTGGCCGCCGTCGCCCGATTACCCATCGTTACCGCCGGCAGCCAACGCCGATTGGCCGCCGCGCCGAAAAATGATTTCGATCTTGAGGTTCGTTGCCCGGGTAAAGGCCGCCCCGCAACGGGCTGCGAATATTTCCCTGGCTCCGCCAACTCGGTAGATCAGAACAGAAGAAGGCTCCGCATGTCCTTCACGAGGTGAAACCATGAAAACTAGATCGTTTGTTACGGGGGTGGGCCGGACTGCTTCACAGGTGGCGGCCGGATGCGTTCTAATTCTGAGCCTGGCATCTGTTGCAGTCGCTCAGGGCGTTAAGCGGCCGTCACCGGACGAACAGAATCTGGCCAAAGCCATCCTGCTTTCACCGGACATCGATGGTAAGTTCAAAGCCGCTTCGGATCTGGTTAAGAAGTACCCGAAGAGTTCACTGCGATCGAAGGCCGCAGCCGATTTGGCTGACGAAGTGAGCGCCGTTAAGGACCCCACTCAAAAGCTGGCGCTGGCCCGGCAATACCAGAGCATTTTCAACGAACCGGCCGAGCAGCAAGTGATCACTCCGATTTTGATCGAGGCTTTGGCCGGCGCGAACCGGTTAGACGAAGCTTTTACCAACGGGGCGATTTTCTGGCGCGCAATCCTGACTCGTTGTATGTACTCGTCCAGCTGGCAGCACTCGGAACCGATCAGGCCAAACAGAAGAACCTGAAATTCATTCCGCAGAGTGTGCAATACGGAACGCACGCCATCGAACTGATCGAGGCGGACAAGCGACCCCAGGGTATCGACGACGCCGGCTGGGTCAAATACAAAAGTGAACAGTTGCCGAGCTTGTACCAGTCAGTGGGTATTCTTGAACTGGTAAAAGGTAATAACGCGGCGGCCAAAGCGCGGCTGGCGAAAGCGTCTGAACTCGCGCCTGCCGATCCCTTTAATTATCTTTTGCTGTCCGGCATGCTGAACGATGAATATCAGAATGAGGCACAACAATACCGGGCCATGCCCATGGGCCCACCCAAAGACGAAGCGCTGAAAAAAGTACTTGGCTTACTTGATCAGGTTGTCGATTCTTATGCGCGCCTGATTGCACTGGCCGAAGGCAACGAACGGTTGGCGCCGGTCAGACAGCAGTATCTGCAGGATCTCGAGTCCTACTACAAGTACCGCCACAACGGTTCGACCGAAGGCATGAAGCAACTAATCGACAAATACAAAGTTGCCAGGTAGGAGCGTACGCATCCCGGCGTGCGCTCCTAAAGAAATCGGATGAAAACTGGACTCACCGAAGGCTCAATCCTGATCCGGCCCTTTCGGGCGGGCGATGAAGACGCGCTTTACGAGGCGGTGCGCGAATCCATGGCCGAGGTATCAGTCTGGTTACCCTGGTGTCACTCGGACTATTCGATCGAAGAGAGCAGAGAGTTCATTGCATCGAGAGAGCTAGCCTCGCAGGGCGACGAATGGTACAGCTTTGGAATCTTTGACAAAGACAGTGGCAGGTTCCTGGGTGGCGTGGGCATAAACTTCATCAACCGCGTACATCGGCTGGCGAATCTCGGTTACTGGGTGCGCACCAGCGCCGCCGGGCATGGGGTGGCCACGACAGCCACTCGTCTGGCCGCGAGGTTCGGCTTTGAAGAGGTTGGCTTGCAGCGGATTGAGATTGTCGCCGCCGTGGACAATATCGCCAGCCAGCGCGTGGCCGAAAAATCCGGGGCGAAGCGCGAAGGCCTTTTGCGCAAACGGCTCTGGTTTCGCGGGCGGTCTCTGGATGCGGTGCTTTTCTCGCTGGTGCCAGAGGACTTAGGATCAGTAACGCCCGCGTGAGCGGATGGATCAACCAACGAAGTAACGCCTGCATCAACCGGCGACGCCTAATCTCCTTCTAACTCTCTAGCCCACACGCTGACGCGGACGGTGCTGACTTCATTGCGGCCGGTTCCCGTTCCGGAAATCACAATCTAAAGTCCCGCACACTTATGCTACCCTCCTGCTGATGTCCAACCGACTCGAGCAGCGCGATCTAGTACGCGAGTTCCTCAGCTACATCCAGGTTGAGAAAGGCCTCTCACTTAACACGCTGCAAAGTTACGCTCGCGACATTGCAAAGCTGCAAGCCTGGGCTGAGAAGAACCACCGCCAGATTGAAAAGCTTGAACGCACCGACCTGCGCGAATGGATTGCCAGCATGTCGCGGCGAGGCCAGGCCCCAGCAACCGTTTCCCGAGCGGTCAGCGCCGCTCGCGGGTTCTTTCGTTTCCTGATGCTGGACGGACACATCAAACGGCATCCGGCGGAAGATATTCACACGCCACAAAATAACTCGCGCCTGCCGCAGTTTCTCAGTGAAGAAGAAATGGAACGGCTCCTGTTTGCGCCTGACATCAACACGGACATTGGAGTGCGCGATCGAGCCATGCTGGAAGTTCTGTATGCGGCGGGGCTGCGCGTCTCAGAGATGTGCTCTTTGAAAACCAGCGACATCGATATCGACACGGCCCTGCTTACCTGTCACGGCAAGGGCAGCAAGCAGCGTCGAGTCCCGATCGGAAAGAGCGCAGTGCACTGGGTGCAAAGGTACCTGGCAATTCGTAAGCAATTCGGTAACGAAGCCGGGCCGGAGTTATTCATACATCGCGGCCGGCAAATAACGCGTCAGGCGGTCTGGTCGATGCTCAAGACCTATGCGGCCGTCGCGGGTGTACCGGACATATCACCGCATACTCTGCGTCACAGCTTCGGCACTCATCTGATGCAGCACGGCGCGGATTCGCGTTCGGTGCAGGCATTGCTTGGACATGCTGACATTTCCACAACAGAGATCTACACGCATATCACCGACCTGCACATGCGCAAAGCTTATGATCGGTTTCATCCGCGGGCGAGGAGTGCTGGTGGTGGCAAGATCAAGTGAGCCGACGATGAGGTCAGCGACACCCGCGTAAGCGGCTGGATAAAAACTCAAGATCGGGTTTTAGCATTGCTTGAGTGTCAATCCGTCCGCTCACGCAGAAGTACCGACCTCACGACCCTCAGCGACCATCGAGGCCGAGATCTTAAAATGAAGACCAGGATCGAAGTCACCCGCACTTATCTTGAGATGCGGGACCCAGGCCAATTGCAGAGAGCCATCTCTGACGATCCCCGTTTGCGCATCGATCGCATCCCCGATTGCCCGCCATCTCTCTTTCGCTCACTCTATGCCGAGGTGGGCCGGGAGTATCACTGGATAGATCGCCTGCCCTGGACGGATGAAGACATCTCTACACACCTGAGCCAAGCCGGAATCTCGGTGTGGTTACTGACCGAAGCTGAGAAGACGGCGGGGTATTTTGAATTACGCCGCTGCGAAGACGGCTCCGTTGAAGTCGCTTACTTTGGTCTCTTGCCGGACTTCATTGGCAGAGGGTTGGGCAAGCACTTGCTGACACGCGCGGTGGAACAGGCCTGGGCAGAAGGAGCGAATCGTGTCTGGTTGCACACCTGCACCCTGGACGATCCGGCCGCGCTGCCAAATTATTTGAAGCGAGGATTCCAGCCATTCAAGATTGAGCAGTATGACTTTGAGCAATAAGAATCTGTTAGGAAACCAAAACCTCTCTGCTGGGAGCGCGGACGCTTTAAAGTGCGGCGACTCGTCGCCGCTTTCGGGAACCACGACCAGTCGCGGCCGTCTTACGTGGTAGCCAGACTCGCGGCGACAAGTCGCCGCATACTAAAGC
This sequence comes from Pyrinomonadales bacterium, assembly GCA_038230715.1. Taxonomy (GTDB): domain Bacteria; phylum Acidobacteriota; class Blastocatellia; order Pyrinomonadales; family Pyrinomonadaceae; genus UBA11740. The sequence continues at coordinate 120,867 of JBBRMS010000003.1, forward strand.
GCTGACAAGTCAGCGCACTCCACACAAATCCGGTGCTTCACTTCGCGTCCGGCGGCACTGCTCCCTTATTCCCATTCAAAAACCTGTCGAACCAATAGAGCTGCCAGTTCAAGCTCTCGACCAGGTGCTTTGGCTCGCCCGTGCGGGTAAGGTTGTGGTTCTCACGCGGAAAGAAAACTATCTCGGTCGTCACGCCAAAGTGTTTGAGTGCCCGAAACCATTGTTCGCCCTGCTCGATCGGCACACGCAGGTCGTTGTCTGAATGCAGGATCAGCGTCGGCGTCTTCACATTGTGCGCATACTTCAAAGGCGAGCGGTCCCAGTAGAGATCGTACTTCTGAAAAATATCACCACCGAAATCGGAGGCGTGACCATAAGCCCCATCACGGGT
>JBBRMS010000004.1:0-115104 GCA_038230715.1 Pyrinomonadales bacterium
ACTGCAACAGAAATGGGGCGCGGAATTATTCAAGAGTTACCAGGCACGCCCTGACATTCAACTCTACCGCAGACAGCTTGAGCAGAGTTCTGTGGTGGCACGGTAATCCAACTTCTGAACCCTCAGTCAAGGAGAATGATGAAAATGGCAACGAAGAAAAAAAGCAACACCAGCAAGAGCAAGAAGGTTAAGAAGACAATACTCGATCTAGGGGATCCGCCGATCCTCGTGGGTGGAGGAGGCTCGTCGTACCTTTGGGTGAACTTAGATCAAGACCAACGACCGGTGAACCCTTCGTCAAACAACCCATCCACTGGAATTAATCCCGGCTCACCGATGCCAAACTCCCGCGGAAACTATACTTGCTCGCGAATTTCGCGGACGCCTCCAAGGATCTTTTTTTATGACGGCCTAAATCCCGAAGTTCCACTTCCCATACCTGTTACCGGTCGTGGTAAGTGGTATATCAGGTTCGAGTAGCTCACGAAGAATCTGAGATGGCGTCAGACGGGCGCACCCGTAAGTCCGATGACAGGTTTGGCGGATAGTTGATGCGGCCTCATGCTTCAGCGGCCGCGCGCAACTCGCCGAACAACCGGATCAGCTCGGGCAACTGATAATTCGCGTTCAGTCCGCTGGGGTTCGGTAGCACCCAGACGCGCGTGTCACCGACTCCTTTGGCCTGTTCCCCAATCGGCGCTTTGGGCTGCCTGAAGGCCTGGCGATAGGCTCCCACGCCGAGAATCGCAAGCACCCGCGGTCGGTAGCGGCGCACTTTGGCCCTAAGTGCACCGCCTCCTTTAACTATATCTTCGTTTGTCAGTTCGGCCGCGGTGGCCGTGGCGTGCGCAACCACGTTCGTGACTCCGAGCCCGAGCTGTAAGAGCTCACGCTCTTCAAATGCGGACAACAAGCGATCGGTGAAACCCGATTTGTAGAGCGCCGGCCAGAAACGATTGCCGGGCCGCGCAAAATGATGACCTACGGCGGCGGTGTAAAGGCCGGGGTTAATACCGCAGAAAAGCACCCGCAACCCCGGCCCGATCACGTCCGGGATGCTTTTACCCTTGGCTTCGATCAGCTGCTGCTTCGTCGGCTTGAACGGCGGTGGGTTTTGGATCAGCTTGCTGGTGCTCATTATTTGCTCATAGACTAAGTGGGCAGAGAGCTTAAACGCAAAGACGAGGTCAATACCGGGAGCTGTAACGACCGGGTCACGGGACAACGAGGGACCAGGTCGCTACCGCTCCTTCTGACTGCATTTGCGATGAACTGAGATCAATATGACCCGAAAGAAATCCACGCCGCTCCGCTCGAAAAAAGAGAAATCAAAAAAACGTCCGGCCAAAGACATTCACTCCGGTCTCTGCTCAACGGCGCGTCGGGCACTCATGCCTGAAGTCATTCATCCGATGCTGGCGACCCTGGTCGATGCATCGTTTTCAAACTCGGAGTGGATCTTTGAGACCAAGTGGGACGGCTTTCGTGCTATTTGTTTTGTGCAGAAGGGAAAGTCACGTTTTGTTTCTCGCAATCAGATCGATATGACGCCGCAGTATCCCGAACTCGTCAGCGTCGGCAAACAGCTCGCCGCTAAGGAAGCAATCCTCGACGGTGAGATTGTCGCATTGGATAAGCACGGCATGCCGCGATTTCAACTTCTGCAGCCGCGCGTCGGCCGCAAAAGCGGAGTTGAAGCACTGCGCGGTCACGGCCATATCGTCTACTACGTTTTCGATTGTCTATTTGTCGATGGTTACGATCTAACTTCCTGCACGGTCGTCGAGCGCAAAGCAGTGCTCGAGAGAATTCTAAAACCGGCCGGCTTCCTCAAATTGTCTGAACACATCGTGGGCGACGGCCAGGCCTTCTTTGCGCAGATCGAAAAATTCTCGCTCGAAGGAATGATGGCCAAGCGCGCCGCCAGCCCCTACGTACCTCGACGAAGTCGCGACTGGCTGAAGGTCAAGACCGTGCAACGTTCCGAGGTGGTGATCGGCGGCTACACCCAACCGCGCGGATCACGAGCACATTTTGGGGCGTTGGTGGTGGGACTCTATCGCGGCAAGGACCTGCATTACGTCGCTCACGTCGGCGGCGGGTTCAACCAGCGCAGCCTGACTGAGATCCACAAGTTGATGCAGCCATTGAAAACCAAAGCGGGTCCGTTCGTCGATGCTGCGAAAACGAACGAGCCGGTGCAATGGATTCAGCCCAGGCTGGTCGGTGAAGTAAAGTTCTCAGAGTGGACGGCCGACCTTCGCCTGCGGCACCCGGTCTTTGTCGGTCTGCGCGAAGACAAGCAGCCTGAGGATTGCCGGTTCGAGGTTGAACGCGAGACTCAAACTGTCGTTCGCCGGGGCAAGGGGCAGCGTTAGGATCAATAGCAGCTGTTTAGAGGCGGGCCTCTAAACGAAACCGTCGAAGCCTGGGAAATATTAATAAATTAAGTGATTTTGAGGGGTTCTGACCTAAGCGTTGGGGCGCATCAGGCCACGGAAGATGCCCTGGATCTCGACTCGCGAGGCATGTACCCTGATGGGATCCAGATGAGAATTCGCGGGTCTCAATTCCACTTCCTCGCCAAAACGAAACAAACGCTTCAGCGTCGCCCGAGCGCGATCGATAAGCGCCACTACGATCTCGCCATCGCGCGCTTCAGTGCGGCTTTCAATCAACGCGATATCGCCGTCACAGATGTGGTCGTCAATCATCGAATCGCCTTTGACGCGTAATGCATAGATGCGTTCCGGACGCACGCGGCCAAACAGGAAGCGCGGCACGCAAATCATTTCGATGTCTTCAATCGCATCGATCGGCACCCCCGCGGCGATACGACCGAGCAGCGCTACTTCACAGACGGCATCCGGCGCGACCTCTTCAACTTTGACCGCGAGAGTAAAGCGTCCCGGCTGGTGATCGCGTTTGATCAGGCCGCGCTTTTCCAGCGCTGAAATATGTTTGGCAATCGTCGCCTTCGAACTGACTCCGAAGTTACGCGCGATTTGTGCATACGATGGTTCGTGCCCGTTCTTCGCCAGAAAGCGAGTGATGTAATCCAGAACTTCTTTCTGACGTTGAGTACGTGGCAGCATTTTGATTCTTGTCTTGAGGACGATTCGAATTCTAGTCGTGCAAATCTAAATGGTCAAGCAAAGTCTGTCGAGAGACGCTCTTTATTTGGTGTCGTTTTTCTCCCCGCTTGGAGAAGGCGATCCATGAGTCACACTAACCCGGGGCAACTCCAACTTAGTGTACTTTCGTGGATCGTCTTACCTTTTGATGTTGCGCGCCGCCGGCCGGCACTGACCGGCAGTCTGCGCAAACCGGATTCATTTGACTAAGCGCGGCTGATCGGATAAATGTTCTCGCCCTGTACAAGTTTCAGTGCCAGGCGTGTAACCGGCTTGAGCCTTCGGGCGTCTTACGGTTGTAATCGTTTCTTCGATAGTTTCGCTACCTGCATTTTCTTTACCACAATTCGATTGAAAGGAAGTTTCCCCAAATGATAGAGAAGTGTCGTTCTGCTCGCGACTTTGGCGGGCTCCTGGTGGCTATCTGCGCGCTCTTATTTGGCGCAATGGCCCTGGGAGCTTTAGGCGCTCACGCGCAAAACCCAAGTCCTACTCCGGCGACTACTCAGAGTCCCGCGCCGTCGCGCACCGCCAGCGCCACCCCAATACCGAGCCCGACGCCCACACCGATTAACTGGTCGACCGATCCAATGCTCAAGCGGTTTGTCTGGCGAGGAATCGGTCCGGCCAGTATGGGTGGACGCATCGACGACATCGCGGTGGTGGAAAGCAACCCGTATATCTATTATGTCGGCTTTGCTACCGGCGGCGTCTGGAAAACCGTCAATAACGGAACGACCTTCCAATCAGTTTTTGATACTTATTCGACTGCATCCATCGGTGACATCGCGATTGCACCGTCGAACCCCGACATCGTCTGGGTCGGCACTGGCGAGGCGAACAATCGCCAAAGTTCGAGTTTTGGCGACGGCATCTATAAATCGAACGATGCCGGCAAAACGTTCACCAAAATGGGTCTCGAGAACACGCAGACCATAGCTCGCATTGTTATCGATCCGAAGGATGCGAACATCGTGTACGCAGCGGTCCTGGGGCATCTGTTTGGACCGAACAAGGACCGCGGAGTTTACAAGACCACTGACGGCGGCAAGACCTGGAATAACGTTAAGTTCATCGACGAAGACACCGGCTTTGCCGATCTGGTGATGGACGCCACTGACAGCAAGACGCTTTATGCGGCGTCATATCAGCGTCGCCGGACTTCATGGGGATTTAATGGCGGCGGGCCGGGCTCGGGAATTTGGAAGACCACCGACGCCGGAAAAAACTGGACGAAGCTACAGGGCAATGGTTTGCCGGAAGGTTTGTTGGGGCGAATCGGAATTGACGTTTCGCGATCGAATCCAAACGTGCTTTATGCGCAGATGGAAGTAGGCGCCAGCGTCGGCACAGGGGGTGAAGAGCAAACGCCGCCGAGCCCGACTCCGACACCAACGGCCACCGCCACTCCTGCTGCGGCGGCTACTCCGGCCGCATCACCGACACCCACGCCGCCCGACCCGAAAAAGCCTGGAGTCTGGCGCTCTGACGACAAAGGCAAAACCTGGCACGTCGTCGCCACCTGCTTTAACGCCGGTGGTTGTACTGAGAACAATCGTTCGATGTACTACAGCCAGATTCGGATCGATCCAAGTAATCCGGAAAATGTTTTCGTGGGCGGTTTGAACTTTAGTAAGTCAACTGACGGCGGAAAGAAGTTCTTATCGCTGCAACCAGGAATTGCACACAGCGATCATCACGCCATCTGGGTTGACCCAAAGAACGGCAATCATCTGATGATCGGAAACGATGGCGGGCTTGACGTCAGTTACGATCAAGGCGCCACCTGGGAATTCGTCAACACGATTCCGGCGGCGCAGTTCTATGCAATTGCCGCCGACATGCGTAAGCCCTATTACGTCTATGGCGGTTTGCAGGACAACGGATCGTGGGGCGGCCCCAGCCAAACACGAGGTAACGCCGGCATTACCAACGCTGATTGGTTCCGCACCGGCGGTGGCGACGGCTTCTACTCGCAGGCAGATCCAAATGATCCCAATATTATCTATTCCGAGTCGCAAAATGGCGCCATGCAGCGCATCGACATGCGGACGGGCCGCAGCGTCAGCATTCGTCCGCGGGCTGCCGCACGTCGTGGCGGTGGTGGCGGAGGCGGCGCTGGTCGTCGCGGCGCCGGTCAACCCGGAGCATCCCCTTCCCCCACGCCCGAGGTTCAGGATCCGCAGGCGGCACTAGCGGCCTTCGCGGCCCAACAGGGTTTCGGAGGGTTCGGCGGCGCGGCGACTTCGAACATCGTTCCTGCGCCATCGCCCGGCGAGCAGTATCGCTTTTACTGGAACACGCCGATCGTTATGTCGCCGCATAATTCGCGGATTATCTATGTCGGGGGCGACAGGTTCTTCAAATCACTGGATCGCGGCGACACTTGGATCGCGTCCGCCGATCTAACCAAGCATGTCGACCGCAACAAGCTGTCGATCATGGGCGTCAAAGGCACCGAGCCCATGGCCTCCAAAAACGATGGCTACACCAGTTTCAGCTACATCGTGACTATCGCAGAGTCTCCGGTTATGCCGGGAGTAATCTGGGTGGGCACCGACGACGGAAATGTTCAAGTAAGTAAAGATGGAGGCGTTGAATGGACTAACGTCTCAAAGAACATCCAGGGCATCGGCGAGATGTACCACATTAATCGGGTCGAGCCTTCGCACGTTGACGCGGGCACCTGTTATGTCGCGATTGATGGTCATCGGTTTGACGATCTGAAGCCTTACCTGTTTGTCACCAGTGACTATGGCGCGACCTGGACTTCCATCGTCGGCAATCTGCCGGCATGGGGAACCGCCAACGTGGTGCGTCAGGATCCGAAGAATAAAGATTTGCTCTATGCCGGCACTGAGTTTGGTCTCTATATCTCACTTGATGCCGGGCACGAGTGGAAACAGTTCATGTCGGGACTGCCCACCGTGCGCGTGGACGACATTTTGGTCCATCCTCGCGACAACGATCTGATCATCGGCACGCATGGTCGGGGTATTTACATCCTGGATGACATCAGCGCGCTGCAACAACTAACTCTCGCGAAGGTTCTGGAAAAGGACGTCTTTCTGTTCGATGTCCGGCCGGCGACCTTATGGCTTAATGACATTCGTCTCAGCCGGTACACCGGCGGCGCAAAACTGTACCGCGGGAGCAACCCGGCGCCAGGCACGGCGATCAGTTATTTTCTGAAGTCCGTCCCTGAGAATGACGTCAAGATCACGATCTCTGATTACACCGGGAAAGTAATTCGCAACATCGTGGGCACCAAAGAAGCCGGGATCAATCGAATTCAATGGAACCTGCGCGGCGATCCACCCGCTCGACCCGCCGGCCTGCCGGGATTCGGTGGCGGTGGTGGAGGAGGAGGTGGTGGTGGCTTCGGCGGCTTCTTCAATGCCGGTCCACCCGTTGAGGCTGGCACTTACTTTTTGAAGTTGGCGGTCAACGGCAAAGACTATACGACGAAAATCGTAGTTGAACCCGATCCCGGATTGTAAATTAGTTACAGGTTTGCCGGACAAAACAACGATCCACGAAGACACTAAGGTGAATTCGTGGATCGTTTTTCCTTCAGGAGTTAAGACAAGGACGCGGGCTTATTCAACCACCCGGGCAATCACACACTTCAGGTAATGCGTCTCCGGCACGGCCAGCAGAACGGGATGGTCGCTTGACTGGCTGCGTCTTTCGACGACCTGTACGCGGCGGCGCGCATCGACTGCGGCTTCAGTGATGAGTTCAAAAAAAAGATCCTCGCTCATGTGATAAGAGCAGGAACAGGTGACCAGCACGCCGCCCGGATTCAAAAGCTTGAGCGCGCGCAGATTGATCTCTTTGTAGCCGCGAACCGCTGACTTTACCGTCGCCCGGCTTTTGGCAAACGCCGGAGGATCGAGCACGATCGTATCGAAGCGTTCGCCGGCCGACTCCAGCTCACGCAAAGCGTCGAACACATTGGCTTCGCGGAACTCAATATTTTCGGCGCCGTTCAACTCGGCATTGCGCTGCGCGGCGGCCAGCGCATCTGCCGAGATATCTATTGCTACGACATTCTCGCAGGCCGGCGCGATGTGCAAAGCGAAACCGCCGTTGAAGGTAAAGCAATCCAGCGCTCGCCCATGCGCGACCCGGCGCGCGGCCCCGTAGTTCTCTCGCTGATCCAGAAAGGCCCCGGTTTTTTGACCACCCAAAGGCGATACCACAAAGCGCACCCCATGCTGATTGATTTCGATTTCCTCGGCAGCCTCACCATAGAGGACGCCCGACCGCTGTTCCAGCCCTTCGAGCTGTCTCACGCGGGCGTCATTGCGCTCGATAATCGCACGGGGTTTGAATTCTTCCGTCAACAACTCGGTCAGCAGACCCTTTAGTTCTTCCGTGCCCTGAGACAGTGTCTGCAATACCAACACGTCGTCATAGACATCGACGATCAGGGACGGCAGCAGATCACCTTCGGAGTAAACCAAACGGTAAGCGTTGGTCTCCCGGGCAATGATCGCGCGACTTTGGGCACAACGGAGCAGGCGAGCGCGCCACCATTCACGATCGATCTGCTGTTCATTAGTGGTAAGAAAGCGCAGCGCAATCTCAGAGCGATCGCTGTAGAAAGCCTGACCCACAAAATTGCCTGCGTCATCAACCGCGCGCACAATTGCGCCACCGACGGCGTCGCCCGCCTCGCGCACGTCGCTGCGATAAACCCAAAGGTGCCCCTGACGGACGCGTTTGGCTCCCCGCGTGGTGATTCTTATTTGAGACATAATGTATCTGAAGTTAGCACAAAGCAGGCGCTGACATCCTGTGAGCGAGGCGCGGGCGCCATGAATTATCAGTTAGTACTTGACCACAGCCGATTTGCGCGTGAGAATTGCGAGGCACTCGGTAACTCTACGGTTCTTTAGCGCATTTGCCTCCAACATTCGAAGCTTGATGACCTCCGCTGCTGAAGCAAGTCACGCTCTGCCTCAAACTGAAAGCGCCGCCACGCTTCGCACCATCGTCGACCTGGCCCGTCGCATCGCCCGCGCCGACGTTGCCTGCATCGTCAATTTTTCCATGGTTGACGAAACCATTACATGGAAAGCCATCAGTGGTTTTCGCGCGCACACTCTCGCGGAGCTGCAGAGCTTCGTTCACCCTCAGGCCAGCGGCATCGTAAAACAAGCGTTGGCGGAAAAGACCGTCGGGATTTTGAAAGGGATCGGCAAACGGGACGAATTTCCGGCTGAACAGTTTCCTGTCTTCACGTCTGAGGGTGTCTGCGATGTCGCGATGGCGCCCCTGAAAATTCAAGCCAACCGATCGGGTGCCCTCGTCGCCGGTTATCGCTCGCCTCATGACTTTACCGGTGAAGAGCAACACCTGCTGTGGGATTTGGCAGAGCTGGCCGCGCTGGTAATCGCCAATTCCCAATTGATGGACACCGTAAACGCGGCGGAGAAAATTTGGGAACAGACCTTCGATGCCATCGGCGAAGGCATCATCGTGCACGACTCAGAAACGCGGATCGTGCGGTGCAATGCAATGGCGGCCGAAATGATGAACCTGGAGCCCGCCGAAGTGATTGGGCTCTCGTTCAGAAAAGCATTCGAAATCCTGTTTGGGAAGCGGGCCGCCGATTATTATCTCGACGAAGACCGCAGTCCCGCCTCAGCCTTTGAGGTCCAAACCGAAGACGATCACCGGTTCCTCGTTTCCATCTTTTCCATTCAACAACAAGATGGTGAGCCGGTCAGCGTGGTCACCTGGAATGACGTGACGCGCATGTCTGAAATGCAGGAACAGCTATCGCGCACGCGCCGGCTGGCCAGCGTGGGGCAATTGGCTGCGAGCGTGGCGCACGAAATCAATAACCCTCTGGCGGCGATCACTACCTGTGCTGAAGCAACCATGCGCGACATGCGCCGGACCGCGGATGTTCAGCAGCTGGCGGACGATCATCAATGGACCTACTACCTGGAAGAAATCGTGCGCCAGTCCCTGCGCTGCAAAGAAATTACTCGCGGGCTTCTGGATCTGACGCACCAGCGCAAGGCCCGGCGCGTCATGGCCGACGTGAACTCAATCGCCAAACAGTGCGCCAAGACAGCGCTGCAGCGGGCGGGGGTCGGCACCGAACTTCAGATCAACATTGATGAGAACCTGGGCGAGGTCGCCACCGACGTATCCATGGTGCGGCAGATCCTGGACAACCTGCTGAGCAATGCCATCGATGCCATGGACGATGGCCAGGGCAGCATCCGTGTTTCAACCAGCCGGGATGGTGATCGGATCTCGATTGAAGTAAAGGATTCCGGCGCGGGTATTTCCCCGGAACTGATGTCCAGAATTTTTGATCCTTTCTTCAGCACCAAAGGGCCGGGGAAGGGTTACGGGCTGGGTTTGGCGATCAGCTTGTCATTGGCTGAGTCTCTCGGCGGAGCTCTCACCGTGGAATCGAAACCCGGTGCGGGCAGTCGCTTTCGACTCTGGATACCCCGGCGCGGTCCGGAAGAGTGAGCATCCTGGTTCGCATCCGATAGACAGAGTGTCTTCGCGCCTTTAATTTTTCTTAGAGCCTTCGCGAGGAAAACTGTTTCGCTCCTGGTAGGAATCACACAGAAAACATGAATCGAAAAATTCGCGTCCTGGTCGTCGATGACGACAACCTCTTGCGCAAACTCATAGCTGACCAACTGGAGCGGACCGAGTTTGACGCAGTCCCGGCAGGCAGCGGCCAGGAAGCCCTCCAGGTCCTGCGCGAGACCGATTATGATGTAGTTCTGTTAGACATCATGATGCCCGATCTCTCCGGGCTCGAGGCCCTGCGCCAAATTCGCCAGTTCGAAGATCCACCCGAAGTCATTATGCTCACCGCTGATACTTCTCTGACCACCGGCGTCGAGGCGATGCGTCACGGTGCTTACGATTATCTGACCAAGCCGGCCACGCTCGACGAAATGGAAGCAGTCATCCGCAAAGCTGATGAAAAGCGCCGACTGCTGAAGCAGAACGCCTCGCTGCGTTCAGTGGCCCGGCCCGCGGCCAGTGCCGACGACGTTTTGCCCATCGTTCGTCAGAACCCGGTGATGGCGGCGTTGGTCAGCCAGGGCGAGACTGCTGCGCGCACTGATTCAACCGTGCTGCTGACCGGTGAATCGGGCACCGGCAAAGATGTGCTGGCGCGTTTCATTCATTCAAAAAGCACTCGCCGCAATATGCCGGTGATTACCGTCAATTGCGGCGCGCTGCCCGAAACACTCTTTGAATCAGAGTTTTTTGGTCATGAGCGCGGCGCTTTCACCGGCGCCAGTTCATTGCGGCGTGGTTTGCTTGAGGCAGCCGACGGTTCAACACTTTTTCTTGATGAGATCGGTGACATGCCTTTGATGATGCAGGTTAAGCTGCTGCATTTTCTCGAGCAGGGCCGCTTCCGTCGTGTGGGTTCGACCCGGGACCAGAACGCCGACGTGCGCGTAATCGCTGCGACGAATAAGAATCTTCCGGAAGAAGTAGACCGGCAGCGCTTTCGCGCGGATCTCTTCTACCGACTAAACGTGGTGTCTTTGCACGTGCCGCCTTTGCGCGAACGACCCGAAGACATCCCGGTTTTCATCGATTATTTTCTCGACCTCTACCGCCAGCGTTTCGGTCGCCCGAATCTTAGTTTGTCGGACGACACTCGCCGGCGTCTCTACGCTTACTCCTGGCCCGGCAATGTGCGCGAGTTGCGCAACTGCCTCGAACGCGCTGCCGCAATTTCTCTCAGCGATACGATCGACACGAGCCAGATTCCATTTCTTAATGCCGAACGCGTTCCCATCGCGACGGACAACTCAACTTCTGGCGCGGTTCCGCCGCCGCAATCTCTTCCGCTGACCCTGGAAGAACTCGAACGGGAACACATTCTGCGCGTGCTGAACGAAAGTGACGGAAACCGCGAACGCACCGCCGCCATTCTGGGAATCTCTTCCCGGACCCTGTATCGCAAGCTGCGTGAATACGAAACTCAAACCCTATCCGGTCCGCTGGCCACCGAAGAGTAAGAAGTAGACGAACAATCAGCCATCGAGAAAGCCCACTCGCGGGTTCTTTGCGGCCGTGCCGCAAGCACAGTTGGGTAAGCATCCTGCTCACTGTTGTCGCGATCTTCCCCAAGGGAGGCTGCGCTTCCGGCTTGGGCTTTCCCACGCCAGATTCGAGAACAGAAGCTTAGCCTCAGGACAATTTTGCAGAGACAGTAAGCCGGGAAGCTACCGCAATTCTATGTGGCGAAGCCGCGACTTCTTTTCGACTCGACCATGACATTCTGTCAGCCGACTGACAAAACGTCACCCGCTCTGTCATCCTTCTGGCACGCCTCCGTCACCTGGCTGATTGCTTATCTAATTCAATCAAGTCTCTTCCTGTGTTCGCTTTGGCTCTCCAACGTCGTCGCCAGACCAGCGCGGCACGGTGATTGTAAAGTGTAGCTCGCCTGGACTGTCTCCGGCCTCTGTGGAGATCCCCTGCACCCGAGTCAGGCAATAAATTTTTGTAACAAGGAATTGGGAAGAATTACCGCGCAGTGTTTGATTCTGAACCTGCGCCTACGCATTCCTCAAACTTGCCCGAACGCCAGGAGGCGAAAACATAATGAAGTCAAAGAAAAGATTTAGCGCGCTCGCAATGGCCGTGTTGACCTTGATGGTTGCCGGCGCTGCCGGGTTTGCGCAGAGACATCTGATTGCAGCGAGTGCTGCACGCCTGATGAACCGTCCGGAAGTTAAGATTCAGCTTTCAGCGGCGGTCGAGCGGGATAAGGCCCTGTTGCCTTTGGACAAAGCTACCGTGGTTAATCCCGGCGAAATCCTGGATTGGACCATAGTGTCTGAGAACGACGGCAATGGCGCGGCGATGGATTACAAAACCGTCGGCCACATTCCCGCCGGCACCACCTTTGTAGCCGACAGCGCCAAAGCTGACGGAGCCAGGGCTGCCTACAGCATCGATCACGGCAAATCCTATTCGGCCCAGCCCATGATCGAAGTCAAGCAGGCCGACGGATCCGTTAAGCAGGTGCCTGCGCCAGTCTCCTTGTACACAGAGATTCGCTATGAGTGGGCCGATCCGCTGGCCCAGGGCGGAAAACTCTCTGCTTCGTACAGAGTGCGAGTTAAGTAACCAGGATTACCAGACACTCTGAAGGTTGAACTCTCAACACTCGCCACACATCCCTGCCCCTTTTCCCAAATGAGGACTGATATGAAGAACCCCCTTGTCAAAAATCGAACATCAGCAGCGACCGGCGCGACGCTTCGCCTCCTGCTTGCCGTGGCGATCGCCCTGGCGCTCTGCACCTCCGCAGCAGCCCAGACACCGGGCGGCACAACCATCTCTAACCAGGCCAGTGCGTCTTACACGGACGGCACCAACACCTACAACACTGTTTCGAATACGGTGACGGTCACCGTCTCGAATGTTTCCGGCCTGGCGATTACGCCTGACGCCGGCAGCAACCCGACAGCCGTAGCCGGACAGACCGCCGTGCTCTACAACTTCACGGTGACTAATAGCGGAAACTTCACCGACCAGGTGCGGTTCCTGGCCAGTGGCGCCAGTGTGCGCGTGGTTGGCCCGGGCACCATCACCCGCGCCGTCATCGATGTGGACAACAGCGGCACCATCAACGCCGGTGACACCGACATCAAGACCAACGGCGCCGACGTGCTTTCGGCGAACATCGCTCAGAACGCAGCGATTAATGTACTGGTCGAAGCCAGCGTGAACGCAGGCGCGACCGCCGGACAGACGGTTCAGGTTCTGTTGGGCGATGCCGCCACCGGCAGTCCGTCCTTCGACAACCAGGCGGCAAACAGTTCGGCCAATGAAGTACGAACAGTTTCGGCTTCTTCGGTGAACGGTCTGCGTGAGGCCCGCGGCGACATTACTGCCACAGTTGTGAACGATACGCTGTTACAGTTGACGCTCACCGCTCCGGCCGGTCCAGTCAATCTCGGTTCAGACGTCACCTACACCTGGCAAGCAACCAACACCGGCCTGCGTGATGCAGCGGGTGTAACCCTTAACGGTTCGACTCAGGTCTACATCATTGCGCCAATTCCGGCCCGTACGGTTCTGAAGGCCGGCCAAACGTTCCCCGCAGGAACTCTCTATACCACCAGTGCGCTGACGACTGCTCCTCTGTCAGCGACCTGGAGCACGACTGCCCCTTCCCCCCTTTCAAACACCACACGTATTGCCTTCCCGGTCGGAGCAACCCTGACCGCCGGCGCCTCGAGTGCAGCCATCAATTTGGTGGTGACGGTGAACACCGGCATCGACGCTTCAGTGCCCATCGATGAAATCGGCGACGTCTTTGGCAAGAACAGCCTGGCCACGACGATCACCGATCAGTCGGGTGATGCCACGTCGAACAACGGCGACAGCAATGCCGACTTTAATGAAGGCTATGTGGCCGGGGCCGGTCATGGCGTGATTCAACGAACCACCCTGACTCAGGTGAGTTCGGTCCTCGTCGGACCGAGCGGATCCCCTGGCGCAGTTGGTCCAACCGACACCAACGACGACTACAGCAACAAGAGCGTCAATACCGGCATTGCCGGCGTCGCGCCGGGCGGAGCAACCACCGCTTCGGGTCAGCTCGTGTACGTCAACACAATTCAAAACACGGGTAACACCAGCGACACTTTCACGATCGATGCACCCACGGTTCCGGCCGGCTTTACCGTCGAGGTTTCGACCAACGGCGGCGCCAGCTATACCACCGTGTCGGGTGGCGGATCGGTCTCGCTCGCGATTGCGTTCGGTGCGTCGGCAAACATCAGCGTACGGATCACTGCCCCCCTGGGCAAGACCGTTCTGACTGGTTACGACACGCAGATTCGCGCGACATCCACCATTACACCAGCCGCCTTTAACCGGACCATCGACCGTCTCTACACCGGCTTCGTCCGTTTGGACAAAGCGTACACAGTAGCCAACGCCACCGGCGTCGGCGCCGCTACTGATCCGGTCCCGGGTGCGGTCATCACCTACACCATCACCTATACGAACGTTTCCAGTTCGAACGGCGATGCCAACTGCGTCAAGTTGACGGCCAACAATCTGGTCATCACTGAAAACGGACTGGCTGCGCCAAATAACTGGGGAACCTACACGACCAACAGTGGCTCACCCAGCGATTCGGGTTCGGGCACGGTGGTCACCGTCAGCGCAACCGCCTATACCGATACGGTAGCTTCAGTCGCGCCCGGGGCCGCGGGAGTGTTCACGTTCAAGCGTTCAATTAACTAAGCAGTAGTTGCCAAGTGGCACTGGCTCCAGTCTGTGAGTGGATCGTGACACAGCCCGTGTTCGCCCGTTCACAGCCTGGAGCCTCCCACTTTATCCCTCGTCTTACATCTCGCCCTGAATCTAAACGGTGAAACCTCAACTCAAAAAGCTGGTATTGGTTGCAAGCTTGATCGCGATCCTGCTGGGAGCATCAGCCGATGCGCGCGTCTTTGACGGCACGACCACCGCTGGAACAGTAATTTCCAATCGCGCCGAGGCCGAGTACCGGGACGAAGCCGGCGAAAGCTTCAGCACCGTCTCGCCGACCGTCACAGTGACGATCTCGACGGTAGCGGCGATAGTAGTCACGCCGGACGAAATTGCTCCTTCGGATATGATTGCTCCGCGCGACCGAATCACGCGGATCTTTCGTGTTTGCAACGCCGGCAACAACCCAGACACCGTTACTCCAATCCGGGCCGACGTCACCGCGCCGGCGGTCCTCGCTTCGCTCTATTTTGACAACGACGGTAGTGGCACCCTCACCGAAGGCGACACTTTGATTCGAGTCAACGAATCCATTTCGCCGCAGCTGTCACCGGGTGGCTGTATTGGCGTGCTGGCCATAGTCGACACCAATGATACGGCGCCCCAAAGCCTGCTCACCATCAATCTGGTCGCGCGCTCGAACGCGTCTAATGCAGTCAACGGCCGTGGCGAAGACGCCGGGGTCATTATCAACACCGTCGGTCAGGGCGCGCGTCTGGTTGACCCGGAAGATTCGAATCGCGTTCCGAGCAAAACAGTGAACGGTGCCGCGCAGATTGTAGCCAGCATAGGCGCTCAGTTCACTTACATAATTTCGTTTCGCAACGCGGGCGATACAGCCGCGCGCAATGTCACGGTCGAAGACACTCTCCAGACCGGGCTCGAGTATGTTCCGGGGTCCCTGCAGTTGAACGATCGGGCGATTTCCGATGCGCTGGATCTTGACGAAGGTTCCGTGCAGAACGCCCACATCAAGTTTCTCCTGCCGCGCGTTAATCCCGGCGAGGTGGTTCGCATCAGCCTCAAATCGCGAATGACGGGAACTGTCGCCGGCGGTTCAGGCCTGGTCAACAGCGCTGCCTTCACCGGTGACAACATTGCCCCTGTCACCAGCGGAACGGCGATGGTAGTGGCCAACCCCTTCGGCCTCGTTTTCGCCGGCCGGGCGGGCAGTTCAGCACCCATCTCCGGAGCCCGAGTCGAAATTGCCTCGGATCAAAACGGCGAGAACTTTCTTCACTTGCCCGCCGACGCCGGCTTTACTCCGAATGAGAAAAACGAAAACCCATTCTCGAGTGATGCCGAAGGACACTTCAGTTTTGCCCTGGGCCCCGAAGCAATCGGAAACGAAACCGCAGCCGCCAGCTACTTTCTCAAGGTTACTGCTCAGGGTTACATCACGCGGATGTTGCAGCTTGGGCTGCGGCCAACTCATGCAGGACTCTTTTCGCTGACGGTTCATGCAGTCGACAGCCAGCCGTTGGCGGTGGCCGGCGGGTTCGACCTCGTCCGCGAGGATGTGCGAATAAACGACCTGGCCGCGCTGGTCCTCAACATTCCGATGTTCGAACCAGCAGGTTTGCAGATTATTAAGTCTGCCGATCGCGCCCGCGCTGAGATTGGCGATACCATCACCTACCGGGTTGAAGTACACAATCCCACGGCCGCGGATATCAAAGACGTGGCGGTCAAAGATCTCCTGCCACCATCATTTCACTATGCCAGTGGATCGGCACTGATTAGTATCAGCCCAGCTGCAGACACATCGATCGAACCGCAAGTCCAGAGTAACGAACTACAGTTTCGGATTAGCGAAATACCTCACGGCGCGACTGCGCGCATCTTGTATCGCGTCCGCGTGGGCGCGAATGCTCGTGAAGGCGACCAGGAAAACGTGGCGACCGCATCCGCTGTCTTTCCTTCAGGCGAACAGATTCAAAGTGCCCCAGCGCGGGCGGTGGTCTATGTTTCGGCCGGAGTTTTTTCCACGCGCCAAGTGCTGGTTGGGCGCGTCTTTGTCGACACCAACGGCAACGGCCAGTTTGACGAAGGTGATCGCCCCGTTCCCGGCGTCCGGCTCTATCTGAGCAACGGCCAATCTGTCATTACAGATTCTGCCGGTCTCTACAACTTCCCCTCTTTGGGTGATGGGCCGCAGGTAATTTCGCTGGATCCTGTCAGCGTACCGAAACACTATGCATTAACGGATGGTGGTCGATTGTCCGGAAAGAGTTGGGCGCGTTTACTGCGTACGCCGATTGGCGGCGGCGCGTTGCTGCGGCAGAACTTTGCGCTGGTAGATACACACAAGCTGCAAGCAGCGAGTGAAGAGAATAAAACGCCCGCTGTCACGAGCAAGGCACCCCAAGTAGTTGAGACCGCCCAGTCTGCACCGCCAGCTGTTTCAACTTCGACAGGCAAAGCTGCCAGCTTCATTACTGCCCCTGGTACTTATGAGTTGACGGCTACGGAAACCATCTCAGGAGTCGCGCCCGGCGAGATCTTGATCCTCTCTCCGGCGGCGAATTCAGTTTCCATGTCCGCCGGCATGCAAACGGAGGTGCGCGTTGCTCTAAATTGGACAGTCAAACTGGACGTCAACGGCGAACAGATTTCTGAACAGAACATCGGCGTGCGCAGTTTGGATCATAAGAACCAGGTGTCGACCTTCACCTTTGTTGGTCTTAACCTGAAGCCCGGTCCGAATCGAATTCGGTATACGGCGATCGCCCCGGACGGAGCCACAGGTCGTACCGCGGAAATCGCGGTGATTGGTCGCGGCCCTGCGCGTCGACTTGAAATCGTCCCCGAGAGATCTGAAATTCAATCTGGCGGCAGTGATTCCACGATCGTTCGCGTCAAGGCTTTCGATCAATGGGGCAACCCAGCTTTGGATGGACAGGTCGGGGTTGAAACCTCGCTTGGTCAGTTGATGAGATCGAAAGACAAGGCCGAGCTGCCCGAAGCGCAACTGACAAAGCTGCAATCGGGCCTGTCCCAGCAATCAGGAGATCAACCCAGCCCACAATCCACCCAGCCCGGGGGCCAGGTGGTAGTCCAGCTTGAAGGCGGTGAGGCCGTCTTAAAGCTGATCAGTTCCGGCGCGCCGGGCGAGGCCCGCTTGCGGGCGCAGACCGGCCAAATTGAAGCCAGGGAACAGGTGCGCATCACCTCAGAAATGCGGCCGGCAATTCTGGTTGGGTTTGCTGAAATGAGTTTTGGCAAGAGCATTCCCGAAGTCGGCTTAAGAGACGAACAGGGCCAGTTCCGCCGCCGTCTGAGCTTTTTCTACAGCGGCCGGCTTCCGGGCAATAACATGCTGACCCTCTCCTACGATTCACAACGCCCCATCAATCGCACCGCCGGACGCGATCGAATCTTCCAGATGGATCCGCTGGACCGCGTTTACCCTTTGTTCGGTGATTCGTCGACGCGATACGAAGCGGCGGCGTCCAATTCGAAGCTCTATGCCCGGCTCGATCACAAACGGTCGTATGCCATGTTCGGAGACTTTGAAGCAGATATGGAAGCACCGCTAGCCGGCTATTCGCGCAAACTCACGGGCGTCAAAGCTCACCTGGAAAATTCGGCCGGAGATTTTGTCACCGTAACCGGCGCGCGACCGGACACCGCGTTTGCCCGCGACGTTTTTCCCGCCGGGTCGATGGGTATTCTGCAGCTCTCCAATGGCGAGATTTTGCCCGGGTCGGAAACCGTCGTGCTTGAAATCCGCGACCGCCGAAATCCCGAGGTGATCACTTCGCGAGAAACTCTGGCGCGATCTGTCGATTACAACCTGGACGCTGCGACCGGCCAAATGTTTTTCATGCGCTACATTTCAACTTTTGATAGCGCGCTTAATTTAACTCAGGTGGTGGTGACCTACGAACATCGCGCTTCTAATCTGAACTCGGCTGTTTACACTGCGCGTGCACGCAAGAATTTCAAAGGCATCGGGCTCAAGCTCGGTCTGTCAGCGGTACTGCAAAAGCAAACTGACCAGGGCGCTTTTCTTCTGGGTGGAGTTGACGCTGAGAAGACCTTGCCGCGCGGTGGCTCACTGCAACTTGCCTGGGCCGGAAGTCAGGGCGAAATAGTGGGAAGCGGAAATGGGTTTGGCAACGACGATACGAAGCATGACGGCATGGCCTACCAGCTAACGCTGGCCCAGCCGCTGCCTTTCCTCGGCTCGACGTTGAGGGCCCGTTACCTGAATGCATCAGAAGGCTTCTTCAATCCATTCGGCGGAACCGTCACCCCCGGCTCGCGACGCGCCGAAGTCACGTTGGAAATGAAACCCAGGGCCAACTCAACCCTGCACTTCGGCGTCACGAGTGAAGGCAACCATACGGCGAATGTCGACAATGGCCGGCTCACCTTCTCGGCTGCGTGGGACCAGATTCTTAATGAGCGAATCAAGTTTCATCTCGGCTTCGATCATCGCGCTTTCACCGATGATCTCAATAGCAAGCGCACGGATTCAAACCTGATCACCGCGGGCGCTGACGTGCAAGTCACCGACAAGCTGAAATTCTCAGTCAAGCGTGAACAGAATCTGAGCGCTGCGGATCCGACCTATCCCACCCAGACGACGCTGGGCGCGACTTATCAAATAAACACGGTGACAAAGATATTCTTTTCGCAAAGATTAGCGGCAGCGCCAATCACACCCATCGGTGATTATTCAGGCACCGGCTTCGCCGCAGTTTCTTCGAAGCACGAGACTGCTTTCGGCGTCGAAACGCGGTTTGGTAAGTACACGTCGATGACGGGACGCTACCAGATCGAAAATGGAATCAACGGAACGGACAGCTTCGCGGTCATTGGCCTGCAGGATCGTCTGCCGGTCACAAAGACGCTTTCGCTCGAGCTGGGTTTCGAACGCGGATTCCATATGACTGGTCCAAACAAGAGCTTTAACACAGCCGCCTTCGGCTTCGGCTGGCAGCCTAACTCAGATTTTCGTGCGTCAGCGCGTTACGAACACCGCGATCGCGAGGGTGCCGGGCAACTGTTTGCCGCCGGCGCCGCGGGTAAACTGCGCGAAGGTATTACGGCTCTCTCACGAATTCAATGGTCGCGTGGCACATTTGCCGGCAAGAGCAACTCATCGCTCGAGGGGTCTGTCGCGCTGGCGATTCGGCCGTTGACATCCGATCGCGTAGGCGTACTCTTCAGCTACACGCATCGTTCGTTGATCCAGGACGCGACCTCAGCGACTCCGACCAGAGATCGGCTCGACTCCCTTTCGGTCGACGGCTACAACCAGTTGACGAGGCGCCTGGAAGTTTACGGAAGATTCGCGCTGCGCCTTAGCGCTAACGGGCAGCCTCAACTTCCTTTCGTTTCGACGCTGTCGTTCCTGACCCAGGCGCGGGCTCAGTATCTGGTGACGCGACGACTGGATTGGGCAGTTGAAACTCGGCTGCTGTTTCAGCCATCATCGCACACGATGCGCTCAGTCTATGCTACCGAAGCCGGATTCTGGGTACTTCCCGACATGCGGCTGGGCGTTGGATATAATTTCACCGGGGCGAAGGAACCTGCCGGCTCAAAGGTTTTGCCGACTCGTAGCGGCTTTTATTTCACGGTCTCTTCCAAGCTGTCGAACCTTTTTGACTTGTTCGGAACCTCGCGCCAGGGTCTGACATCCGAACCCGGAACGCGGGACGTCGACCCAAAGTCTGAACCAAAGTAAATCTGTGTCATACCGCAACGACTCGCGAAATCGCACAATGCCCCACCTGAAAACCAGACATTGGATCCGATTGGCGTTGCTCGTGCTCGTATTCAGCATCTGGCAGATTCCCAACGCGCAGGCTGCCACGAAGACATGGACCGGAGCCACAGATAACGACTGGACCAAGGGTTCGAACTGGGGTGGCACCGCCCCCGCGTCGGGTGATATTGCAAACATACCCGGAGGACTGGTCCGCTACCCGATCATAACTACAGCGATCTCAATCGCAACCATAAACATCAACAGCGCCAGCTCTGGCGCCAGCGTGACGGTGAGTACGGGTGGGACCTTCACTGTGACGAGTGCTCTAAACGTAAACGCCAACGGAACTTTAACGGTCAACGGAGGCACCGTGCTCAGCTCAGTTACCCTGACGGATAACGGCATTGTAAACATCTCGACGGGGACCATTCATATGGCGAGCGCGTTGGCGACCACGCCGACCGCCGCTATTACGATCGGAGTAGGTGGGAGTTTCATCCAGAGTGGAGGGACAGTCGATACCCGAGACCTTACGACTACCGCAGCATCGCCGGCCGGAACTTACAGCCAGTCCAGTGGCACGCTCAGAATTTACCGTGACTTTAAAAGCAGTGGTGCGTTCAACTCGACAGGAGGCACGATCGTATTTGCCGGAAGTCCGACGACCGCTACCTGGCCCGCCACGACCGGACCGACGCAATTTTTTAACGTGCTGATGAGTGTCGATCCCAGCTTTGACCAGAACGCAGCTCTGAGTATCAGCGTCGCCGGCGATTGGACAAGCAATGTTGCCGTTAATCCGTCGGGCAGGGCCACTACGATTACATTCAACGGCAGCGGTGCGCAGACCCTTGGTGGTTCGGCCACGACCACGTTCGCAAACGTCATGGTCAACAAGAGTGGCGGAACTGCCACTCTCGCCCGGGCCGAGACCGTTACGGGCGGCAACCTCTCGATTTCTGCTGGTACCCTCGATCTATCGACATTCACGATGAACCGGTCCGCGAGCGGGGGCACTGTGACAGTTTCGAATGGCGCAATTCTGAAGGTCGGTGGCACGAACAGTTTTCCGACTAGCTATTTGACTCATAGCCTGGGCATTACCAGCACCGTCGAATACAACGGAACCACCCAGACTGTGACGGCCGAGTCATACGGCGATTTGACACTCAGCGGAAGCGCGACCAAGACTATGCCAGGTAGCGCGATGACGATTGCCGGTAACTTCACCATGGCCGGCACTGCGTCCACAACCGCGGCTCAAGCCCTGACAATTAATGGAAATTTCTCCCTCGGAGCGAGCACGACGTTCGGCGCCGCGTCATATAGCCATGTCGTAAAAGGCAACTTCAGTAATAGTGGTACCTTCACGGCCAGCACCAGTACTTTTACGTTTAATGGATCGAGCGCGCAAACCATTGGCGGTGCGAATTCGACGAGCTTCAACTCTGTCACGCTGAACAACTCGAACGGAGTGACACTGAACGCTGTCGACATGACCGTTGCTGCTACACTTACCCTCAGCGCGGGCAATATTTCTACCGGTTCGAGCGGCCTGGTAATTATCCCTTCAACCGGCAGCGTCTCGCATACCAGCGGTCACGTGGTTGGCAACCTGAAGAAAAACGTTGCCACCGGTGCTACCAGCAGGACATTCGAAATAGGCGATGCGAGCAATTACAATCCGGTGGTTGTCTCCTTTGGCAGTGTCGGCACTGCGGGCGATCTCACCGTCAACACGACTTCAGGTGATCATCCAAACATCAGCACCTCTACCATCAATCCTTCAAGAAGTGTGAACCGGTACTGGAAGCTCACTAACACGGGAATAGGCTTCACCAACTATAGTGCTACTTTCAATTTTGTGGGTGGGGATCTGGATGCTGGGGTAAATACGGGGGCTCTGGTCATTGCGAAATACACCGCGGCAACCTGGAGCAATCCCACAGTAGGCGCGAGAACTGGCACCAGCACTCAGGCGACTGGATTAACGACATTCGGTGATTTTCAAATCGGCGAAGGGGCGCCGACCGTTGACTTGGTTAAGACAGTTACTCCCACGGGTTCCCAGTCTCCGGGCACTGACCTGGTTTACGCCGTCACCTTCACCAATTCGGGTGCCTCCAATGCGCAAAGCCTTGTGATCACCGATCCCGCACCTGCGAATACTGATTTCAAAATCGGCTCGGTAACATCGAACCTGGGTACTACAGGATTGACGGTGTTAGTCGCATATTCAGATAACGGCGGGATTACCTGGACCTATACCCCGGTTAGCGGGGGCGGGGGCGCCTCGGCCGGCTATGATCGAAACGTTACTAATATCCGCTGGACCTTCACCGGCAATCTCGGCGCTGCCGCTCCGAATAATGCCGGCAGTGTCGGCTTCACTGCGAAGATTCGTTGACGAGTTTTGGACGGCGTAGGTTCAAGCAAAGAGGAAATTAGTTGCGGATTGAAGCAGCATCATAATTCCGCAGTGTGGCTAGCGTGAAACTTGTTAACGCGCGATCATAAAAGGTACGGCGCGAAAGAGTTCGGGCGCAGCTGAATCATCAGCCCGTGATTTTGCGGAGAGGCTTGCAACGGAACTCAACCAAGTACCAGTCAGACTGTTAGAAGAAATTGAAGAAGTAGCTTGCAATCCGCTAAAGTCGAGGTTAAGCTACGCACCGGCTTTAGCCCTTCGAATCAGTCTTATTTGATAGCAGTAGGATTGGGAACCTCGCACACTAATGGCGTTCTGCCAGTGAGTCGGCTCACCGGCAGAGTGAGCACTTATGTTGATTGAGCAGTACTAACTAGTAGAGCGGCAGAAAATTCAAAAGTAGATCTGCCGCGAAGTTAACAAACGAAGTTTCACTGTTCAACTCCATTGGCGTGCTGAGATCGCCGGAGCTTGATGAATTTGATGAGCTCAGGTCGCCAGAGGCAGTGGCACAGGGCGGAGTATCGACTTGTCCTGGTACTGGTGCGGCGCAAGGAGGTGGTTCCACTTGCCCGCCAAAGGCAACCAAAGACAAGACAAGAGTCAAAAGGAGGGCGGTGCCCAACTTTCTTAGTTTTTTCATGTTTCTCCTTAACTTGAGTGGTTTTTGATGGTTCTTTCTTGAAACGACGCTAAGAATGCCGGTTCAGCGACGTCGGCATTTCGCCGACAGAAACTAATTGCCCGTCGACGCGCAATCTTTTTATCAAGTATACAGAAAGGAATGCCTCACATGAACTTACTGTCACAGCTAGCCACACACAAGGAAAAAATTAGGGGGCTCGACTTGCCGGAGAGGGCAGAGCTCTCCTGTCGACTGGCCAAGCAGTTGGAAAAGGCCGGGGAGTGTGAAGCGGCTTGCGAGGCGCTGATGGAGTTCTGGCCGGTTCGCCAAGAGCCCCCCAAGTTGGAGGGTCTCAATCAAATTTTAACCGCCAGAGTGTTATTGAGAGTTGGCGCTCTGTCCGGGTGGCTCGGGAGTACCAATCAATCCGAGGGCAGCCAAGAGGTCGCAAAAAATCTCATTACGCGAAGCATAGACATCTTTCAAGACCTTGATCTGTCGAAAGAAATTGCCGAAGCACATACCGACCTCGCCTTATGTTATTGGCGTGAGGGTTCATTTGATGAAGCACGGATTAATCTCGCCAGCGCTTTAGGTCGCTTGAAAAGCGACGATGGCGATCTTAGGGCTGTCGTTTTGATTCGTGCTGGCATGGTCGAGGTATGGGCTCGCCAATTGACGAAGGCCCTCCAACTCTACGACGAATCCGGACCGTTGGTCGAACAGAGTGCTGACCCCTCTCTCAAAGGCGCTTTCCACAATCAATTGGCAAACTTATACAAGAATCTTGCCACCGGCGAGCGCGGGGATGACTACATTGATCGCGCCCTGATCGAATATGCTGCCGCCAGCTTTCATTTCGAACAGGCTGGGCATACTCGGTATCAGGCTTGCGTAGACATTAACCTCGGGTTTCTCTACTTCAATCTTGCTCGATTTGCTGAGGCTCACAAGCATCTTGATCGTGCAAAGGGTCTCTTCCTCGCAATCGAAGACAATGTCCATCTTGCTCAGGTCAGCGACACTCGAGCTCGCACCCTTTTAGCTGAAGGACGCACCCGCGAGGCCGAACGGTTTGCGCGGTCGGCGGTGCAGACGCTCGAGAAAGGCGACGAGCAGGCGCTGCTGGCTGAGGCATTAACTACCCACGGAATCGTGCAGGCTC
Source organism: Pyrinomonadales bacterium (assembly GCA_038230715.1). Classification (GTDB taxonomy): domain Bacteria; phylum Acidobacteriota; class Blastocatellia; order Pyrinomonadales; family Pyrinomonadaceae; genus UBA11740. Next base: position 24,379 of record JBBRMS010000004.1, read on the forward strand.
GTCTTGGAAATCATGCGCGCTCGAGAGTCTTGCTGCAACGGGCGATCGAAGTGGCAGAGCGCGCGGGTGATCTGGAAGGCGCGGGCCGAGCGCACCTCAGCTTAATCGAAGAAATGGGACGGCAGACATCTCCCACTGAGTTGTCCTCGATCTATCAGTCGGCGGCAAACCTGCTGCAACGCTCTCAGGATCCTTCCGTCGGAAAAAGACTGATCGCCTGCGCCTGGCAGGTGATCGACGCATTGGGAGAGCCTGATGCCGAGAACCGGGAATCGGCCGAGCATTCATGGGAAGGATTCTCGTTCAAAGACAAGGTCCTCGAATGCGAGCAATCGTTGATCGAACGCGCCCTTAGGGATGCAAACGGTTCGGTGACTCGCGCCGCGCGCTTGCTCGGCTTTAGACATCATCAGAGCCTGATCTCTTTAATCAACAGCCGGCACAAGGAACTCCTCAAGACCCGAACGGCCGTGCGAAAGCGACGGCGTCATATCTTTTCAAAGCCACGGAAGATCAAATACCGCCCGGTCGGTCCCGATCCCAGCTCCGCGCCAATCTCAATCCTGCACGCGGAAGACAGCATGCCGATCGCCCAGCTGGTCAGTGACATGTTCTCAACCGAAGGATGGCAGATTGACCTTTGCACCGATGGCGATATCGCACTGAGGAAACTCACCAGTGACGAGCGCGTCGATTTGCTTCTGGTGGATAACGAGCTTCCGGGAGTGAATGGCCTCGACCTGGTAAAACGTACGCGGAAGATGACGCATCGCCGTCGCACTCCGATTGTCATGCTGTCCGGCAATGACTGTGAGACTGAAGCGTGGCGCGCCGGTGTCGATGCCTTTCTGAAAAAGCCAGCGCAGGTTAATGAGTTGCCTTCAACCATTGCTCGATTACTTAAGATCGATTTGAAACAGGTAAAAGCGTAAAGCCCCGAGCCTGGGGTGCCGTCGCTGTTACGAAAGAGCGCAATCGATCGGGCACAACAAAAGGCCGCCTCTTTCATCGAGGCGGCCTTTTCGTGTTTGGCCGGGCAGGTTCTTCGTCACTTACTGCATAATGAAGACATCGTCGCCTACCGGTTGATTGAGTTTCACGTCCTTAACTTTGTATTCAGCAAAGAAAGCTCCCTGAGTCATTTCCAGTCGCTGCGAGAAATTGATGGGGACCAAAACGCCCTCGACTTCTCGAAACTTTGAATTCTCAGTCCCGAATGTGTACCCGTTATAAGGCGTCAGGTACTGCATAACCCGGGCGGTGGCTGGATCGACAAAAAAATCAGTCGTGTTGCCCTCGGCATCGACTATGCGAAACGCCCGCAATTTCTTCTTGTCGGGAATCGCTGAAACGGTATAGCCAGGCTGGTCATATTTCGCCAACACCGGAAGGCCGAACTTACTCGCCGGCGGCATTTGCACACCCGGCATCGAGCTGTAGGATTGCTGCCCGTCGTAGATTTGCTTGAAATTGAAGATGGGGCGCGCGTCGATTTCGATTCTCACCTTATCCCCTACCGTAACCATGTAGAACTTGCCGGGAATCGAACTGGTGCTGTTGGGCGCATACAGATCAGCTGATCCGAAGAGCATCATGCTCTTTAGATTTTTGAACTTGTCCCCACCCTGCGCTACCAATGCGGCGCGCGCGAGTTCGAGCGGTGTCGTGTTGGCGGTAATTGCCAGAGGTGCAGGAATCGTACTGGCTGAGGCAGAAGCTGCCCCGTTTGACTTAGCCGCTTCAGGCCCCTGGGCCATGGCGGCGGAAGTGATCAAAAATAGAACAAGCGTAGATGTAAATCTCTTCATGGCGGGCGTCCTTCCGCGAAGTAAGAACCAGATTAGGGTCTTTTCCTTATACGCCCCGAAGCTTCGAAGGTTCAGAAATTAAGTCTCATGTTGAGATAGACTCGACGATTTCCGGCATTGGCGCTGCCACCGCCGCCGCCAAAACCGCCGAAGCTGCCGGCGACACTCACCGGTTGACCGAACAACGGCGACGAGAGATTGCCGATCGGTGGGCCGAAATTCACATTATTGAAGATGTTCTGCACGAACAGAGACACCGTCAAATTGTATTTCTTTTCCGGCGTGGCGTTGCCACCGCCACTCATGCCGCCCATTCCCATTCCACCACCACCCGGAGGGCCGTGTTGACCGCCGCCCATAGCGCCACCGCCGCCGGAAATCATGGGACCGCGCGCGCTTGGTCCCCCAGCACCACGAGCGCCAGCCGGATCCGATGCGGGTTTCTGATTTGACGCAGCGGCCTTGTGCGCATTAACAAAACCAAAGCTACGGCTGATGCGCAGATTGGCGGTGAAGGAACCAGTTGCGTGACCATAATTTCTTGGGACGATGGTTTCGCCCGGCAGCGGCTGGAGATTGAAGTTTCCAAAACGGGTGCACCTGATAAACGGTGACGCACAGTTGGCACTGGATCCAGCAAAGCTGGGCCGCTCCGTCAGCACTCGATCCAGATTTGAGTCGAAGCCGGTGGTGATATTGAAAGGCAGCGCGGAACTGGCAACGATGAAGGGACTAAAGGTCAGCTTCCAGAGCTTTGGATTATTGTAGGTTCCGAAGACTGAAAAACGGTGCCGGACATCAAAGCCGCCCCGGCCAAACTCTCCAGCGAGGTCATACGAATCGCGCGGAAACAAACTGCTGCCCTGCCCGTCGGCATCGTTGGTCGTTTTACTCAAAACATAACTGCCGCTGAGCGAGAAATGGGGGTTGAGCCGGCTGTTGAAGCCGACGAACATCTGTTCCTGATGAAAGCGGCCGGTCGCTTCATACTGATAAATCTCTCCGCCCGCATTGGGTCGCGTGCCCCCCGGATTCGCTGCCGTAATTGAGCCCGGTATCGGTGCGTTGATATCACGGGCGCGAACTACGTTCAGAATGCGAATGGCGTAGGCACCCACACTCACGGTGAAGTTATGGGGTAGCTGCCGTTCTACCTGACTTCCGGCGACATAAACCGTCGGGACACGGAGCTGGGGCGCTACTCGCCAAACTGTTTGCTGTAAGGCAGACGCGCCGGCGATCGAAGGGACGGTGCTGACACAGTCGGGCGTGAACGATCCATTAGCACAGCGGTAAGAGTCGAGGATCGCCAAAGTCGACGCAGGAGTCGGCACCAGCGGATTTGTCGACTCCGCAAAGGTAAACGACTGCACGTTGACTCCGTTAAAACGGTTCGCTTGCAGGGTGTTACCCTCACTGAAGCGGTTATAGAAAATACCGGCACCAGCGCGAATCACGGTCTTCGGCGGGCGGGTGCTGTCTGCAGCTCCCGGTGACCAGGCGACGGCTAATCGCGGTGCGAACCCCAGAGTGCTGTCGGCGTTGTTCTGAATTTCATAACGCAGCCCAAAACTGAAAGTCAGATTGGGTTTGTAGCGCCAATCATCCTGTATATAAGGTTCGATATCGTACTGGCTCACACTCGCCAGGGGATTACCGGTATTGATGCTGAACTGAGCAGCGCCACCACCAGCCGCGCGAATTTGAGCCGCGGTCTGGCCCAGTTGCAAACCCAGCAGAGTGCGCCGATAGCGCTCAATACTGGTCAGGCCGGTGACGCCTCCATTAAAGGTCCATTGGCCACCGAAGTTGTTGGGGTTGATCTCAGTAGTTTGGACCCCACGTATCCGCCCACCAAACTTAATGGTGTGCATCCCTTTTTGAATTTGAGTGAAATTCTGCAGTTCCCAACGGTTCGTAGTGTTGGTGAAATGACCCACCTGGGAACCGCCACCAACAAATGCCCCGCCGACATTCAATACAGGTATCGTGCTGTTGCCCAACTGCTCTGAGCGATTATGTGAGAACTGAAAACGGGTTTCGTTGATCGTGGTCGGGTTGAGCACAGCAGTTTCAGTTACCTGAAAGACCTGCGAGGTGAAACTCGAATCGTAAGCGCGCTCGGGTAACGAAAAGCCATTCACGCCGCTGTTCTGCGAAACACTGTGGTTGTAGTTGTATCTGGTGACGAGGGTGTTGCGAGGGTTAATGGCGATATCGATGCGCGGACTGAAGCCGGTGAACCGCGTAGGCAGCACCACCCCTTGTCCGATAGTGACAATATTGTAAGCCGGATCCAGCAGCGTCGCCCTGATGATTCCGTTGTCGTTAACCTCGTTGCGGTTGATCTCGAGGAAGAATGAAGCCTTCCCCTTTTTGATCGGTCCGCTCAGATTGCCGCCGAACTGCCGGATCTGAAATGCAGTTCGCTTGCTCGAGTTGACCTGGAAAGGGTTCCGCGAATTAAGACTTTCGTCATTGAAATTAAGCGAAGCGCTACCGCGAAGCTTGTCAGATCCGGGTCTGGTCAGAATCTCAATACGGGCGGAAGGCTGATCGTTTTCGGCTGCGAACGGATTCTGATTGATGCGAATTTCACGAATCGATTCTTTCGGGGGCATGCTGCCCCCGGAAAATCCGTCGATGAATATCTGACCGCCGTTGGGTCCGATCGATGGCCCGGCCAGGGCCTGTAGCGCGGCCGCGAGCTCTGCCGGATCGTCGGGCAATGCGTCCAAATCACGACCTGATATTACAGTCTGGTTGGCATTGTTTGACGATTCGGTGCTCAACGGAGCTTCAGAATTAATCTTAACCTGCGATTCGATCGCCGCGATCTTCAAGCTTATATTAAGGGGATCTCGGCGCGCGGCAGTTACCTCCACTTCGGCATCTTCAGATGCAGCGAACCCGACAGCATTGGCGTGAATCTTGTACTTGCCCGGTGCCACACCGGCAAAGCTATAGGACCCGTCTGCGTTGGTCGTGGCCGTTTTCTGAGCGCCCGCGGCATCAGTTAGGGTCACCGTCGCACCCACAATCGAAGCGCCGAATTCATCGCTGATTTGACCGCGCAAGGCTGCCCTTCCCTGAGGCAGGGCGGCAGTCGTAAAAGCGGCGATCAAAACCAGCGACGCCAAACTGATTAGTAGTCTTCGAATATTCATCATTGAACTCTTCTCATTAGCAAAGAAACGCGGGCGAGTTAGGACCTCGCCATCCTCAGTTGGCTCTGACATCAAAAACTCCGAGATCAGAGGGATTAAGTTACGGCGCGCCAACGCCGCCGAACATGCCGCCAAAACTACCGTTGAGATCAACGCCGCCCTGAGGGCGTCCCGCCTGACCTCCGGTTTGCTGTCTTGCGGCCATCATAGTCAAAAGTGGTTCGATACCGGTAACCAGCGAGATCGCGGTCAATTGAGTGGGATCCGAGCCCTGCAAGCTGGACATAAGCACCGTATCGCCAACCTTCAAGTCGCTGATGGAAATAATCGGTAATCGCTCGAGCATATCAGCCAAATTCATTCCCGCGCCCCTACCTTGTCCCTGGCCGGCGCCGCTTCCTTGTGTCGGTCCACCCGGACCTGCCCCCTGTGGTCGCTGTTGGGCTTGTCCCTGGGCGGGAGCAGCACCGGCAGAGCCGGGCCCCATGCCGCCACCAAACATGCCGCCTTGCGGAAAGCGGCGGAGTACCGATTCAGACTTAAGAACGATCGTTAGCGGTTTCTTCGTTTGCAGGTCGTTAATCTTGATTTGATTTGTGGTGAGGTCAATAGCGGTTACCACTCCGCCGGCAATTCTAAAAGTACCGAAGACAACTTCTTCGGCGGTCAGGTGAGTACCATCCGTGCTCTTATCGCCCAGTGCGCGCAACTGGTCGCCAACTTTAACTTCTTCAAACTTGCTGGCTTTCGCTTCGCTGTATTTGGGGATCGTGTCCGGAGGATAGCGCCGCATCATCACCTTATCAGTCACGGGTATGATCACTGCCTGTGGCACGCCCGCCATACTACGACTCGAGACGGTAATCTCATGCGTCGAACCATTGACCGAAGAGACCATGCCGCTAACTCCGCGACGACGCCATTCGGCGCGATCCTGCTCCTGCTTTTTCGCCAGGTCAGCTTTGCTCATCACAACGACTTGCAGGGCGGGCACCGTTTTCTGATCCGCTGCACCACGGCCACGGGCCAGCACTCGATCTCCCGAACCTACGTCGGCCAGAGTAATCGTCGCTGCCTTGGCCAGCGAAGTCTCGCCCGGCGCGACTCGCTTGTACTGCGTCTTATCGCTGAGAGTAACGGTATAGAGGACGCCGCTATCGGCCCTCACCACCATTTCATGGGCCGTGTTATCGATCGCCTTGACCTCTCCGATTACGCTCACTACTCCCTGTGAGGCGGTCGATGTTTGGGCCTGGGCAATAAAGCCCAGGCTGAGCACGAAGGTAACTGCCAGAACAAATATTATTAGTCGTTTCAAGAGGTTTCGCTCGCTTGTTCGAAGGTTATCCATTATCTACGCCTCACAAAGCCTGTTAGTTGCAAACGTTTTTAGAATTTGAGCTTCCAAATTCGCAGATTTGGTAAGCAAAAGATTGGATGCAGCAATCAAATGGCCGGAAGCAAATGATCAACGGCGCGATTTCTGCTCTTCGTCATGTTGCGCATCCTGCTGCGCCACCATCGCGTCGAACTTCTGCTGTTGTTCCGGAGTCAGCAAAGCGCGGATTCGGCCGCGCGCCTTAAGACGTGGTTCTTCAAAGCGCGGTCGTAATTCCTTGCGTATGGCCCGGTATTCATTCCGTGTTTCGTCGAGGATGCTTCGGACCGAAGCGGTCTGCTGATCAGTCAGGCTGAGTTCCGTGCGCATTTTTTCAAAGCGCTCGTGCATGGCGCGCTCACGCGCTTCGGCTCCGCTGCCGGCCCGTGAACGATAGAGCAGTCCCGTCAGCGCCGCGCCCGTCACGCTTCCCAGCACGAAAACAACCACGAGCACGAGCCAGATTTTTAGAGTTGTGGGGCCCGTCAAAGTCATCTATCGCCTCTCTCAACCACGATGTTAAATACTTCATCTCTCGACAGAGCGGGGCGAGTCAGAACTGCCTGTTCAACTCCCGGATCTCGGGTGTCCGTCAGCGCGTCGTCTTCAATTCCATAGCCCGAAGGTGTGGCACTCGGCCCCATCGACCAAACCGTCAAAATCGCAGCCAGGACAGCGACCATAGCCATCGCCGGGATCGCGCGCCGCGCTACCAGAAACAGGGACACCCAGCCACCCGACTCTTCCCGGCGGCGCTCTTCATCCCTGATTCGCGCCCGTAACCGCTGGTAAAGAAATGGCGAGTTTGCGGCCATCTCCGCCTCATCGTCATTTCGGGCGGCGGCAAGTAGCACTAAAAGGCCTGCACGGTCGGATTGTTCTTTATTTTGGAATTTTTTCCTGAACATTTTGCCATCCACCTGCCCCTGCAAAATCGGCTTCGTCCCCTAGAAAGACGACATCGGCCCGCTCAAAGTTACAAGAATTCTTCCACCGCGTCATCTGAAAAAAGCCTCAGGATTGGATTACAGAAAGCGCTGCATCACCCGACGCAAGTGTGCGCGAGCCCGGTGCGCCCGCACCTTAACCTTAGATACCGACCAATTGGTCATTTGCGCAATTTCGGCCACCGAGAAACCCTCGACATCCAGCAGGGTCAGCACCAGCCGGTCCTCGGCGCTCAGCCGAGCCAGAAGTTTCAGAGCCAGGTCCCGCGAAACCAGCGCGGCTTCGACGTCGCTGCCGGCGGGACGCAGTTGCCCCGCAAACTCATGTGCTTCCTGGTCGTCGAATTCTTCAACTGTATGTTCGGGACGGCGTCGCGTGCGCCGCAATTGATCATAACAAGTGTTAACCGCGATCTGCGTCAACCAGGCCCTGAAAGATGCCTCATGAGTACCTTGATAAGAACCCAGGGCAAAGTAGGCCTTGGTAAAACTGTCCTGAATAATCTCTTCGATCTGTTCGCGTTGCGGAAAAAACCGCCCCGCTATGCGCGCCACCTGGCGGCGGTGACGTTCGAACAATTGCTCGAACGCCACTTCGTCCCCGGTGCCCGCAGCAGCGACCAAAGCGTCGTCTGTCCACTCTGCAAATGAAGGCACAAGCCTCTACCTATCTCCCCAAGACAAAATATGCAAGTTCATTCCGCGGGCCATCCAGGACTGGACGGCCGCGGCTTTTTCCAACTGATACGATACCGAGCTGTCAGTGCCAGGCCCAGACTCACCACCAACAGGCCCGCGATCACCAGCGGCCAAATGTAGGGCAACGAGGCCAGAATCCCCCAGCAGCTGACACCGAGCAGCAACGTAACCGACTCCGACTGCAGGCGCGGCAAAAAGCGCCGCTGCAACCATCTTCCGGTAGCGACAAAGATTACCACCCGGCCGAACAATGTCGAGACTACTACCAACAGAATCGCCATGAGAGAGATTACTGCCCCAATGATCGGTGGCAAGGCCAGCAAGCTACCAAGCACACCCAGGGTCACGACTATCGTACCCAACAATCCGATCAGCGCGACGCGCAGGCTGGTCAACTGCAGGCGGGCCACTGCCCGGCTGACTGTGTTCGGCATCACTGCCGTCAGCGCCAGCGCAATAATGAACCACAAGAGGATCGCCAGTAACCTGGTGCCAAAGAAGACCCCGGATAACTGCGGGCGCAGCAGACTGAAGGGTTCACGCATCAGGTGACGCAATTGATCTTCGTAACCCGCATACATGATGGTGACACTCTTCGGATCACGACCGGGGGCCGCTTTGCCATGATGATAGACACCACCGAGCACGATCACGTCCCCACCAATTCGCGAGCCCTCCCGTTGAATGACCGAACCGCCTATAGCAGCCACATCGCCATCAATCGTGCCTTCAACAATCACGTCGCCACCGAAAGCGATTGCGCCTTCTTTCACTGAGCCGGTAATGCGAATCGATTGGCCCATGCCAAAGACGGTGGTGTTGACAACCCCATCGATTACTTTTGCCTGCGGGTCGCCCGGATGCTCGTCAGACATTACTTGGGCCTGGGCCACAATTATCCAGACCAGCAATGCTGCGAGCAGCGCGATGGTTTTGCAGAAGACCTGCGCGGCGCAGGCGGTGATGTGATTCTCTCGGCAGAGCCCGTTCGCCGTCATGTGAATAGAATTGGATCTCCTATTCAATGATTTGCGCGCGATGATATTTGGCGATCAGAAAAGGCAGGAGAAGAAGCGAGATTAACAGGGCCAGGGCCACGAACAACCATAAACTGAGCGGGCCAAGAACGATCCCGCGCCCAACCATCCGAACAATAACCGCGAGACCGGTGCCGGCATCCAAGAACGCCAGCCAGACAAGTCCCAAAAGGCTGCCCGTGACTCGGAAAAAAGATCGGATCGGATCAAAGACCAGGGTTCGCGAAGCAGCACCCAGCAGACCAAACGAAACCAACGCCAGGATCGCGCACAATTGAATCGCGCGGCCCCGCTCGCCCTTGCGGCGCATTCCACTCAGGTCATGCTCGGCGTGCGCGGCTACCACTCGGGTAAAATTATGGGGCAGCTCGAAAGCTCGCGACTCATTAAAAGCAAGATCCAGAGTGCAGAGCAGCTGGCGCTGGGTTCTCAGTTCGGCAGCACAATGCGCACAGGTTGTCAGATGAGCCTCGAAAGTCTCCAGTGCCACACCATTCAGCTCGCCGTCAAGATAGGCAGCTACATCTTCGAGCGGGCATTCCTGATGTTCAATGGGTCGAGACTTCATACGATCCTAATAAGACAAACTTAAATTTGTCTCGAAAACTAGAGGCGACAAACTAAGGTTTGTCGAACGTGTTAGGGCCGGCTGATACCCCGTTGCAGTAAATGATCGCGCATGGCTTCACGCGCGCGGAACAACCGGTTCTTGACTGTGCCGAGGGGGAGCCCGGTGACTTCGGCGATCTCGTCATAGCTCAAGTCCTGCGAGTGTCGCAGCACGATCAGTTCGCGATATGCAGCCGGCAGCATCTGCACCACCGATTCAATTTCAGAACGCTGCTCTTTTTTCTCACTCTCCTGCTCCGGCGTCAGGCGGCGACTCTCGATCGAAATCTCTCTGTGCTCGCCGTCAACACCGACAATCAGCGATTGCTCGCGGACAGCGTGACGACGCAAGTGATCGATCGCCGCGTTATGGGCAATCCGGTAAATCCAGGTTGAGAACTTAAACTCAGAACGATAACGGACGAGCGAGTTGTAAACTTTGATAAAGACTTCCTGCGTCAAATCAAGCGCCGAGTCATAGTCTCCGACCATCCGATACACATAGGCGGCAATCGGCCGCTGGTAGCGGCGCACCAGTTCTTCAAACGACGACTCGCGACCGGCGAGTGCACTCTGCACCAGCTCGCCATCAGCCAGGACGCCGGATTTTGCTGAAATAACTGAACTCATGTCTGCAATTGCCTCGGTTTTACGTTGCCCCCGAGACTAATGTTTCAAAGTGAATAGGCGGATAGATCTTTTGTTCCCGTTACCAGGCCAGCCGCGCCAACCCCGCCGGTGCGGCGATGGTATCGAAGGTCAAATCGCCGGCGGGAATAATCAGTCCGACATCCGCTGCATTCAAAGGCTTCAGGCTAACCCCAAGTGTCTCTTGCGCAATCGCCACGACCCGCTGCTTGTCCAGCCAATCGCCCACCACCAACAACCGGTCGACGGCGGCTTGTTGTCCCTGCCCATTGGAGGCTGATCGTTCCCGGTAGAACAACAATACTCGATGCAGTTCATCGTCACACTCGTCCCCTTCGCAAAAAACTGCCCGCAACGTTATGGGACGGTTGTTGCGCATCAACACTGCGGTAAAGCCCTGCGCGTGCGCCGTCAGCAGCAAGCCATCACCAGGCTGGCCATTGCGCAACCATTGTTCTTCACCCGCGTGACGAGGCAGGATCAATCCAGCTTGCCAACCCAGCGCGGCAAAGACTGATTCGTACTCAGCCAACACCGAAAGCCGCACCGCCGTGATCAGATAACGGGCCTGGCGTTGAGCATCAGGCGCCAGCTGCTCGCGCGACACACGCAGTTCCGACAAAGGAGCCCCAAAGCTGCGTTCAATTTTCCACTCGAGCACTTCTTCCAGCTCTCGCCGTGAAGCAGGTGGGCCTTCGAGGGCCAGCACCGCGGCGCGGATAGAAGTTTCCGGCAAAGTCACCGACCACTTGCGCTGACGCAGCAGACCGGCGCCGGCAAGCAGATCGGAGAGAGCTCGGGTTAATTCAGCCGGGTCCTCGATGTTGCTTTCATCAAAGCTGGAGGTGACTAACCCGGGCGGCAGATTGATCTCGGCGGCTCGCTTGATCTGAAAGCCGGCGCGCGAGCGATCAAGCTGGACCACCGAAGCGTGACTGCTGTCGATACCGACGGCAGAGGCTGGGAACCGAGGTTTCAGAAGTCTATCGAGGGGATTTGCAGGCATCGCTAATCAGAGGTCGGTAGTCAGTGCTCGGTGGTCAGTCCAGTTCGTCAGTCGTAAGCGGCGGGGATAACAAGCACTGCCACTAAGAACCGGCCACTGACCAACTACCACTCACTATAAGGTGTCCCTTCAGTGGAAGTATCGGGCGATGCGCTTTTGACGTCAATCACGCCGCTGCTGCCTGCAGTTGAATAAGGGTCCTCGCCGGTCACCACGTTCCAGTCTTTGGTATCCGTGATGGGATCCTTTGGGACCTCGCGCAGGTAGTGCTCGGTCACCAGGTCATCCAGCGACTGTGGCAGCTTGCCTTTATCCGCGGCATATTGGTCGAGCAGCTTGCGAAAGTTGTAAAGATCGTCGCGCAGGACCGTTTCGCGAGCGTGCATGATTGTCTTCTGATATTGCGGCAGAGCGATCGACGCCAGAATGATGATGATCGAAATCACGATCATTAGTTCGAGCAGGGTAAAACCTGCAGTAGTGAGCAAGGCGCGCTTGCTCACGGCAATCGCGCCCGGCTGCTTACTGCTTACTGCCTCCTGCTTAATGCCTTTACCAATCACTGTACTTCTCTCCGTTCAGCGCCGTGCCTTTTGATTTCGATCGCACGTCGAAAATGTTTTCGCCGCCCCAGGAGGTTGAATCTCCCGCATCGTAAGCAGAGCGAAAATCCCACTCGGCGTTGCCGGTCATTGGGTCGACCGGGATCTTGCGCAGATAAACTTTAGTCTTGGGAACGGCGGAATCCTCAGAGGCTGCTTCCAAAGCGGTTACACCCTGAGCCCCGCGCCGATTCAAAGCGTTCGACGTCAGTGGCAAGACGCTCACACCTTTGATCAGGGTTTCCAGATCAGGAGGATAGCGATCGATGTTTTCGGAAGTAAAGATTGTCTGGTCGGTGATCCCGACCCGCACCCGGGGATCATTGAAAATGCCTGGGCCTTGTCCCGGAACTTGTCCCTGTCCCTGACCTTGTCCCTGACCTTGTCCCGGACCGCGGCCCTGGCCCTGCGTCTGTTGTTGATTCACCTGCAACTGCGCGCCCGCCAAAGCCTCTCGATGAAACTGATCGATCGCCTCACGCATGGTGCGGAGGGCTTCGTGCAGTTCCGCTTCTTTCTGTCGCTTGACCGCTACCTGTGCGAGTGGAACTGTACCCAGAGTCAGAATGGCGAGCACCGTGATCGTGATCACCAACTCGATCAGGGAGAAGCCTCGGGCATCATCAGGCCGTCGGCAGCAGGCCGAAGGCAGCACACGGTGAAACGCCCGCCCGCCGGCTGACTGCTTACTGCTGACTGCTGACTGCTGGTTCACTACTTCACCCGTAATCTAACCGGTTCAACCTGCAGCAGCAGATTGCGGCCATCGCTGGCCACCAGGTGCACGTTTGCCAGGTCAAAGGCCAGCAGACTGTCGCCACCGGCGATCGCTTCAAACTCAATGTTGAGCAGAACGCCTTCGCCACCGAGGGGCGAGCCGGCTCCGGGCGCGATCGAAACCAACAGCATGCCGGTCGGATCTATTGACTGCGACAAAGCCGGCGCCGTTTTCGCGTTCGCAAAGATGCCGCCCGCCGTAACTGAATTGACTTTGATCACCTTCGGATCGAAACGCAGAGTCAACACTGCGAGACCCACGGGTGCGCCGGTCTTGACCGACAGGGCGAGCTGGCGCTTCTCACCAACACGCATGTCGCCCTGTCCGGTCGCCAGTCCCAACTCAACCAAAGATTCAGTCAGCCTCGCAGGTACTCCGGTCTTTTCACTCTTCGGCGCAAGATCTTCGAGGACCGAAGTCACGGTTGCGTCCTGTTTACTGCTGGCCGCGGTTCCCGATACCCCAGTGGTCGGCGAGACGATGCTCTTGACTGCGCCGGCAACGTCCAGCTTTTGCGTCGCGGGCGGTTCAGTGGCAGCGACGCCGGCCAGAGATTTTGGTTGCGGCATCGCCGCATCCGTAGTGCCGGAAACCACATCCTGTTTCGCCGGGGTACTCAGGGCCACAGCTTTTGACGGCGCGGTATTACCGGTTTGCGAGACCGGCATGACCTGGGCCGCGGTGTTGCCTGAATTCGCCCCAGTCTGAGCAGCGGTGAGCGGCGCCGGTTCGTACGCAACGGAAGCATCTGCAACCTGAATGGTGACGTCCCGAGGAATTCTGCGCTGAGCTTCAAACCGCTCTTCGCGTTCCGTTTCGCGCATCATCGCCTCGAGTGATCCGGTCGTGGGCGACGTCAAAGTTCCGCTGGGTCGCATCTCTTCATCGCGGGGCGTCACCGCTGGGGCCCGTAACACTCGTGGCGTGACGGCAATGACGATGTCGACCTGCCGGTTGTCCCTGGTCGGCGAAGAAAACAACCTGCCGAGAATAGGCAGTCCGCTCAGAATCGGCAGTCCCTTTCGTCCGTTCGATTCTACGTCCTGCGAAACACTTGCCAACATCATGGTGCGGTTGTTCTGAATGCGCGCCGTGCCGGTGATGGTGCGCTCGGTGAAGGTCGGCGTTAGCGTACTGGCTCCGCTGACATCCTTTGATTCAATCTTCATCTTGACCTGCACGTCGAGATTGGGAAACACCTGCGGCGTAAAGTTCAGGGTTAGACCCGTCGGCTCATAGTTGATGACAGGAAAACCTCCGGTCGGAAAATTAGTTCCGCCGGTGGATGGGGTCTGATTCCCGGTCTGAACCCCGAACGGATACGCCTGAGCGGTTTGCACCGGCACGCGCTGGCCAATCCGGGCGGTGGACTCCTCATTATTGAAGGCATGGATCTGAGTGGACGCCAGCAACCTTGTGCGATTTCGGGTTTGCAATGCCTGGATGGCCGAGGCAGGCATAATCAATGCTGCCCCGAAAGAAACAGGCAGGGAGGTAGCGGCCGTGCCGGCGCCGGTGACTACTCTAGCGAGTTGGCCGAGCGGGCTTCCCATTGAGCGTACACCACCCAGCGACAACAAGCTGGTCTCGTCGCCAAGTTGATTGCCAAATTGCATCAGGTCCGAACGCGAGACTTCGTAGATGTTCACGTCCATCACGACTTCGGCGCGGTCCTTGTCGATGCTTTCCAGGAGATCGCCGATCAGCTTTACGTTTTCAGCCGTATCGCGCACGGTCAAACTGTTCGTGTCTTTGTCAGAAACCACGATCGACTGGGGCCGGCCCACGGACGCGGGCAGGGCCTGGCTGATCAGCAGCTTCGCCTTGTCGGGATCTGAATTTGAAATATAGAAAGTGCGCACCACCAGTTGCTGGTACTGCTGACGCCGGGCCTGGTCGGCAACCAGAATCGTGCGACGATCAAGCTTTTGGAAGAACAGGTTCTCCTGCAGAAAAATGTAATCCAGCGCTTTACCAGTGGTCACGTCCCGCAGGCTGACATCTATATTTCGCGGCTGAGCAAATGTCTGCCGATCGAAAATCACGTTGAGGTTTAGTTCGTCGGCCATCTTGCGAATAAATTGTCTCAGGTCGCCGTTCCAGGTGACCACCCGGACCTGTTCAGTCCTCGAGGGCGCCAGGGTTTCCTGAGACCGAGCATTCGAAGTCGTGCCCGGCGTGCCCGTTCCGTCAGAATTTGTTTTGCTATCGCCAGCTGAGGTCCGCGGCTTTCCTTCCTTAACTTCCTGTAACCGCACCATTCGTTCCATCTCGGACACCGCCAGCTGGTTCACCGGATCGTAACCAAAGGCCAGGCGAAACGCGTTATAAGCTCCAACATAATCCCGCGCTTCAGCCAATGAGCGCCCCTGCTGCATGAACGTCTGTGAGGCGTTGAAGATGGCCCGGCGATAATGGAGTTGATAGTCCACGTTCGAGGGATCCGCGGCGAGGGCGAGGGTAAACTCCTGCGCTGCCTTCTCCCACTGTTGCGCTTGTTCGTACTTCATCCCGCGATTGAAGTTGTCTTTGCCTTTTTTTCCAAAAGCGCTGACCGGCACAACCAGCATGCAGGTGACGATGACTAGCGCAACAATCGAATGCCAACGGTTTAGTGATTTCATAATTAACCCTTTGGGAACTAACAACAATGAAATTGGCCCTAAAATTCGGGCTTTGTGCTCATTACACGCGGATAGCAGGGACGAGTTCCGCAATGCCAAAAACTCAAGCAGTCTAACAGAAAAGCGGGCCTATTTTAAGGGGGCAGGAGACTGAAGATGGCCCACTCAACCTAACATTGGCTGCGTCGGGTTAGTGTCTTAACGTCACTTGATGGTTGTTCCGGTTCCGGCAGGAACGGTCCGCCAGATCACACGAAACTGAAGGTACAAACCATGTCCAAGTCCTGAATCTCGTAGATCCTCTAAACAAACGAACTATGCCGCGATCTAACGCCGGGCGGTCAAATTAATTTCCTCGACAAAAGTGACGCGGTTTATTTCATGCAGCGTCGACACGCCCGAGAAGACTTTTTTCAATGCTGATTCGCGCAAAGAAGTCAGGCCCTCGGCCTCGGCGGCCCGGCGAACTTCCGACCCTGGTCGGCGTTCGACGATCATTTCGCGGATGTTGTCGCTCAGATCCAACAACTCATGAATCGCGGTACGACCACGATAGCCCGTGTGATTACAGGCGTCACATCCCACGATTCCATAGAAGACCGTGGTCGTGTGCTCTTCAGGTCGCAGACCGGACTCGAGCAATTCCGTATCTGTTGGGCGAAATGGCCGGCGGCATACGGGACAAAGGATTCGCACCAGACGCTGGGCCAGCACACAATTCAAAGACGAAACAAAGTTGTAGGGCTCAACACCCATATTAAGAAAGCGGCCGATCACGTCGATGACATTGTTCGCGTGCACCGTGGTGAAGACGAGGTGACCGGTCAGTGCGGATTGGATCGCGATCTGGGCGGTCTCTTCGTCGCGAATTTCACCGACCATGATCTTGTCCGGATCGTGACGCAGGATTGAGCGCAAACCGCGCGCGAACGTCAGACCCTTCTTCTCGTTAACCGGAATCTGAGTAATGCCGTGCAGCTGGTACTCGACCGGATCTTCGATGGTGATTATCTTGTCTTCTTCGTTGCGGATCTCGTTGAGCGCCGCGTACAGGGTAGTCGTCTTACCCGAACCGGTCGGACCGGTCACCAGGACCATGCCGTATGGCTCAGCGATATAACGGCGAAACTTTCGCAGGTCGTCGGGATCAAAGCCGACCACATTAAGATCGAGATTCTTAAACTCTTCGTTGATCTGTTCTTTGTCGAGAATACGTATGACGGCGTCTTCGCCGTGCACGGTCGGCATGATCGAGACGCGGAAATCAACATTGCGCCCTTTGTAGCGGACCCGAAAGCGGCCGTCCTGCGGCACGCGACGTTCGGCAATGTCGAGTTCCGACATGACCTTGATGCGCGAGATTAAGGTCTGGTGATAAGCCAGATCGATCGGATCGACTTTTTGATATAGGGCGCCGTCGATTCGGTACTTGACCTGCACTTCCGTGTCGCGGGTTTCGATGTGAATATCCGAGGCCCGCGATTCCATCGCGTTGTAGATGATGGTGTCGACCAGTTTGATGATCGGCGACATCTCGCTGTCGGTCGCCAACCGATCCAAGTCCAGGACTTCCTCGCCTGCTTCCGTTTCGCGGACCAGCGAGATACGAAAACCCGAGGCGGCCTCCTGCAAGACGCGCTGGGTGGCGTCGCCTTTGCGCAGCACCACATCGATCGCCCCAGCAGTGGCCACGTGCGGCACCAGTCGCATGCGCAGCGCCCCTGATAAATCATCCAGCAGATCCAGGTCGGTCGGATCAGCCATTGCAATATGAAGTTTTCCGTTCTCGCGACGCAGTGGCACAAACTGATGCCGCACCATCAAATCAACCGGGAGTTCGCTGAGTAAGGAATAGTCGATTGGCGATTCGCCTTCGGCCGGCAACAAATTAACGAACGGCAGACGGTAACGACTCGCCAGGTCTTTGGCCTGGCGAATTTCGGGTGGATCACCCGCCGCGGAAAACTCTGCCAACGAATCGACTTTTTCTTCGGTGATCTGCTTCATCGTGTGGCGCAAGTGCTTAACTTGCATTTTATGTAGTGCCGGTTGCCCACTGTCACAGTCTTCAAGAGCGCAGGTTAACAACTGCGCTACGCCCTCAACGGTTCTGCATTGGACCATGTGAGATCGATTGGATGATCGGGAGGTAGATGGCCAGGAGAATCACCACCACCACACCACCCATCACCACCAGAATCGCAGGCTCGAGCGTGGTCGTCAACTGCTCTAAACGCACCTCTGATTCAGCGTCGTAGAAAGTGGCGACCTCATCAAGCATCTCGCGCAAACTGCCTGAGCGCTCGCCGATCCCGATCATGTCGAGAGCCAATGCGGGCATCCAATTCGCCGTCTCGAGACTTTCAGTAAACGATCGGCCTTCGTTAATCAAAGGCAGGATCGCCGAGCTGCGCCGTCGCAGTTCAAGGTTTGTAATTGACTCGGCGGCAATCTCCCAGGATTCGACGAGGGGAATACCACCGGCCAGCAGCGTTGCCAAAGATCGCGCCGCCTGCGCGGTAGACATCTGAGTTAGCAGCTTCCCCGCCAGCGGCAGCCTCACCAAAGTCGCATCAATCATCAGGCGGCCTGCCGGTGTACGAGACCAAATGAAAGCGGCGATCGCACCGACGATCACGAGCGGTCCAAACCAGAAGGCATTACCTGTGATCCAATTTGAGAGTCCCAAAACGATTTGGGTCACGGTCGGTAAATCGTTGCCAAAGCCGGCGAACAGATCGGACATTCGCGGCACCACAAACGACGTCAGAAAGATCACCATGCCGAGACAAGCCAAAAGGAGGAATGCCGGATAGGCAAGGGCGCCTCGGATCTTCCGGCGCAAGCCAACTGAGCGCCGCATGTAATTCACGTATCGCGAAAGCACTTCATCAAGAGCGCCTGAACGCTCGCCCGCCAGGATCGAGGCCGTATAGATGCGTGGGAAGATCGCGCCCTGCGCGGCGAAAGCCTGCGACAACGCGGCGCCACCGCGAATCGCAGTTTCGACCTCCTCCAGCACCGTGCGCAGTCGGACGGCAGTGGCACGCCTGCGCAACATGGTGATCGCCTGCAGAATCGGTATGCCCGCGCGCAGCAAAGCGGCTAGTTGCTGATTGAAAAGCAGGAAGTCGTTGGCCTTGACGCGGGCTCGACCAGCATTGCCTGTCTTAGTGAACGAGGAAATGCCCTCGACCTTTGGCGGTGTGATGGCAAAGACCTTGAAACCCTCGCGCTCGAGTCGCGCGCGCGCTTCGTGCACGGCCATCGCTTCGACGGTCCGTGTAACGATCTCGCCTGCCGGCGTTCCTAAGCGACAAATAAACTCAGCCATAATGCGAATCGGAGTATATCACGCGGTGATCAGTCGACGGGATTGGTTAGAACGCGTCAGCCGGTCCGAGGTTGCCAACACGCTCGTCACGCGAGTTAGTTGCGCAAAGTTGTCCAGCGTTCGAAGACGCGAAATGAAAAAGCTCAGATCATCTCCATGGGTGAACACACCATATCTGTGATCCGAAAGCGCTGAAATCGCAGCCATAGTTGGTACGAAACCGCGAGCGGTACCGAGCGGGACCAGCGCTCAAGCGGCCATCGAGTTTAATCAACATACCACTATGACTCCTGGTCCCGGTCGGTACCGCTCCCAGTTTCGGTAACGAACTATTGATCTTTGAAGTTGGTTGTCATATCGTCCGCCCGTCTACAGCAGATGCGTGAGCGGTTGGGTCAAACACTCGACGTGCCGCTTGAAGCCCGGGCCCACCCGCTCACGCAGGTCGTACTGACTTCAATCCCCGAGGGCTCATCTTTATGAACTCCAACAGATCGACATCCGCTGAACCTTTACACCTGGTCCGAGGTCTTAGCCGCCTGGATGCCACGATGATAGTGATCGGGTCGATGATCGGATCGGGCATTTTCATCGTCTCGGCAAAGTCTGCGGCCCTGGTCGGAGCACCCGGCTGGTTGCTGGCCGCCTGGGCCATCGCGGGCGTGCTAACGATCACAGGCGCGCTTTGTTGCGCCGAATTGGCGGCGATGATGCCCCGGGCCGGCGGACAATACGTCTTTCTGCGCGAAGCCTATGGCCCCGCAACCGGTTTCCTTTTCGGCTGGTCACTTTTATTCGTAGTCCAGACGGGCACAATTGCAGCAGTCGCCGTCGCCTTCGCCAACTTCATGGGCGTGCTCACCAACCGCGTCTCAGAGAACGTTTACCTCGTGCGTCCTATCCACCTCGGCAGTTACGCCATCAGTCTCTCGACCCAGCAATTTGTCGCCATCGTCCTCATACTGGTGCTTACCTTCAGCAACACGCGCGGATTAAAAACAGGCAAGCTGATCCAGAACACTTTCACCTTTACCAAGACGGCCGCGCTCCTTGGGTTGATCGTGATCGGTCTGCTGCTGGGCTGGAACAGCGGCGGCGCGGCGCAAACCTCTTCGTGGTGGAACCCCTGGACCAATGCCGGCTGGAACCCGGCTGCGGTGCAGCCCGGACTGGCAACCACAAACGGATTGTGGCTGGTGATGCTGCTGGGTCTGGCGATGGTCGGTCCTTTGTTTGCTCAATCAGCTTGGAACAACGTCACCTTTACCGGCAGCGAGGTTCGCGATCCCGGTCGCAACTTACCTTTGGCACTCTTGACCGGTTGCGGCGCCGTTGTTGCGTTGTACCTGCTGGCGAATGTCGCATACGTGGTTACCCTGCCGCTCAACGCCTTTCCCAGTCTGCAGAAACCTCCGAACACGGTTGCGACGGAAACCATGAAAACCGCCCTGGGTCAGCCCGGCATGATCCTGATCGCGATTGCCATCATGATTTCGACCTTCGGATGCAACAACGGTTTGATTCTGGCTGGTGCAAGAATCTACTACGCGATGGCCCGCGACGGTCTCTTCTTCAAACGGGCCGGCACGCTCAGTGCGCGACACGTGCCCGTCGTCGCTCTCGTAGCCCAGGGCATCTGGGCATCGCTGCTCACTTTGCCAAGGACGGTTACTGCCGGGGCAAAGCCTGGCGAGTTCAAGTACGGCAATGTCTACGGTCAGTTGCTCGATTACGTGATCTCGGCTGATCTGGTTTTTTATGCCTTGATGGTGGGAGCAGTGATCGTGATGCGTCGCAAAGCACCAGAAATGGAGCGGCCTTACCGCACCTTCGGCTATCCCCTGGTTCCTTGGATCTATATCGCCATCGCATCGCTGCTGGTGATTGACCTTGCTTACCTGACGCCGGCGACTTCGGGCATCGGCTATCTGCTGGTGCTGACCGGCATCCCCGTATATTTCATCTGGAGGAGGCGTTCGCTGTAAGCGAGCCCAACTCGCGCTATCAGGGCGGGGCTTGGTCTCTCTGCCCGTTCGCATCAAACTGCAATCACTCAAGAGCTGCAAAAAAGCAGGCCCGAGCGCCTTAGCTCGAGCCTGCCTTTTTGAAAACAACGCTGACTGGTCTAAAGACCGTCGGGCGGCCTCTGTCCCGGTCCCGGCCCGCCTGGTCCGGGCCCACCCGGGCCACCGGGTCCACGTCCGCCGGGACGGCCTGGGCCACCTGGGCCACCTGGTCCACCCGGACCCTGACCTGGACCCTTTTCCTTTTTCATCGATTGCAGCTTTGCCTGTTGGTCCGGTGTCAGCTTGTTCTTGATCCGGATTGCCAATTCCATATGGGCGTGTTTGATCTCGCGCTCGCCGTCGAGAATCTTGTCGAGTTGCGACAACGCCAGTTGCTCATTAACAGAACTCGCCTTCATCGTCTCGTGCAGCGCCTCCGTCGCGTCCTGCAACTGCCACTGGAGTTCGTTAAAGCGCGTCGTGGTGCGATTGATTTCGCCGCGCATGTAGGTCTTTTGCTCATCAGTCAAGCCCAGTTCGCGCTGATGCTGCATCACCATGTCCGGCGGGAACATCACATCTCCGAGCGGATCCATCGGAGGATGCGGCGGTCCCTGAGCTTCGGGCCGTGGGGGTCCCTGCTGTGGTTCCGGCTTCTGCGCCGACACCAGACCCACACTCAAGACAGTGGCGGCGACTATGGCGACTAACAATCCGATTCTCTTCTTCATTAACCTTCTCCTTAATTGAGTGCCAACTATTTCGGTTGGCTGGGCAAAAATGATTTCATCTCATTAACCGTTTGATTCATCTGCGGCAGTGACTTCAGCAAGCCATCACTCGTCGAATCGAGCAGCGTGGCCGTTGGCGATTTCCAACTCGCGATTGCTTCTGCCTCTCGCGCAGCTTTTCTGTTGGCCGCTATCAGCGAAGCCTCGCGCAAGGTATTCAACTTAATCACGGGCGCTTTATGCTTAATGATGGCCGGGCGGTCGAGGATCCCAGGCGACTTTATCTTCACCAAATCGACCGGCACACTCGCCGGAGTCACGACCGGGCCCGCCGGTGCAATCGCCAGCACTTCAGGATTCCTTTCCGAGCGCGTCGACCACCAGGCGAGCGAAACCAGCGCGCAGACCAGCAGGGCCGTGGCCGCAACGAATGCCAGGTTGAATGGCTTACGCGGCCGATAGGTCTTTGCCTGGGCGCGGTTCCACACGCCAGCAAAACTCGGCGTGGTCTGTTCATCCGCGAGCCTTACTTCGCTAAACAGCGCCTGGATTCTCTTTTCCTCTCCAACCAATTCCATAAGCACTTTCCGTTTGTCCCAAAAATTCTCGCACGCGTTTCTTGCCACGTTCGTAATGCTGCCGGGCGCTCCCGATTGACACCCCCATCACCACGGCTGCCTCGCTCAGGCTCAGGTCCTGATAAAAAACCAGATGCAGTGCCTCGCTTTGGCGGCGCGGCAAAGTCTTCAAAGCATTTTGAAAGAGCGCCTGCACTTCCGACTTTTCAAAAGCCACCCCAGGCGGTTCCAGCGGAGAAACCAGAGTGTCCTGCTCGATACCGTCTGACCATCTGAGCCGGCGCAGAATGTTCTTGCGATGCTCGCTAATCGCAGTCTTGCGAATCACCGCAAACAACCAGGTCTTCAAAGTAGCCTCGCCACGAAAACACGCTTTGCCTTCAAGGATCTTTAAATAGACCGTCTGCAAAACTTCTTCGGCTTCTGCCGGGTCGCGGCGGCAACAGCTCATGGCCCAGCCGAAACTAGCGCTGTGGAGCGTCTCAAGTTCAGCCTTAAGCTCCGCGATGTCCATTCTTGTGGTTCGGTCTATTCCCACGGCTTTCGGTCCGTGTTCAGAGTATTAGTCGCCCGGGCGAGCGCATTATATGACCTGAAGCTGGAAAAAGATTAGTCTTCTTCGGATCCGCTACATAACGCCTCGGGAGCCCCAGACTTTCCCTTACGCTCGGCGTTCCGCTTCCCGCTTCACAGCTCTCAGCATTACCAGACGGATCAGCCCACTGAAAGGTCTGACAACCAACCAATAGCGGCGAAATTTTTTAAGGCTGTTAGGATCACCGCAGGTTACGCGGGTTTCCGTTGCCAGGATCGTGCCCGAACCGCTCGGTTTAATGCTGAAGTTCCAAACTCCGCGCGCCTGCCCAGCCGGTATTGGTTCGTCAAAGTCGGCGCGATCGAACGGAAGGAGATTGCCAGTCGGGCGCCAGAACCTGCCATTCACGCCAAGCACAATCTCATCCAACTCGTTGGCCAGGAGACCGAATCCTCCTTTGATCAGAGCCTTTAAAGTGACATGGACATCGGTTGGCGGTCGTCGGCCGCCGTGCAGAATGAACTCGGGAAGACCCCGAAGTCCCATGAGCGCTTTTATGATTAATGATCCGCCCAGATCGGTAGTCCAAAGAGCCCGGCGCACAACCTCAGGCGACGCATCGATCTGGATGCGGTGTAGTTCGAACTCATCGGCGTTCGGTGCGAATGAATCGATCAGCATTGCTTGTGTGGCATGCTCATCTGGCGCGTGATTTGGGTGAGCTAAGCCGAATCAAGGGCGGGACGCCCGTGCCACGATTCTACTTGGACCACTCGGTTGAAATGTGAAATTCAACTTTCACGGGCACGCTCTGGACATATTCTTCACCGGCAGAGCACATGGCGCGTTCAACCTTCTTCGCTACGCCTTCGGCTTCAGCCTCATCTACCTCTACAACGATCTCATCGTGAATGATGTTCACAATCCGCGCCGAAGTACCGTGCAGATCATCGTTCAATAGCCGCAACGCGCGCTTCAGAATGTCTGCACTGGTGCCCTGGATGGGCGCATTCTTGCCGTTGCGCTGCGTCATCGAAACCTGCTGCCGATCGGCCGGGTCAAAATTGAATTTCACCAGCCGGCCGGACGCGGTGCGCGCCTCCTTCTCGTTCACGGCTCGAGTGGCGGATTCACGCAGATAGCTGTCCAGCCTGCGATATGTCGCAAAGTAACGTTTCAAAACATTTTCGGCTTCGGTTACGCTCAGGCCCGTCATCATCGCGAAGCGTTGCGCACCGATGCCGTAGACCACCCCGAAGTTCAAACCCTTCGCAAACGATCTCTGATCCTGAGTTACCTGATCCTGCTCAACCCCGAAGACCTGCGCGGCCGTAACGCGATGCAGATCAGCGCCCGATCGAAACGCGTCGACGAACGCCTGATCGCCCGAGAACTCTGCCAGGATGCGCAACTCGATTTGCGAATAGTCGGCGATCACCAGCCACCGTCCGGCGGGATGACCGGTAAAGCACCGGCGATACTCTACTGCGTGCGGCACCTGTTGAATATTTGGATTGGTGCAGGCAAAGCGCCCGGTTGGGGCGCCAATCTGGCGAAAGTCCGCATGCAGCCGGCCCGTCTTTGGATTGATGAGCTCAACCATGTTCTGGCCATAGCTGGTCAAAGCTTTCTGCATCGTGCGGTATTCGAGCAGCTTGGCTACCACCGGATATTCGGCCGCCAAAGGCTGCAACTTCCAGTTCCGAGTCGAGTCAGGCAGCGGAATACCTAAACGAGTCAACGATTCAGTCACCTGCTGCTGCGAATCCAGATTAATGTTCGCCCGGGGCGGGCCAAACAAAGATGCCTGCGCCACGCCTTCGCCCAGCATCTCCTGAAGCTCGTTTGCAGTTTCTCCTCGCGTTCTTTCCACGACCGCGAGTTGCTCCAGCCAGCGATGCTTGTCCATGTAAAAGCCGTTGAGTTCAATATCGACAACGGGCATTACACACTCAAACTCAAGCTGCGCGCACTGGATCAAATCGAGCGATTTGATCCGTTCGATCAACTTGTCCCGCAAAGGCAGCAGCACCGCGGCATCCCGCGCGGCGTACTCCAGCTGTGCTTCCGAAAGCTCGAATTCCCAATTGCTGAGTCGTTCACTCTTATCAACATGCTCGTTGAGATAGCGCTCAGTAATGGCAGCCAGGCTGTGACGATCTTCGATATCGCCGGCGGAAACCATCTGGCTGGCAAGCAGAGTATCGAACAGACCCAAGACGTCTACACCGAGGTTGTACTTGAGAAACTTAGCATCGAACTTCGCGTTATGAGCGATCTTGATTGGCCGCGGCGAAGTCAACAGTTGCCGCAGGGGCGCGAACGCGTCGCCCTGGTTCAAATCGCTATCCGCGAACCGGTTCAGATCAATTATGTAGACCGCATCCGGCGCTGCCAGCTGAATCAGGCGCAAACGGCCGAGGTATGGATCGAGTTCCGTGGTCTCAGTGTCGAGACCGATGGCGTGTTTTTGCGAAAGCTGTTCAATCGCGAGCCGCAGTTCAGCCGCGCTGGTAATAACCTGATAATTCATGAATGATTGATTTAGCCACAAAAAGGCGCAAAAAGCACAATCCAAGGAAACTCATCGAAGCGAGTTGCCTTTTTCGTGTGATTTCGTGGATCGGCCTTTGACCAACCAATGAATCGATCCACGAAGTCACCCGAAACTGAAAATCGTAGATTCAATTGGACTACAGTGTCTCGGGAGCGCGAAGCGAAGCATCAAGCGCCGTTTGCGCCTAACGGTCCTGTTGGGGCTTCTGTCTTTTCTATTATTTCAGTGCTTCATCCCGATGAGATAAGTCACGGCTTGGTCGCCGGGAACTGTGGCCGAGTGGATTGTATTGGCGGGAAGAAAATCCCTATCACCCGGGCGGAGGGTGTAAACTTCATAACCTACTCGCAGCTCCAGTTCGCCGCTCAAAATCCAGTGTGTTTGATCTTCTTCGTGAGCATGCGGGCCGTACTTTGTTCCCGCTGCGTCGCGCCATTGGCGGACGCTGTAGCCCTCGCTCGTCAAACGGGTTTTCAATTCTTCGGCGTCCAGAGTCAAACTTCCATTCCACCGCTCGATCTCAATATCCATAACTTAACTCTGACACAAAAGTTTGAAAGGCGCACGAGGCATGAAAGACAAAGCCGGCCCTACCTTGATTAAAGGTCTTCAGAGTACGCCCGAGAAATTGGCACCCTGCGATCAACGCGCGGGGCGTCGATTCGCATTGGGGCGCTGAGTCGACTGCGGTGTAGGCCGCTGTCGCCGATTAGCATCACCCGATGAACCAAACCAACCTCGCCACCAACCAAGCGAGGCGATCGTGACCAGGGACACGACCAGTACCGCAACGATTGCCAGCTTCATCGCCAAACGAAAAACGCGCCGGGCCAGAAACAGGAACACTGCGACGACAATGAAAACGATTAGACCGGTGGTGATGGCAAAGGTCATCTGTTTACCTCCGGTAACTCGCGCTGACTGTGGTTTTGATATTTCCGCGCACGTTGAAGTCGCCCTCGATCTCGACGCTGAGAGGATCACAAGCCTTCACAAAGTCTTCGAGCATCAGGTTGATGACGTGCTCGTGAAAAACTTTCACCTCGCGAAACGAATTGATGTAGAGCTTAAGACTCTTCAACTCGATGCAATGCTCGTGCGGCGAGTAGGTCAGACGGATCGTGGCAAAGTCAGGAAAATCCGAGAAGGGACAGATGCAGGTGAACTCCGGGATGTCGAACTTGATCTTGATTTCGCGCCCGGGAAACTCGTAGGCGAACGTGTCGAGCGGAAAGAGATCCATCTCCGCGCGCGGCGTTGATTGGATGTCCAGTCCCTGTTGGTTTGATGGTGCTAGTTGAGTTGCCATCTTCTCAAGACCGTGGGTTCGCTTGTGTCGGGATAATTCGATCGTTTGGAGACGGGTTACCGCCCGCCTTTTTGGTTCGCTTGCGGTTGACGTGCAGCAGCCCGCCGCTAAAATCTTCGCCCGCTTTCTGAAACTCCATCCTAATTGCCGCCCGGTGTGTCTTGGTCTCCGCGTGGCCGCCCGATTTCGAATATCTTAATCAAGGCCAGGCCCGCGATGAAACCGCCGATGTGGGCGGCGTAGGCGACACCGCCCTGCTGCGAACCGCTCCCAAGCATGCCCAAGCCACTGATTAACTGGAACACAAACCACAGTCCAATCGCAACAAAGGCCGGCACCTGGGTGACGAACCAGGACAGCAGCACAGTCACTCGTTTGGTTGGAAACAACAGAATATAGGCGCCAAGCACTCCGGAGATCGCGCCCGAAGCACCGAGGCTTGGGACCAGCATGCCACTAAGGTTATTGCCGGCAAAGAGCGCCGTGCTGAAGACGTGCGCCAACCCCGCCAACAATCCGCAGACGAGATAAAAGATGAGATACCTCAGGTGGCCCACCCGATCTTCGATATTGTCGCCAAAGATCCAGAGGAAAAGCATGTTGCCGAAAATGTGCGCGATCCCCCCGTGCATAAACATCGACGTGATCAGCGTCAGCCAGACCGGAATCACTGTGGGCTGCAAACCCGGGATGGCCATGCGCTGACCAGTGACGGGCTCGACCACGATCCTATCGGGCGTGACGATATCGCGGCCAGTAATGATTTCCGCGGGCACGGTCGAAAACGCGTAAGTGAACTTGTCGTTCGACCCCAGTCCCTGCAAAAACACGAACACGAAAATATTGATCAGGATGAGCGCATAGTTGACCCACGGAGTGGACCGTCGATCAGAGTTTTCATCTGCAATTGGAAAAAGCATTGACTAAAAATTTCCTGCTTGGAACCGCAATTCCTTTGCGCCTTTGCGCTTTGCGCGAGATTAGTTCATGCCAGGCGAAGTCGCAACGAAGACCACCTAATCTAATCACCTTCAGCAGCCGCTTCAGCGAAAGCCAGGTCTCCGGAAGCCAATTCTCTTCGCACTTCTTCCGCCGTGCCAAACACCCGCGCTTTGTCGTCGTCAAACTCGCCTTCCCAGCGCGCAACCACCACAGTAGCCAGACAGTTTCCCAAAACATTCACGGAAGTTCGGCCCATGTCCATTAATTCATCAACTCCGAAAATCACCGCGACCCCGATGGCGCCCAGACCGCCAGGCATAAAGCTGTTGAGCGTTGCCAGCAGAATCACGAGCGCCGCGCGCGGCACCCCGGCGACACCTTTGGACGTGATCATCAGGGTAAGCATCATCACGATCTGGCGGCCGAAGCTCATGTGCCCGATCACCGGCTCAGCTGCCTGCGCCACAAAGACCGAAGCCATCGCCAGATAAAGCGTCGTGCCGTCCAGATTGAAACTGTAGCCGGTCGGCATAACGAACCCGACGATGCGGCGCGGCACGCCGAGCCGCTCCATATTTTCCATTGCCTTGGGCAGAGCAGACTCGCTGCTGGTAGTCGCGAACGCGATCGTAAACGGCTCGCGCACCGCCTTGAGAAATTGTCTTATCGGCACGCGCGCAATAATCATCGCCGCGCCGAAAACGAACACCACGAGAATGACCAGGGCCAGATAAAGGGAGCCGATCAGGAGCCCCAGGTTTTTGAGCACGCCAAGTCCATTGGTCGCGATCGTGTGGGCCATAGCCGCGCCTACGCCAATCGGCGCGAACATCATCACGTAATTCGTGAACTTAAACATCACTTGTGAGAGGGCTTCACAGCCACGCAAAATCGGAGCGGCCTTTGAGCCCATCGCCGAGACTGCCATGGCGAACAGCACCGTGAAAGCCACGATCTGCAGCACGTCTCCACGGACCATCGAATCGATCACGCTCGAAGGAAAGATGTGCACCAGCAGATCGCGGAAGCCCTGTGGCTGGGTCTTGACCAGCGCGGAGATGTCTCCGCCGCCCACCAGGGCGACGCCCGCGCCGGGCTTGATCAGATTCACTACGCCGAGGCCGATGAACAAGGCAATCGTGGTTACGATCTCGAAATACAGGAGGGCCTTGGCGCCCAGCCGGCCGACTTGTTTTAGATCTCCGCCACCGGCAATACCGACTACGAGGGTCGCGAAGATCAGAGGCGCGATTATCGACTTGATCAAATTGAGAAAGATGTCGCGCAGGAAATAAATGTTATTGCCCCAGTTGTATCCCCACTTCCGGCCGAGATATCCGATCAGGCCGCCAAGCACCAGGCCGATCAGAATCTGACTGGTCAGTGAAGGCACGTACCAGGGGCGCGTAATTGTCTTTGCCTGTTTTGCTTTAACCATTATTTTTCGGTTTAGCGGGCTAAACTGCGGTATCAATCGATGCGGTTTAGGGGCGGGCTATCCCCCGGCTATCAATCGCGAATGTTCAGGCGGGCAGTAGCCCGCCTCTAAACGAATCAGTTTGATCTCTATCTCCCCCACTTAAGTTTGTCGCGCAGCACATCGAAATAATTTCGGTTGGGTGGCTGAACCAGATTGAACGTGGTGTTGCTTTTACTGATCACGATTCGATCGTTGACCTGCAGAGGGAAACCCACTTGACCATCCAGCGTCAACGCCACCTCTTCCTTATCGGTCATCAGCCGCACTTCGATCGTCGAACCATACGGCACCACGATGGGCCGGTTGGATAAAGTAAAGGGACAGATCGGCGTGATTACCACCGCGTTCATCGAAGGATAGATGACTGGACCGCCGGCAGAAAGGTTATAGGCAGTCGAGCCCGTGGGCGTCGCGACGATTAAGCCGTCGGCCCGAAACAGATTCACAAACTGCGAGTCCAGATACGCTTCTATTTCGATGATGCGCGCCAGGGCAGACTTGTTCACCACCACATCATTGAGTACCCGGTTGCGGGTGATCAGTTCTTCACCGCGCCACAGTTCAACCGCCAGCATCTCGCGCTTTTGAACTTTATATTGACCTGAAAGAATCGCTTCCAGGGCGGAAAATAATTCCTCGATCGGGAACTCGGCGAGATAGCCCAAACCGCCGTAATTAACCCCAATGACCGGCACTTCCTTGTTTCCGATCATGCGCGCGGTCGCGATCATTGTGCCGTCGCCACCCAGTACCAGAATCAAATCCACTGATTGCGCAAGCTCGGTGTCGGTAACTACTTCCACGGCACAGCCCGTTTTTTGCTTAATCTGTTCGTGGGCGATTTCGGCAAGTCCAACCAGTTGGATTTCTCTTTCCGCCAACCACTCTGTCAGCCGGCACAGGTTCTCCAGCGCATCGGGCTGATGCGGCTTGACGACGACGCCGATGCGTTTGATGGAAGCTCGCTGCATTGGTTTGCTGTTGCCAAGGGAACGCGCGGATGATATCCGTGCGCCGATCTTAGTGTCAACGGGGTTCGATATCAATCACATTCTCTCTGTCCCATCTCTGGCCCACTGTGTCTCCGCGGTAAAAATCAACCCTCATAAACCCCTCACCACAGAGACACAGAGGCCACAGAGATTGCACAGAGAAAGATTCGCAGTCACTCAAACCGATATAACGCCAAGAACTCGAGGTTGCCGTCGGCTCCATGAATCGGAGATTCGATTACTCCCTCAACACGTAGACCCAAAGCTTCAGCAGCCGCATTCACTTCGGCGACGACGCGCTCATGCTGCGAGGGATCTTTGACGATGCCACCCTTTCCGACTTCGCCTTTGCCAACCTCGAACTGTGGTTTGATTAAGGTCACGATCTTTCCCGCTTTAGCCAGCAGGGGTACAACGGCGGGAAGAATCTTTGTCGCCGAGATAAAGGCCACATCAATCGTTGCCAGATCGAACTTTGCTTCGAAATCCTCTGGCTGCAGGTAGCGAGCATTCACACCTTCGCGCAGTTCGACGCGCGGATCGTTGCGCAGCTTCCATTCAAACTGATTGTGACCAACGTCAACGGCCACAACCCGACGCGCGCCGTGCTGCAAAAGACAATCGGTAAAACCGCCTGTCGATGAGCCGACGTCAAGGCAGGCCCGCCCCTCGGTCTTGATTTGAAATTCGCGCAGCGCAGCTTCCAGTTTCAGTCCGCCGCGACTGACGTAGCGTGAAGCCGGATTACCATCACTCTTAAGTCTGATTTTGGAGTCTGGAGGGAAAGCTTCAGAAGGCTTATGCACCAGCTGCTCGTCGACCAGGACGACCCCGGCCATCACCAGCGCCTGGGCCTTGGTGCGGGAAGGTGACAGCCCGCGGTCCGTGAGGAGTTTGTCGATGCGCTCACGCTTCATCAACGTCACTCTACCGCAAACGCTTACCGGTCAGAAGCCCAACGGCAGGGCGGGGCCCGATGGGGTAAATAAGCTCTTCCTGGCCGATCGGGTTTCTGAGACTATCGCCGTGCACCCTGCACGACTGCGCGGGGAACGTCGCTTATGTGCAGGTCCGCCGCGCAATCGCGGCACAGCCAAACCAAAACCCGCGGAGCATCAACCCAATAGAAGGGGGTCACTTTTTTCGCCATTTCCATGGCCTCAGAAGTCTGCAGCCGCTGCAGCGCCTGCACAAAAAACATTCCGTTGTATTGATCCCCGTCGGTTCCACCTTGTCGATGTTTGCATTCTCGTTCAAACATAAATTGCTTGTTCATAAAAGAGGCCCTTCCCCTCGCGCCGCACCGCGCGAGCTTCGCTATTCAGATCGAAAACCAGATCCGTACGTCGGGTGCTCATTTGATGGAGGAGAAAACAGGGCAGGGCGAACCAGGAAATTTTTCAAACTCTGAACGCCTCAGGCGCATAATGCCACGCCAACGCTGAAGAGGTCAACCACCTTTTACAAATTTATGTTCTGTCTTGATTACAAGCTGTGCGGAAGCGCACCAAGTAACGCCGTGGCCCGCCAAAAGGTGGTTTCGTACATTAAGAGCCCTTCTTATGAAAACGATTTCTTCTTATGATTTGAAGCTGATTTCGCTTGATTGCAGTTCCACTCAAGTCATCTTGCATCTGTCTGCAAAGGATTTGCCCGGTCGATGGTGCTACGGTTTGAACTGACTCTCAACTCTGGGGAAAGGTGATCCTGACTATTGGCGAACATGGTTCGAACTGTCCGCCCAAACCTTAGTTGATATTCTCTGACTTATTAGTTGTTAACAGGCTAACCTGCGACTGGGAGTGGTCGCTTCGCTTAATTCAGAACTAAAGCCGGGTATTTCAGATTTATATTTCCCGTTTGGTTTAGGCGGGAATCTTTTGGGGCTTAGCGCGCCGATCCTCGAGGACTTCCACCGCTTCTTTGACCCGCGTGTAGATCCCGTCACTGTCCAAACCATACTTCGCCAGCAGCAGTTTGGCGTCGCCGTGAGTGACGATTCGATCGGGAACGCCCATGCGCACCACTCGAACCTTGTCCTGGAGCCCATTCTCTTCCAACAACTCAAGAATGGCCGCACCGAACCCTCCAGCGAGATAAGCTTCTTCCACTGTCACGATCAGGCGTTTGGTGCGGGCCAGAGCCAGCAGCAAAGCGCTGTCCAGGGGTTTAACGAAACGGGCGTTAATGACGGTGGTTTCGATGCCGTCCTTCGCCAGATTCTCAGCGGCTTGCAGAGACGGATGAACCATTGAGCCGTAGGCGACAATGGCGATTTCGCCGCCGTCCCGCAACAACTCGGCTTTGCCGATCTCCAGGATCTCCGGTTGACCATCCAGCGCCACGCCGATGCCATTGCCGCGCGGATACCGCATGGCGGCCGGCCCGTTGTATTCGTTCATCGTAAACATCATGTCGCGCATTTCGCCTTCGTCCTTCGGCGCCATCAACACCAGGTTGGGAACTCCGCGCAGATAAGCGATGTCCAGCAGCCCATGATGTGTCGGTCCATCGCCCCCGGCGATGCCACCTCGATCGAGGTAGAATTTGACATTCAGGTTCTGCAGGCAGACGTCGTGAACCAATTGATCGAACGCTCGTTGCAGGAAGGTCGAGTAAATTGCGCACACCGGCTTCAATCCTTCACAGGACAATCCGGCGGCAAAGGTCACGCAATGCTGTTCAGCGATGCCGACATCGAAAGAGCGTTCCGGAAATCGTTCCAAAGGCAGACAGACCCCGGTGCCGTCTGGCATCGCCGCCGTCAGGGCCACGACCTTTTCATCCTGCGCCATCAACTCGCACAAAGTCTCGCCGAAAACCTGGGTGTAGGTAGGAGCCTTGGCCACCGACTTCACCGCCACTCCCGTTTTCAAGTCGAATGGCCCGGTAGCGTGCCACTTGTAATAATCTTTTTCAGCCGCCGGATGACCTTTGCCCTTGGTCGTCAACGCGTGCACGATCACCGGGCCATCCTTAACCTGCTGCGCTTCACGCAAGGCCGCCACCAGAGCCCGCACGTTGTGACCATCGACATAGCCAATGTATTTGAAGCCAAGTTCGTTGACTAAAGCGCCCGGTAAGACGGCCGCGGCAATCGCGTCCTTCACTGTCTTGGCTGCGTGATGCAGGCGCCCTCCCACAGAAGGAATTGAGAGCAGCTTATTTTCCAACTCATCTTTGAAGCGGTGATAGCCGTGCGCTTCGCGAATGCGATTGAGATAGCCGGTCAGGGCGCCGACCGCCGGCGCGATCGACATTTCATTATCGTTGAGCACAACGATCAGACGCGTCTTCAAATGTCCGGCTTGATTGATCGCTTCCATCGCCATGCCACCGGCGAGCGAAGCGTCGCCAATCAACGCCACCACATTGTGATCTTCACCCTTGCGATCGCGGGCGATCGCCATACCCAGCGCCGCGGACAACGATGTCGAAGCATGGCCCGCGCCAAACGCGTCGTATTCCGATTCGTCCCGCCGGAGGAAGCCGCTGATGCCGCCGTACTGTTTGACGGTCGGCAGCAAATCGCGGCGGCCGGTCAGAATTTTATGCGCGTATGCCTGATGACCTACATCCCAGACCAGGCGGTCATGCGGCGTGTCAAAAGCGTAATGCAGCGCCACGGCCAATTCCACCGCACCGAGCGAGGCGCCCGTGTGCCCGCCCACGCGAGACATTGTTTCCAGAATGAAGGTGCGGATTTCCTCGGCCACGTCCTGCAGCTGATCGAGTTCCAGACCCCTCAAATCCACGGGTGAGTTGATATTTTGCAACAGTGTCATGCGGGCGAATTGTAAACCCTGCAGCGGGGTTTTGCTATCTCACAAAAGATTCATTTTTCGTGCACGACGCCCGGCGCCTGCCCTTGTCCGTTCAACGATCCATGCGAGCTTTGCTCGACAAAGTAGTTTGTATCCCAGCAACACCCCCGCAGTCAAGAACTTCTTTTTAGACTATTTCGCCGTCCGGGACGTCTGAACCTTCACGTGAGAAGCAGCCAGATTTCTCAAATCAATAAATTAAAAGTTACTTTAAGGAGTCATGAATACAATGTTCTTACGCACAAAACTTGCGGCATCGGCCCTGATGCTCGGTTTAATAATCTCCGCCGGCGCCGCGGTCCAGGCACAACAGACCGCGACTCAGAACCCTAATGAACGAACGGGCCAAATGAAACGCGATGGTCGTGGCTTCCGTCGCGGGCACGAAGGGCGTGGCGTTATGGGTTCCCGCATGCTGCGCCAACTCGATCTCACCGATGATCAGAAGAACCAAGTCCAGGTCATCATCAAACAAGCTTTTGAAGAAAACAAAGCAACGCGCGAGGACTTACGGCAACTGGCTGAGAAGAGGCGGCAGGGTACACTCTCGGCAGACGATGAAACGCGTGCCCGAACCGTGCACCAGGCGATGAGGGCAGCCATGGCAGCGACCGAAACGAAAATAGCCGCCGTGCTCACACCCGAGCAGAAGGCCAAAGCGGCAGAGTTGATGAAGGAGCGCAAGGCGGGTTCTGAACGTGGCGACCGCCGGATGCGCGGACTTCGCGGACCTCGCCAGGGCAATCCTTCGACGACGAAACCATCAAATCCATAAGTGCGAGCCTGAGCCGGATCGCGGGCATCCTGTCCGCGATCCGATACCGGGAAAGCACTCCTGAGTGTGATTCACGGGTGTCGACGCCTGGGCCACCAACTACTATGAAATCTGAACCAATTCCGTCGCACAGGTCTCTGCGTCGACGCCGCAACAAGATGCCGATTCAGCCAGGTTGTCTTCCAGCACAACGAAGACTTCCCACTGGTTGCCGTCCGGGTCGTTGACCCAGGTCTTGTCCTGAACCGCGTAGCAGCAACTCGTCTGCATCTCGTCCTTCGTAATCAGGCCGGCTTCATTCCATTTTTGTCTCGTGGCCAGAACATCCGCAGTCGACTCTACCTGAATACCCAAATGTGACAATGCGCCACCACGCGTAGCGGAAGGAACTTCATTCAGCGCCAGGTTCAAGGGCGGATTCTGCACATCAAACTTCGCATAGCCGGAGCGCACTTTGCTCGGCTCAATGCCCAGCATTTTCCGGTAAAACTGAACGCTCCGGTCCACATTGCCCACATTCAGCGACAGATGCGCCTTCAAAGCATTAACCGTCGCCTTTGGTTTCTCACCCGCATTGATCTTGCCTTCCATCACAATCCTCCCTTAGACTCATATATGCGCCCATACGAATATGAACAGCGGCGAGCTTAACAGCGGGGCCTCATATTCGTCAAGCCGCATATGAATTTTGAGCAAGGGAGACATCTGGGGGCTAGCAGGCAGCAGTGATCCAAATTGACCAAATGTTACCCGGTGACTGGCCGGCGGTTCGCGAGATCTATCTGGAGGGCATCGCGACCCGGCAGGCCACTTTCGAAACTGAGGCGCCTGGGTGGGAAACCTGGGATGCGGCGCACGCACCTTTCGCCCGTCTGGTCGCTCGCCAGGATGAGATGGTGATTGGATGGGCGGCGCTCAGCCCGATCTCTGCGCGGAAGGTTTATGCGGGCGTGGCGGAGGTTAGCGTCTATATCGCGGACAACCAGAAAGGCCTGGGGTTGGGTCGCCGTCTGCTCGAGGCTCTCATCGCCGCAGCCGAAGCGAACGGCATTTGGACTCTGCAGGCCGTAGTGTTTGCCGAGAATGCCGCCAGCGTCGCCCTGCACCAGCGCTGCGAGTTTCGCGAAGTGGGTCGGCGCGAACGGATTGCTAAACTCGACGGCGTGTGGCGCGATACAATGCTGCTGGAAAGACGCAGCCGGACGATTGGAATTGAGTGATTTATGACGAAGCAAAACTACAACATCGAATTTCTTTTCAAAGCCCTCGCTGATCGCACGCGGCTGCGGCTGATCTCCCTGATCGGTGATACAGAGGTTTGTGTCTGCTTCTTTGTAGTAGTACTGAAGAGTAGCCAGCCGAAGATTTCGCGGCATCTGGCTTATCTGCGGCGGGCCGGAATTGTCACCACCCGGCGCGAAGGTAAATGGATGCATTACCGGCTCTCAGAACCACCAGATGAGCATGCGGCGAGGATCTTTCGCGAAGTCCGCGCTTCGTTAGCAGAGCATCCCGAGTTTCAGACTGATCGCCAGAAGCTTGCGGCGGTATGTTGCGCTCCCAAGCTGCCGGTGCAACTGCGCCGCGCCCCGCGTCCGTTTGATCTCGCCGCTTAACCCAAGTCCTCGGGAGTGCTAACTGAAAGCTGGTAAAACGATCCGCGAAAATACACGGAAGCGGAATTCTTTCGTTCGTGTGATTCCGTGGAAGGTCGCTCTGCGACGACGCGCCGAACCATTCATACCGTCAATAGTCGCCTTGACTTTGCCCGCTCTGCGCTTAGAATAACTTCTCGACACTCGAGGAGATGTGGCCGAGTGGCTGAAGGCGGCGGTTTGCTAAACCGTTAAGGGTCAAAAGCCCTTCACAGGTTCGAATCCTGTCATCTCCGCCATTTTTCAAATAGTCAGTGGTTAGTAGTCAGTGGTCAGTAGACAGTCCTGCTGCTGAGATTTGACTACTGTTCTGCTGGCTATTTTTGTAAGGCACTAGATCCAGCAGCGGACAAATGTCTCCTGCCTGTCTAAAAACCGACTATGACTGTTCGCGTTCGTTTTGCTCCATCACCCACCGGTTATCTGCACATAGGCGCGGCGCGGTCCGCTCTATTCAATTGGTTATTCGCACGCAAAGTTGGCGGCAAATTCCTCCTGCGCATTGAAGACACAGATCTGCAAAGATCCACCGACGAATCCACGCGTTCGATTATTGAAGGTCTTGAGTGGCTGGGACTCGACTATGACGAGGCCATAGTCTTTCAATCCGACAATGCTGTTAAGCATCGAGCAGCGGCGAAGAAATTGGTAGAGGAAGGCAAGGCCTATCGCGACTTCACGCCCAAAGAGCAACGCGAAGACAAGACCGTTAAGCAGGGCATAGTTGATCGCGCGCGGGCGCATGCCGCCGAGGGCACCGACCATCGCAGCAATCCTTTTCGCGATTTATCTAACCAGGAATCCGAACGACGAGCGGCGGACGGCGAACCGTTCGCCATCCGACTGAAAGTTGCGCTTGACGGCGTCTCACGTTTTGCGGACGTTGTTTACGGCCCGCAGGAGCGCGCGTATTCCGAGATCGAAGACCTGGTGCTGCTGCGTTCTGATGGTCACCCGCTGTACAACCTTTCGGTAGTCCTTGATGACATTGAGATGGGTATTACCGATGTCATTCGGGGGCAGGACCACCTGACGAACACCCACAAACAGATTTTGCTTTACCAGGCGTTTGGCGCTGGTATTCCACGGTTCGCGCACCTCCCGCTGATCCTGGCCCCGAACAAGGGAAAACTCTCCAAGCGTAAGCATGGGGAAGTTGTCTCGCTCACGACATATCGAGATCGTGGCTTCGTGCCTGAGGCATTTCGAAATTTTCTGGCGCTGCTCGGATGGTCGCCGGACACCACTCAGCATGCTGCTGAGGTAACAGACGGAAACTCTGAGGTACAGCCGAACCCTGGGCAGGGAGACGAATTATTTTCTCAGCAAAGGTTGATTGAACTCTTCTCGCTGGAACGCATTCACAAATCACCCGCAGTTTTCAACTTTCAGGAGAACGATCCGCGGCATTGGACCGATGATAAAGCGTTGTGGATGAACGCTGAGTATATCCGCACGATGCCCGTAGCTGAGTTGCTGCCCATGGTCAAATCAGAATTACGCGCCGCGAAACTATGGCGGGAAGAATACGACGACGACGAAAGCAAATGGTTTGAGCAGGCAGTGAATCTGATCCGGCAGCGCTTTTTCACTTTGAAAGATTTTTCGTCGCAGGGCCGGGCCTACTTCTCTGAAGATTTTGATTTCGACGAGGCGGCCGTGCGCAAGAACATTCTGAAAGAGCCCCGGTTGAAAGAACTCCTCCCGCAACTGGCTGATCGAATGGACGCTACCGAACCTTTCGGGGCCGCTGCGGCAGAGGCGACTCTGCGCGCCTTCAGCGCCGAGGCCGAAGTTAAAGCTGGACTTTTGATCAATGGTTCGCGCACCATGTTGACCGGACAAGCGGTGGGACCGTCAATGTTTGAAGTCTTTGAGATACTCGGCCGCGATCGTTCGGTGATGCGTTTGCGCAGCCAGCGTCCGTGGCATGAATTTGGAGCCTGAACCCGGCCACTTCTTTTTGCGACTCGGATTTAGCAGTCGCGCGTTTTGAGGAGATAACTATGGTGAAAAGATTTCTCGTAATCGTTTCAATTGTTCTCGCCGGCGCATCCGTGACGTGGGCGCAGAATTCCAATTCGAATTCGGGACCGTCGACGCGTACGCGCACAGTTGCCCCAACGCCCACGCCCACACCGAAAACGGTGACAAAATCGGTAGAACCCAAAACAGCAGCGACGAAGCCAAAGCCCAAGACGACGACAACTCAGGCCTCGGGCCAGGTCACCTCATCGACTTCCGTTTTGACTGCTTTCAATAATTTGCTCGACGGCATCAGGCATGCCGACGTTAAAGCAGCGACCAGCGCTTATCAGAACACGACCCGACTGGTGCTATTTAATTTCAACGGCAGCGTCATCAAGGGATGGGAGCAGTTAAAGGCAAATCGCGAAGCCTCTTACGCTGAGATGAAGGACGTCAAACTCGATGTGAGAGACGTGCGCGTTACTATGCTGGGCCGCGACGCGGCTTTGATTACCTGTGTGTGGACCCAATCGATGGATTTCCGCGGCAAACCCGAAACCGACAGCGGCCGCATGACGATCGTGTTCCGAAAAGTCGGGAAAGACTGGAAGGCAATTCATCTCCACACCTCGCCCGACCGTCCGGATCCTTCACGCATTCCGGGCTCTGAACAGACCCAACCTTAAGGATTATGAGCCGCAGCTAGAGAGACGGATTCGTGATCAATGTGAATCCGTGTTCATCTGCGGCTTATCAAATATCGGAATGCGGGCAATAGCGATGCCCCCCAGCACCGCCAGAAACGAAAAGAACTCAACCAGGTAACGCGGCTCCGGATTTTCCATCGAGGCGAACAGCATCAGTCGCAGGACCACCGCGAGAGTAACCAGCAGCAGCCAGCGTCGCGAGGCAAACTCTCGCGAACTCCAGAGCAGCCACCCGCCCGCCAAGCCAAGCAAAGTGTAGATCGCGGTCAGGAGCGCAAACAGCGGCAGCCAGATTTGCTGGTGATGTACGTAATCCAGATCATCAAAAGGAAGCAGCGTTCCTTCGAACGGCCAGTACTGGGAATGCGTGTCGAACCACATGGTGTGTGCGCGTTTCAAAGGCAGCCAGACATAATACCGAAACGGATGCCGGGCGATCCGTTCGCGCGCAATCTGGGCAAAGCCGGCGTCGATCTCGGGCGTCATCTCAACACTGCCTGGTTCTGATGGTGAGTTGTCGGCTTCATCACCCTTATCACTTTCGTCACCGCTATCACTGCTGTTGTCGTTCCCGTCATCCGCTTCATCAGAGTTCGAGTTTGAGTTTGCGTTCGCCTTCTTTGGCGGCGACTTTGACGGAGTCGCTTTTGACTTGTTGGCCGGAGTAGCTGCCGGCGTCGGTGAAGGTTGCGGCGTCGGAGTCGCCTGCGGTTGGGCAGGCTCGAGCGTGTCCGGCGGGCTGTTGTACTTATCGAAGAGGGCCGCCACGCGCGCCTTCTCTTCCGCCGAATCAAACGACGACGGCGGCACGTCGTCGATATCGAGTTGCTCGGTATCGAGGTTCCACAGAAACGGACTCACATAGGCTTCGTCGTCGACCCAGGTGCGCAGCCACTGGTTATACCCGCGGGCCACAAATTCGCCCGGCATTTCGCCGTGAGACGGCGAGAGCGGCTGGAAGAGATGAAAGACTCGCGCGTTGCGAATCGTCCAGGGCACGAGCAACAGGATAAAGGCGAGAGAAAAGAGGGAACCAATTAACAGAACTCGCGGTAGGTTGCGCCGAAGACCAGCCAGCGGCGACCGCTTTCCGTTCGGAGTCTCGCATGCAGGTGGAACTCCAAACAATCCCGCGATCACCAGAGTCAACCCGACCGCAAACGCGAACAGTCCGCTATCAGGTCGAAACAAAACGCCGAGCCCTCCGCATAATCCCGCAACCATCCACCAGAGCAACGCCCGCTTAAACCCTTTCTTCTTGTCCTCGTTATCTTCTGTGTTTGATCCACTTCGAAACGCGAGGGTCGCCGCCAGAAACATCGCCAGCGCGAGGAACGTGGTTGGCACTTCGGTGAGAATCGTAGCCGTGTAAATCGTGGTGAACGGACAGACTGCGGCTAAAGCGAGGGCCGCGATCGCCGTCACGCGCTTTCGCTTTTCATCCGGTTGCCAGTAAAACGCCAGCAGCGCCACCAGCCCGCAACTGGCCGTATCAATCAAAGCCTGGACGATGCGCACAGCCCCGTTGTTTGTATGACCGAACACCGAATAGATCGCGGCGAGAAAAAGCGGATAACCTGGCAGACGAATCAGCGAAGGTCCGTACGGTGGCGCGGTGTCGTGCGAGTAAACGTGCTGCTCCAGAACGTTGCGCGCCATCTGCGCGTAGTTGCGCCCATCGTCGGGCGTATCGTTGGGCCAGCGATGTGCCACCACGATACGAAACGTCGCGGCGAGGAGAAGCAGAACTACAAAAATCGCAAGACCTCGTCGTCGGAAGAATTGCGATAGGGATAACATTTAGCGTTGATGACCAACTCGATGAGAATCAGAATCCAGTCTACCATTCACCGCCCAAGTCACTGGGAGTATAAGGCATGGTATCGGACGGTCGCGAGTTGCGGAGACCGTATTTAGTTTCAACTCTCTACGCTAGATAGAATCGGCAAGCAGGCCACTCCTTGTTGTCCCGCAAAGCAAAATTGATTTTGGTAATCGCGCTGCTCATATCAATGCTTGCTGTCCTGGGTATGACGCTCGATTCCGGAGTGACAGCTTCTGGCAAGACTTTGAAGGGAAAGCTACTTCGCCGATACGACAAGATAAACCTCTAGATGCGATCAATGAGAGAACTCACGGTTGCACTTCGACGGTCGCTTTCCGCTCCAGTTTGCCCCAGCCCACGATCGCGCCGCGCATGGCGGTCTGAACTGACTTGACCATGACGTAATACATCACTTGCCGGTAGCAGAAGCGCTGCAGGAACAACCACCACAGCAAACGCCAACGCTCTTTGCGTTCCAGCGCGAACGCAAAACACGCCGCGCTCCAGTCAACCGCGAGGAACAGAGCGTAATAGAAAAGCACCTGGCGCAAATTCGTAAATGAGTAGCCGGTCGGCTGCTGTAAGCGATCTAGCGCGTTCGAGATCAAGGTGTAGACGAGGATCAGATCCATCACCGGCGAAATCAACGGAAACAAAATCTGGAAGATCCAGACGTTCGGCAGCGCTACAAAGCCCAGCGCACCGTAGCGCGGACGAAACAGCACGTCACGATGTTTCCAGCAGCACTGCAAGGTGCCGTACGCCCAGCGAAATCTTTGCCGCGCCAGCATCCTTAAACTGTGCGGTGCTTCGGTCCAGCCAATCGCCCCTTCTTCATAACCGATCTTGTAGCCGAGCTTGCGGATGCGCAGGGTCAGGTCCTGATCCTCTGCCAAAGTCTCCGCGCTAAAACCTCCGCATCGTTCGATCAGTTCGCGCCGCCACGCACCCACCGAACCGGGAACAACAGTGATGCAGTTAAGGCTGGCGAACGCGCGCCGATCCATGTTCTGCGAAGTGATGTATTCCAGCGCCTGCCATCGCGTCACGATATTGATCCGGTTGCCGACCTTAGCGTTACCGGCGACCGCGCCGATCTGTGGATCGACAAAGCGGCGGGCCAGCATGCGAATGGTATCGCTGGGAAACTGTGTGTCTGCATCCAGCGCGACGATCACGTCGCCCTTCGCCTGTCGCAATCCGTGATTCAGCGCCTCAGCCTTGCCATGGTTCGGTTCGGTGAACAACCTGACCAGTGGATTGCCTTCAAAATGTTCGCGTACGACGGCGCTGGTCCGATCCTGTGAGCCGTCATCCACCACCACAATTTCAAAGTTGTCGTAGTTGGAATTCAACAGGCTGCGAATGGTCGCCTCAATCACGCGTTCTTCATTGAAGGCGGGCACGATAATCGAAACAAACGGCTGGTACTGTTCCCCGCTGTGTTGTCTCTCACGGCGGCGTGAACGCAGCCACTGCGCAAACGCGAGGGCCCCGATCACTGCGAGTCTGGTCAGACCCAGCACGATGCCAATGATGAAGGTCCACTGCAAAAGCCAGCCACCGGTCGAGAGGACCAGGAAAGCGAGAGCGTCGGTGCGGGTGTATACGCTCTGGCTGGGTGGGAGCACTGGCATGACCTGATCGCGGGTCCAACCGCCGAGCGTGGAGACGGGAACGAACTTGAAACCTCGCGCGCGCAATTCATGAATGATGCGGGGCAGGGCTTCGAGTGTCTGCTGCCGGTCGCCACCCGAGTCATGCAGCAACACAACCTGGCCGCGGGTCTCAGGATTAGTATCCATCGCCCGGTCGATCGTCTTTTGCACAATCTGATCGGCTGTCTTGTCCGGTTCCCAATCACCGGGGTCAATGCGTAGTCCCACCAGAATATAGCCCAGCTTTTCCGCGCGAATGGCCGGCTCAACTTCTTCCGGCTTGTCGGCCTCAGCGTCTCCAAAATAAGGAGGCCGGAACAGCACCGTTGATCGTCCGGTGATTGATTCGATCAACCTTTGCGTGGCATTGAGTTCCAGATCGGTAATGCGTCCGGGAATTTCACCGAGGTTGGGATGGGTAAAAGTATGATTGCCGAGTTCGTGACCTTCATAAACGATCCGCCGCAGCAGGTCGGGATGCGCCTGGCCGTTCTTGCCAATCACAAAAAATGTCGCGGGCACATTTTCCTGTTTCAGAATGTCCAGGATGGTGGGCGTCCAATTTGGATCAGGTCCATCGTCAAAGGTCAGAGCAATCATGCCCGGGTGATCCCCAGTGCGCTCGATCACATACGACGAGGGAATCTTGTTATTGTCATAACTCTCTGAAGATACAAATCCGGTTTTGTCGTCAACGGTAACCCCGCGCTCGCCGTCATGTGGGGTCGCTTGTACCCGTAGCAACTCGCCCGTACCTTCAAAATTTACTTCGTAACCGTAGAGAATTTTCTTGAGCGCTTCAGTCGGAGGATTGGCCGCGTTGGTGCCAAAGATGGTCCAGATGGAAGGATCTTCCGAACCCAGCCGCCACAACGCGAACCCCGCCGGATTGTAACCACTCGCGGCCCGCATTTGATTAAACGCGGTGACGGCGTCGAGAAACCAGACGGTGTGATGCTTGTTGTCGTCTTCGTCGTACTCGTAATGCGGATTGCGCGTCGCCGTATCGAATTCTATTTGCGCTTCAGAGTCCTTGGCGTCGATTACCGCCTCCTGGAAACTGACTTCTTTGGCATCGGCGCCCTGGGCCCAGTCGTAACCATAATTACCGAGCGCTATGATCGTCTTCGCCGGACTCAGTTCGCGCATGCGGCTGGCGAGATTCTTTTCATACCAATCCTGCGAAGCCACCGAGCCGGCGATCTTTCCGGCCCAGTGTTCGTCATAGGCCATCAGCATTAGATAGTCAGTCGCGGCGGAATACTCTTTATAGTTCCAATCGGGATCATCGAACGGAACGGCCTGGACCAGGACCCAGTGGTGCGGCTGAAAAGCGGCATGCAGTTCCTGCATGAACTTGAGCAGATTTCCCTGCGTGTCTTGCGAAGGTTCTTCAAAGTCAATGCAGAGCCCTGCGAATTTATTCTGCTCAACGAATTGCGACAGTGCTGCCACCAGACGTTGTCTTGATCCCTCGTCCGCGATCGCCCGCGCCAGCAGATCCTGCTCCCACTTTTCATCCGAAAGGTTCTGCACCATCGGAATGATGGAGGTCTGCGGCCGCCGCTCCCGAATCAGGTTAAGGGCCTTGGCATCGAGATCAACGGCGAGTGGGCTGTTGCCGTTTGTTGATTCTACGAGGTGGGCCCATTGGGCTACGACCCAGTCGAGGTGATCAAGATTTCGTTCGAGCGACGAGTAACTGGACTCGTCCCAGTTGATATAGAAACCGATCGCCAGCTGTTTAGCGTTGAAGCTGGCCGGAGCCGGCAAAGGCGTATTCGTGGGTGCCGGCACAATCGGCGTCAGCTCGGAACGTCGCCCCGGCACCCGTTTCGTTTGCAGGTACGCCTTCTTCAGTTCTTCCTGCGCCTTTTTCGCTTTGGCTTCGCTCGGGGTCTGCGGCACCGCGGGTGGTTCCGGCTTGATGCGATAGCTCTCTGGCAGGTTCTGCAGTGGCCGCAGGTTGAGACGCGGCAACAACGGATTGGCCAGCACGCTGGCAATAAAAATCGCCGTGATCGCAGTGACGGCGATGCCGAGG
Source organism: Pyrinomonadales bacterium (assembly GCA_038230715.1). Taxonomy (GTDB): domain Bacteria; phylum Acidobacteriota; class Blastocatellia; order Pyrinomonadales; family Pyrinomonadaceae; genus UBA11740. The sequence continues at coordinate 68,602 of JBBRMS010000004.1, forward strand.
GCGAGATAAGTGCGCTTTACGCGCCGCCAACGACGGCCGCGCGGGTCGTAAAAGACGGGGGAACCTGGACTACCTTTTTCAGACACGTTAACGCTCTTTTCCGGCAACAGGGGAAGGTTCTTGAGTTGCGGGTGTTCTTTGATGTCTATAACGGTGCGCGGGTTGATAAGTCAAGGCGTTAAGCGAAGTCCGGATCGGGCGCTGATAGAACGCGGACAGTGTGCGCAGCGCACTCGGACTCTTGCTGCTTCCCGGCAGCTGTTCGCGCTTCGCTCTCGGGTAGACAGGATGTTCCGCGCGCCATTAATGACACTGACTCCCAGCATCATCACTCCGTTCCCTTAGTGCGCAGAAGAAAAGCCGCCCGCGATCTACTCGCCGGCGGCTCTCCGGTGAACTGTAGGGATTGACCTGTGGTAGTGACCGCTTCCGCGAAGAAGTGTCACAGGAACTGCACTCAGGATGACAATCCAAACATCAAACACCTAAACGGGATTATCTGTCCTGAGGCTAGGTCTCAGCCACCTCACTGTGATTAGAACTCATATACTTTTTGATCACCTCCCTTCCAGTGTTGAGTGGATAATAAAAGAGAAGCGCGAACACGTCAATCGAAATTTTTTCTCATGTCCGCTGCAATTGCCGGTTTGTGATCGCCGATAGTTCGCCACTCTCACTTCAAGCGATGCGCAGGGAGATTCGGGCAGTAGCCCGACCGTAAGGGAGGGCGCGAATCCAAGCGCTTCAGCCAACGGCCAACCTGCCGGACGCATACACGCGCCAGGGATGTTCGATGCCGAAGAAGTACGCGAGTTCGCGATAGTCTTCCATATCGTGAATCACGAAATCAGCGCGCTTCCCTTTTTCGAGCGATCCTATTTCATGGCCACGACCAAGCGAGTACGCAGCGTTGATGGTGACGGCGGTCACCGCCTCTGCCGGAGTCATCTTCATATGAGTGCACGCCAGCGAAAGCACTGTCGGAATCGACGGTGTCGGCGAAGATCCGGGATTAAAGTCAGTGGCCAGAACAACCGCGAGTCCGGCGTCGATCATTTCCCGCGCCGGCGGATATTGATTCGAGCCGAGGGCATAAACCGATCCAGGTAGAAGCACCGGCTGCACCTTCGCAGCTTTCAGCGCCCGGATTCCCGCGGCATCTGTGTGCTCGAGATGGTCCGCTGTAACCGCATTGAGTTCGGCGGCGAGCTTTGCCCCGCCCGACAGCGATAACTGATCAGCATGCATCCGGATACCAAGGCCGTGACTGCGCGCGGCGGAAAGGATGTGCCGGGATTCGTCAGTAGTGAACACGCCGATTTCGCAAAAGACGTCGCAGTACTCAGCCAGTTTCTCCTCGACCACGCGCGGCAGCATTTCGTTTATGACCAGGCTGACGTAAGTTTCCCTTCGTGACTTGTATTCGGAAGGAATGTCGTGCGCGCCCAGAAAAGTCGGCACGTAACAGAGCGGTGTTTCGTCGCTTAGCTGCCTAATCGCGCGCAGGATTTTGAGCTCATCTTCCACCGTCAGACCGTAACCCGATTTCGCCTCAACGGTGGTGGTGCCGCACCTCAGAAACCATTGCGCGTAACGTCTACCCGCCTTCACCAGCTCATTCAAAGATGCGTTACGGGTGGCCCTGACAGTGGATCTGATGCCGCCACCGCGCGCGGCAATCTCCCGATAGGTGGCTCCGGTCGAGCGCTGTTCGAACTCATTTACCCGGATGCCGGCAAAAACCGGATGGGTGTGAGCGTCGACAAAGCCCGGCAACACCACCCGATGTCCGGCGTCGACCACTTCGCAATCATCAGTAATCAGGCTCTCGATCTCCCGGCTCCGGCCGACAGCTTCGAGGCGATCACCACGGACGAGCATTGCACCGTCTTTGAGGATGGAAAGTTCACGGAGATCACCGCCGGTGCGAGGACGCTTCGCCCCGGCCAGGGTCACGAGTTGCGAACAATTCAGGACTGCGAGAGTTGCCGGCACTAATTTCGGCGCACCCGGAGAAGCGTGCAGGTAATTGCGATCAGATTCGAATTCAGGGCGGCCACACCCGCCCCTAAAAATCAGCCCGAACGTGAGGCTCAAGCTTCGCTGTACAGCCACGCACCGAGCATGGTAGCGAGGAGATACTCTACCAACTCCCAACCGATCACGATCGCGAAGACATTGGTCGGTACCATGCCCAGCCCCAGCACAATGACGTTTTGATAAACCACGACGGCGAACCATGCCAACAGGCCGGCAATGATTGCGGTCTTTGGGCCGGGACCAAATCGGGGTCTGATAGCAGCGTACCCGAAGACAATCACGATTCCCAGAACGAACGTGATGACAATGGCTATTACAATAAAGTTGCTCCCCGGTTTGGGGAAGCCGCATTTGCGAAAGAGCTCGGCCATCTCCTTCGCCAGTACTCTGTCGTTCAAAAGATACTCGCCGATGTTAAGAATCAAACCTGTTATCAGGCCGCCGAGCAGGACGCGTCCAACATTTATCTTGCCCATGTTTGTCTCCTTCAATAGGGGGTGTTAGGAAAGTGACTGTAACAACCGACTCTTATCACAAGCCAGAAGCGAAAACCAGCTTATGAAAATCAAGGACGACGGCGAGGGTACCTAAGGATGATCTACTCGGATCGCTGACATCCTGTCCGCCTGAGCGCGGAATTCCTCAGAGGGGGGCTCAGAGCGGACGTTGCCCGCTGGTGGACAGGATGTCCGCGGTCCGGTGACTCTCCGTACGTCTCCGGCCCAGAAAATACAGCAGCACTCCGATACCGTTGGCGACTAACACAACGACCAGAATCTTCGCCGCGAACAATCCCGGGTGATCGACGGTGGTAATCGGAATCATCGTATAAAAACCTGCCAGCACCGACACCAGAAACCCTGAGGCTGCTGCAATCTTGAGCCAGAACGGAGTGCGGACGCCAAATCGTTTGATCGCGATTAGCGGAATCGCAAACAGGACCATGTACATCAGCGCATAAAAGACCGTGGCCGCGTTGTCCTGAATTTGAAAAGCTTCCTGCTCTTTCACCCCGATCAAACTGGCGAGACTGAAAGCGAGCGTGACCATGCCGACGAAAAGAATTGAATTTACCGGGGTGCGATAACGCGCATGCAGGCGAGCAAACCAGGCCGGCAAAAGATCATCCCATCCGGCGACCATCGGCAGCCGCGTGTTCCCGGCAAAATAAATACTCATCAAAGCGATCTGCCGGGCTGCAACCCCGAAAATTGTCAGCGACACCAGTACCGAAACCCAGCCAAAGGAACTGAATCCACGACTGAGTACCTGGGGAATCGGACCAATCAGATCGACGTCTTCAGGCTTTACAAACGCGAGCACCGAGGCGGTGCCAAGGATGAACATGAGCGCAATGATCGGCGCCGAGATCAAAACTGAGCGGCTGATATTTCGCGCCGGAGCGCGACACTCGCCGGCCATGATGGCGATATATTCAAAACCCGAAAGTGCGCCCACCGCGAGTTTGCTGAAGATGTTGATGTTTCGCGAACTGAATTCCGGCATGGCGGTCGAGAAGGGATGATAGTTCGCCAGAGTCCCCCGGCCGGCCGTAATGAAGGGCAGCAGGATTAGGGTGGCGAAAGTGACAAGAAGGAAAATGCCACCGACGTTCTGTACCCACTTGCCCAGGGCTAGTCCGCGTCTCGATGCGGCGATGATGCTGATCATCAGGACGACGCAGACAGCGATCGTCATCGACTTATTCTCGTGCATCCACTCGGCCCGAGGCCCGATGGCATAGGCGATGTTCTTCTTGATGATCAGGCCGATGCCCGACATCACCAGGATCCCGAACACCCAAAGGTTCCACGCCACCATGAACGCAATGAAATCATTAAAAGCCAGCTTGGCCCATTGATACAAACCGCCTTCGAGAGGCATGCGGTTGTTAAGAAAGATAACGACGGCCGCGAGGGGCAAGTAGAAGGTGATAATCGCCAGCAGCCAGAAAGCCATCTGATGGTTGCCGAGCTTGGCGGCCCAGCCCACCCAGACCGTGCCCACCACAAAGACTACCTGGGTCAGCACCAAATCGAACAGGCCCAGTTCCTTTTTGAAGACGGCGCTGCGCGCTTCGACCCCACTCGCGATGGCCGCGAGCTCCAGGGTTTCGCTTTGTTGTTCTGGTTGGTCCATTTCTTCACACTGTTAGGGCAATGAGCAAGTTATTTGCTGGGAGCGCGGGCGCCATCGCCCGCACCCGTTCGCGTCAAACCCGGTTCGCCCTTCGCGCTCAATGGGGGCGGGGGTGCCCGCGTGCTCACATCACACCTACGAGCTGTGGTCATGCACGATTCGCCACCCTGCTTTCGTCTTCCGGAAAAGCAGCGTGAAAGTTCCGTGCGGCTCGTCACTCGTTCGCTTCAGCCGCCAACGGCCCAGAACCAGGGCCGCGTCCCGGCTCAGGATCTTTGTTTCCAGATCTGAAAAGGTGAGCACTCCCATCTTCTCGCGGGAATCATATTTCTGACGATAGCGATCGAGCACCGTCTGCCAGCCGCGTGTGATGGTGTCGCCACCCACGAACTCGGTGTTGGGCGAGCGATCATACCCGTCCATATAACCTTCGAGGTCACCACGATTCCAGGCCGCGGCTTGCGCGTCTATGACCGTCTTGATCGCGCTGGCGGCCTTGATGTCGTCACTGGATTTATGTTGGGCCTGAAGCAGAGGCGACGCGAGACCAGCTAAGAGCATGACAAACACCAGCGACCTGAGAAGGTTCGTTTGCATAAATCTCCAGGGTTGAATGGCTCTGATAGCAGCCCGAATCTTATGGGCTTAGAAAAACCAGCTCGTAGGCGCGGCACCTTATCATGCTCCGCGGATTTGCACTAGACGCTAAACGAGATCCACGAAACCTCACTAAACATCCGGTTCGCGTTGCTTCGTGTGATTTCGTGGATCGCTCGGGCTGAGCTTAGTCAGATTGATGTTTAGAAGTAGCGGTAGTGACCCGTGATCTTCCACGCGAACAGAACGTCTTCCATCAATGTTCCACCTCCGATGTTGTGCACGATCAGGTAACGCTGGGTGGGTTTGTTCCAGACATTCACCACCATGCCCACATGCGGGGTTCCCAAACCAAGGTCCCAGGTGACTATGTCGCCGGGCAGAAATGTATCACTGGCGCCGTCAGGTGAAAGCGACTTCCCTTTGCGGGTGAAATAGGTTTGGAGGTTCGGCACGCGGCGATGATCAATGTTGGCGTCAGGGCTCTTCAATCCCCAACGAGTTGGATAGGCCGCGAAGTTACCCTTCATGTCCTCATGAAGGTCCTTCTGCAAATCGATGCCACCTTTGCGAAAGGCGCGCACGATTACGTCGGAACAAACTCCTGTTTCAATTGGCACGTCACCGTTCGGATATTCGATCTTCTGATACGAAGGATCGTAGCTGGTCGTCTTTCCGATCTGATCGACTGCGCCATCGATGGTGAGTTTGAGTTGCGGCGGACTCTGAGCCGAAAGCGGGACCGTCTCTGTCTGTTGCTCGGGCGGCTTAAGCGGTTTCTTCGCCCGTGCGATCTGCTGCTGGCAGGCCGAGCCAAGTAGCAGAGCCAGGGCCACCAGGATCACGTTTGTCGGGTTTATTTTCATCGCTACTAACCGGGGCTTAGATGCCAGAGTTGCCCGCAAAGGGTTCCCACGGCTGCTACCCTGGTTTTGCCAACTCTCTGGGGCTCTTCGTTTAGACGCCGGACTACGATGCTCGCACCCGTGCTGCCCGCTAAACGTTATTCTGAGATCTTTCCGCCAACCAGGCGCGGATGTCATCGCGCATTGGCTGAACCATTTCGTGGCCGGCGTCATAGCTCTTTGACTCAACCTCGGTTGCGCGCTGACGCAAATTCAAGTCGTAGTCAGCAGTGCGCGCCGGCGGATAGAATTCATCGCGCTGGCCACTCAGATGAAAAACCGAAGCCTTGGTTGGTTGGTAAATCTCACTCGTCGCCCAGTCGCCGGGGATGCCGCCGCAGATTCCGATCACCCCGCGCAAAACATTCGGATGCGTAAAGGCGAAGCGATAATTCAGCGCGCACGACTGGGAAAATCCAAGCAGGAATACTCGCCCGGGATCGGCCAAACCATCAGCGGTCAACGCTTCAATCAACTGCAGCAGGGCCTGTTGATGAATCGCCACCGATTCTTCCGGACGAAAGTTAGTCAACCAACCAAACCCAAACCTCAAGGCGCCGCCCTGTTCTTTGGAGTCTTTCAAATGCTGGTGCGGGCCCTGCAGTGAGGCGATCACAAAGCCGTCGGGCACGATGGCGACAGCTTCGCGCATCATCTGTCGCTTGCTGGCGCCGTAGCCATGCAAAGCGATGAGCAGAGGCGCGGGCGCGGGGCCCGCCGGCCGCAGATCGTAATAGAGTTTTGTCTCAGCGGCGAGCGATCTTTCGGCAATGGATTCAGTCTGCATTGGGCTGCCGAGGCTTATAGCACGCCGTGCCCAGAGAAGCGAAGCAAGCCACGATCAAGAGGGCAGCGATTGGCCTCATATTCCCTGCTTTGCATTCGATCCAATTGACAGTTACGATGCTTCGGTTGCTCGATTCAATTCCAATTACCAACAGAAGTGAGGTTAAGGCGATGAAATTTCCCGGAGGACTCAACATTCAGGGAATGATGAAGCAGGCGCAGCAGATGCAGGAAAAGATGGCTCGCGAAATGGAAGAATTGCGGGTTGACGCCTCCGCCGGCGGCGGCGTGGTAACCGTAGAGATGAAAGGCAATCACGAGATCATTTCTCTCAAAATCGATCCAGAAATTGTCAAAGAAGGTGACGTTGAGATGCTGCAGGACATGATCGCCGCGGCCTTGAACGAAGCCAATCGTAAAGTTGACGAAGCAATGAAGGGTAAACTCGGATCGATGTTGCCGCCTGGATTGGGAAATCTATTTTAGAGGGCCACGGGTGCCCCGCCCGTGAATCACGGGCCAGATGCGCGTGCCACAGCCAGGATCGCAATGTTCGACTACGCCGAACCAATCACCAAACTAATCGATGAATTCAAACGGCTGCCCAGCATCGGGCAGAAGTCTGCGCAGCGGCTCGCCTTCCATATCCTGCGCGCACCCGATGTCGAGGTTGAGCGTCTGGTCGAAGCACTGCGCGAAATAAAGCAACGGATAACCGAGTGTTCGATTTGTAATAATCTCACCGACATCAACCCCTGCCGCTACTGCTCTCAGCCATCACGCGATCGTTCCATGCTGTGCATTATCGAGCAGCCATACGATTTGGTAGCTGTTGAAAAGACACGCAGCTATAAAGGCCTGTATCACGTATTGCATGGAAGCCTTTCGCCCATTCGCGGCATGCGGCCGAGTGATTTACGTCTCGACAACCTGCTGCCGCGTTTGAAGCCGGAGAACAACGAAGGCATCGATGTGCGCGAAGTTATTCTGGCCACGAATCCCAACACGGAAGGCGACGCAACGGCCAACTACATCAGCCGACTGCTAAAACCGCTGGGTTTGAAAGTGACGCGACTGGCGATGGGTATGCCGGTGGGCAGCGACCTGGAATATGTGGATGAAGTAACGATGGATAAGGCGCTCTCGAATCGTCACGAAATGTGATTTGCTGCTTCTGCGGTGCAACAACTTGCAGTACAGAGCCCCAACCACCAGTCCTGTCGGCTCTGAAATCCAGACCCAGCTTACCTCAGATTGGGTTTGTTGGTAGGTGCGGTTGAGCCCTAACCATTTCCGTTAACCCCTGCACGTTTTCGAGCCGCCATCCCTGACAAAGCCGGCAACCCAGTCAAAGAGAATCCGCGAATTGCCGTTTCCTCTTTTCTTAATCAGACCATTTCCGTTAGTTGCTGGATCGGGGCACGTTACTTGCTGATGTACGTAGGAACGGGCATGAGGTTCGATGCGAGGACCCCAGAACCAGCGACGAAACGGACGGGCCAAAACGCGCATTAATGAATCGGGGTGCGGTGGCCCAAATGAGATTTTTAGGAGCGTATTATGAACCTACGAAAATTCAGTCTTTCGATTTTTGCAGCCGCCACCTTAGCGCTGTGTTTGCCGGTACTGGTAGCCGCCCAACGCACGTATGATCCCGGGGGCCGTAACCGGGACTACGATCAGGGCAGAGACTACGGGCGCGACCGTGACCGCGGATATGACGACCAGTACGGGGGCTATGGCGACCGTTATGTCCGTGATTCGATACGTAGACTCGACCGACTGAGCAAAGACTTTGATCGGGACCTCGATCGCGAACTCGATCACAGTCGCGAAGATGGGACTCGCCACGAGGACCACTTGAACGCCGACGCCAAGAAGTTTCGTCGGGCCGTAATCGATTTAAGAAATGCTTTCAACGAACGCAACCTGGACAGTAGCGCTGATGAGGCCCACAGACTCCTGGATGCAGCTAGTCATCTTGAAGACATCGCGAGTCATCACTTCGAAAACTACCGTCTACTGTCCGAATGGTCGCAAATCACTCAGGAGCTAAACGTGATCTCGGATGCTTACGGAATTCAGGGGGAAAATCACGGTGATAATCGAAACCGGCGGGGTCGCAACGACGACTATCGGCGGAATGAGGACTATCGCACTGACCGTGGTAGAAACAACGATTGGTTGCGGAGACTTCCGTGGCCTAACTAAGCCAGGGGCTCAATAGTCAGCGAGCAAACCAAGCCTCGTCTCAATGCAACCACTGAGACGAGGCCTTCCCACGTCCGCGGCTTTAGGTTACCGCCAGACGCTCTCTCAAAACCTGACATGCTCTTGCGGCGCACCCTTGATGCACTCCTCGCATTGCTCGGCCGAGTCGTAAAACTTCTCGTCAAATTCGACGAGGGATTTAATCGGCACTCCCTCAATCTGATCCGGAGCCGAAGTAAAGCGCACAATCGCGCCACAGCCGATAATCGGCGCGCCCAGGCCGCGCACCAATTCCACTGTTTCTTCAATCGCGTGGCCGCTGCGAATGATGTCATCCGTGATGATGCAGGGATTGATGTCGCCCTGGTTCACGTATTGACGAAACATGCGCTTGCCGTTCTCCTGCTCTGCCCAGTAGATCTGTTGCGCACTCAAAGCATCGCGCACCCCGAAAGCGACCGGAATGCCTCCCGAACTCGGACTGATGATCGAGACTTTTGGCAACTGGCTGGCGATATCGCGATCGACCCGAAACATGCGACTCAACGCGACCGCTAAAACGCGCGCTGTGTCGTAGTAGCGAAACGCCAGCGGCATCTGAAAATAGTGCGCCGTGTGCTTGCCGTTCGGATAAACAAAGTGGCCCTCGCGAAACGCGCCGGTGCGTTTCAGAATTTGCATGACTTCTTCGGACGACGGGATCAGTTGGACGCCTGGTGCTCCTGCCATAGCTTCTCCTCAGGATCAATTTGTAGTGATTGCTGGTGCGGCGCGTAGCATAACATCATTGATGGCAGTTTTCACTGAGACTGCAGCGCCCGTTGAATCAAGCGACGCTGATCTATTGAAAGATCGGGCGGCAGCTCGTCGATCGAAAACCATCCGGCCTCCCTGATTTCAAAGCTGCAGGGCTCTGGCTTTCCCATCGCGGTGGCGCGAAAATAAATCTCGATCTGGCGGGGCTTGTTCAGCGTCCGCGCGAATAGCCACCTGACATTCTCGACCTCAATTCCGATTTCCTCGCGCAACTCACGGCGCAAAGCACCTTCGGGCTGTTCTCCCTTATTAAGAAAACCGCCGGGAATTCCCCAGCCACCATCGGGACGAAATACATGATCAAGCAGCAGGATGCGATCAAGATCGTCGAAGATCATCGCGGCGGCCGTCACGGTGAATCGACTCTGGCCGGTCCGAACCAGATTGCTGCGCATAACACCCGGCAGTCGCCGCCAAACTCCGCCAAGAAATTTTATGAACATCTGCAGGGAGAATAGCATGGCAAATGCAACTCACTTTACTCTGCGCCTTCCGACTTCCTTTGCGCCTTTGTGAGAAACCAACCGGAGTGCAGTTGTAATTTCACCCAAAGGCACCAAGTCGAAGACTTGAGACGCAAAGTAAATCCCAGCTCAAAGAATTGACCCCGTTTGCGTTCCTCGTTAATATTCGTTCAATCTGTTTTCCAGAGTGTTGGCCGAAACAAATCATCGGGTAAGCGAAAGCGAAAACATGTCAGCTAACATCGCAGCAGCTAGTCCAAACACGCCGGCGGCATCAGCCCCCCTCCCCAAGCGCATCACGAATGCTCAGACCGTCTGTAACGAACGGAACGAGAAGAACAAACTCTGCAACGGTCATTTGAAGCAGTTGCGCACGGCGGGCGAAGCCTCGGAAGTGCACTTGCGCGGAGACGATGTGCTGTCCAAGTGTAGTTTGTGCGGCACGCTCTACATGGGTCCGCCCCTCGGCCATGTTCGCGATCCTGACAAGCAGAAACGGTTTGTCGAAGCCGAACTCTCGGCTTTGCTCCAGGCCGCCGGCGGTACGCTACCGGTAATCGAGAAAAATGATAAAGGCGTTTTTGTAATCGTCGAACCAGGTGGTGGCGCACATGTTCACGGCGCACCCGCGGCCAAATCTGCGCCGCCAGTGGCTGCTGCCCCTAAGCCTGCCGCGGCAGCGGTCCAGTCTAAGGCTGTGGCTGAAAAAGCAGTTGCCGCTCCTGATGGTCCGAAGCCGGCAGCCCAACCCGATCGACAAATGAATCGCCGCACAACTTACGCCGGGGTCCTCGATACTGGTCCGATACCGGGCGAAACCAAGGAACAAAAAATTGAGCGGCTCCAGAAATTAGTGGTGGGCGCTAAGCAGCGTTCGGACGAAGGCGGTGCCGAACCAGCAGCGCCAGTCACAGTCGTAGATTCATCGCCGGCGGCCGACTTGCACCGGCCCGCAGCCGAAGCCCAGGCCGAAACGGGAGCTGCTTCGGCAGCACCCCTGAGTGGGGCGGCAGCCAACGCCTCGCCGGTTGCAGGAGCCGAGAGCGCAGCGGACCTTGCGCCCGATGTAGTAGCCGCGGCAACGACGCCGACAGCGACGATTTCTCACGCTTCCAGCGGCGAACCCGACAGGAATTTGTTCAGGCGATCGACCTACGCAGGTTTCCTCGACACGGGGCCGGTTTCAGGCGAGACTCATGAGCAAAAGATTGAGCGGCTGACAAAGCTTGCCGCGGCCGCGAAGGAGAAGTCGGAAGCCGGGGGTTGACGGAGTTCCTTCGTTCCAACCACTGAGCGATTCCACCCTAACCAATAAGAATTAATACAACCGCAAAGTGGTTTGGGGAGGTCTCAACTCGTTTTCACCATCAATCCTTCCCGCGATACTTCCCAATTCAAAATTTCCGCTCCTGCTTCCGTCAACGCTTGTTCGATGTCGTGCTTGCGTCCTTCACCGCAAAGGAACGCGATGCAACCACCGCCGCCCGCGCCACAAACCTTTGCGGCTTCGGCGCCGTGGGCCAGGGCCTGCTCGACCAGATGATCCATCTGCGGCGTGGTGATTCCCGGCGCCAGGCGTTTGCGGTTCGGGTAAGCAGCGCGCATTGTGTCGGCCAGGGCCTTCCAGTCATTGGCCAGCAGAGCTGTCCTCACACCGACCGCGGCCGCACGGATGTGTTCGAAGATGGCAAACACTTCCGGGTCACCGTCGATGTGGCGCTTGAATACTTCCCAGTTATTAATTCCCGAGTGCCTCGGTTCGCCGGTGTAGCAGATTACAAAGCGGCGTTTGACTTCATCATGATCGATGGCCAGATGTTCGCGATCGACGCCATCAGGATCGAGATGAATGCAGGAGGTTGAGCCATAAAACGCGGGATAATAATCCTGCAAGCCAGCCGGCACCTTGATCACAGTCGTTTCGATGTTGGCCGCCAGGCCGATGAATTGCCGCTCCTCATACCGGCTGCCCACGATGGTGTTGAGCGCGCCAATCAGGGCGATGGCCAGGGCCGACGATCCCGAAATCCCAGCTCCGGCCGGAGCTTCACTATGCGCCACCAGATGGAACCCGGTCTCAGGCTTGAAGAAGTTAACCATTTTCGAAACCAGTTCGAGTCTCTCTTCATGCGCCAGTTCATCTATGCGATCGAGACTGGTTTCAAATTGGACCCCACGATCCCGCGATTCCAGGATCACCCGATCGTCGTCGCGGGTTTCGATGCGCACATGCGCCCGCAAAGACAGGGCAAAGTTGACGGTCGTGGCGCCGGGATGAAACAGATAGAGGGGCCAGATATCCACAGTGCCGCCGGCAAGATCGACACGGGTTGGAGCGGAAGATTCAACAATCACTTTTTTTATTATCCCAATTTAGTAAGAATGAATTTCAGATCTGAAATTTGAAATTTAAGATTAGCCCTCAATCTCGCAGATCATGTTTTGAAGAGCTTGAGCTTTCTCGCCGGCGCGATGGCTTCAAATGAATTTTTTCCTGGATTTCTCCTGATAGTTCCTTAATCCCCACGATGGCTGCGTGCTCTATTTCCTGCAGACGCTCCGGCTCGGCCTCTTCAACTTTTTTCGACACCCAAAGGCGCTTAATCAGATAGAAACCCAATACCCCGGCGACCACAATCACCAGCAGGATCTTTCCCACATGGCGAAAATCGCCGATCAATCCCATCACGGCACTGCTGAAAAAGTATCCGACCCCACCGATAATAAAAACCCAAACGAAACAACTGGCCAACGAGAGCGGCACGAACCGCAAATAACGCATGCCCGCCACGCCGTAGAAGGTGCAAGACGCCCAACGCAATCCATAAACGTATTTCGAAACAAAGATCGAGAGCGTGCCGAAATTATTTGTCAGCCGTTCCATCCGCGACTGTGCGTGCCGGTAAAAGCGAAAATTGCGGACCGTTTTACCGCACACACGCCCGACGGAATAGGCCAGGTTATCGCTGGCAAATCCGCCCAGCGTCCCCCAAAGCAGCAGGCGCGCAAAACTGTAACTACCGAAAAAGTCATTGTGGGCCAGCACACCTGCCAACAGCAGAGTGATGTCCCCTTCGATCATAGTGAGAAAGAATACGGCATAGAGGCCGTAGAGCTCGATCAGATGAGACAAAAACTGGAGGCTGTTCATATTAGTGAGCAGTAAGCGGTGAGCATTGAGCAGTCACAATAAGAATCGGCGGCATTCCTTCTGCTTACTGTTCACTGCTTACTGCTCGCTGAATCCTCCTCTTCCTGAGGTGGAGGTTTTACGACCAGGACAGGGCAACTGGCGTGACGCACCACGGCTTCAGCAGTCGAACCAAAAATAATCCGGCCTAAACCCGTGCGCCCGTGGGATGAAACCACGATCAAATCGATTTCGCGTTCGGCGGCTACGCGGACAATCTCGGCGGCAGCGTCACCGTGGACGATCAAGTCCTCAATCTCGAGGCCGGCGAACTCGTCGCACGCGGCCACTTGCGGCAACTCGCGCCCGGCTGAGTCCTCCATTTGGTCGCTGATGTCGGCGATCGGCATTGGTTCGGCTAAACCCGAGTACCCGACCGTCGGCACGATCGGTTCGACCACGTGCACACAGGTGATTGTGGCCCCGGTCGCTCTCGCGATCGCGGCCGCATAAGGCAGCGCATAGTTGGCGCAACCACTGAAATCGGTCGGCAACAAAATCTTTCGCAGTTGCAGTGCCGCCGTTCGCGATTTTTCAGGTGTGTCCGGCATGGGCTCGATGCGAGGGCATTCTACACGGACAAGGCCCGGTTTGACAGTCGCTTCAGCGCTTTAATAAGATGACGGCGAAATCCCTGCCCAGACCGACAAGCTTCTTGTGAAAGGCTCACCATGCCGGATAACTCTGAACTGAACATTGCCGGGATTGAGGTAGCGGCAAACACGATGCGTGGCGTCGTGATATCCGCTAGCGGCGACGTGATCGCGCGCCGCGATAAAACTTACCAACCCGAAAAACTAATCGGAGAAATAGCCAACCTCGTTTCTGTCCTGGGCAAAGTCGCTCCGGTCAAATCAGTCGGCCTGGCCATTCCCGGATTGGTTAACCGCGAAACCGACCGGGTGTTGATGTCAACCGGGTTGCCGTCGGCCGCCCGCGATGACATTCATGCCGAGTTGATGAAGGCTACCGGGTTGCAGTTTGAGTTGGAGAATGATGCCAACGCAGCCGCTTATGGCGAATACAAGGCGGGGGCGGGCCGCGGCGCTCGCGACATTTTCTATATCGGCATTGGCGAAGCGATTGGGGGCGCGATCATTCTTGACGGCAAACTCTGGCTGGGCGCTTCCGGATGTGCGGGAGAAATCGGTCACATCACCATCAACACGGAAGGTGCTGAATGTGAATGCGGGAACACCGGCTGCCTGGAGACAGTCGCTTCGGGACCGAACATCGTGCGACGCGCGAGCGAGCGACTGGATCGAGATTCAACCTCGTCTCTCTCGAGGCTGTTAATCGGAAAGAGTTTTACCGTGGCGGATATGGCTCGCGAAGCGAACAACGGTGATGATTTTTCGATCATGATGCTGGAGCGTACCGGCAAGCCTCTGGGCGCGGCGGTGGCCAGTGTTATCAACCTGCTTAGCATCGAACGGATCATACTGGGCGGCGCGGTCATGGACGCTGGGGATTACATTCTCAAACCAATCATTGAAGAGGCCCGCCGGCGTTCCTTCCAACCCTGTTTTGAAGCCACCAAAATTGTCGCCGCGGAATTGGGAGCAGATGGCGTGGCTATCGGAGCAGCGCTGCTGGCGCGGGACGCTGACGAAGAATAACCTTGCGGCTCTGTCGCTTGCACTAGCGGTAAGCCTTCAGCTTACCGAAAAGATGATCAAAATCTCTCTGAGGCGCAGCCTCCTGAAATCTTTTGAGGCGTGGCCTCAAGACAACAACCAAAGTGCACGGAAAGGCAGAGCCTTCCCGCTATGTGCTGTGCCATGCCACAACCCTTCATGTCAATCAAGCACCGTCTCTCTGATCTTCTTTTCCTGCTCAGCGCGGAACCCGTGCAGCTTGGTTCTTAATTCCGGCCTGCTATTGGCGAGAATCGCGATCGCGAACAGAGCCGCATTCGTGGCTCCTGCTTTTCCAATCGCCAGGGTGGCAACGGGAATGCCGGCCGGCATCTGCACCGTTGAGAGCAGTGAGTCGAGCCCCTTCAAAGCGTCGCTTTTCATGGGCACCCCCAGAACGGGCAGCGTTGTGTGGGCAGCGATCACACCCGCCAGATGGGCGGCGCCGCCGGCCGCGGCGATGATCACTTCAAGGCCGCGCGCTTCAGCATTGCCGGCAAAATCAGAAGCCAACGCGGGGCTGCGATGCGCCGACATGACGTGACATTCATGGGCCACGCCGAAACGTTCCAGCGTCTCGGACGTGGCTCGCATCGTATCCCAATCGGACTTGCTGCCCATGACTACGCCGACGAGCGGAGAGACGGGGATTCGGGAACTCGGGGACTCGGAGAGCTGAGGAGCAGTCTCGTCCGCCGCGGGTTTTTGGTCGGTCATCTTTAATCTCCGGTTCTTTCTGCGCGTCTTTGCGTCACCATAGGGCCGCGTCTTTGCTTACTCACCCTGATCCAGAGAGTAGCCACGCTCACCGTCAAAGTTGCACAGGTTTTCGGTCTTGATGAAATCGAAACCCGAGCCCGAGACCTGGCCGAGTAGTTCAATTATCTGTTGATGCGTGATGTTGCCTTTGTCTTGCGCCATGAAGCGGCAGCGCCACTGATCAGAGCAGAAGGTTTCGGATTTCCCGCCCGGCCAGACCTTCACTCCGCGGTTGCTAATCATGACCAGATTCAAACTCTCCGGCGTAATCCTGGTTAGCGCTGCTCCCAGATCATCCGGCGAGCCTTTCAACCAGTCGAGAAAAACATCAACGCCCACTAATTCTTTCCTGGTATCCGAGCGCTCTTTGACGATCGTCTCGCTGTAAACTTCGGCCACATCTTCATTCTTATAACTGATTGGGCGCAGAGTCTGTGGTTTCTTGCCCAACCGCTCGACCACCGCCCGCGAAAACTCCTTCGTCCCGACTTTTTGTTTGCTGGCGCCTTCGTCAAAGATGTCGTAGGTGTGGACGCCGTCTTCGATCGTCCGCAGCCAGGCGTTGTGGACCTTCTCGGCAATGCTCGTCTGGCCGATATGGACCAGCATCATCACCGCGCCCAGCAAGAGGCCCGAAGGGTTGGCCAGATTTTGTCCGGCGCGGCGTGGCGCCGATCCGTGTATGGCTTCGAACATCGCGATGTTCTCACCGATGTTAGCTGAACCGGCCAGACCAACCGACCCGGCAATCTGGGCCGCCACGTCCGACAGGATGTCTCCGTAAAGATTCGGCATTACGATCACGTCGAAGGCGTTCGGCGTGTCGGCCATCTTGGCGGCACCGATGTCGACGATCCAGTGCTCGTTTTCGATCTCGGGATACTCGGCCGCCAGTTCGTTGAAGACTTTATGAAACAACCCGTCGGTAAATTTCATAATGTTGTCTTTGGTGAAGCAGGTAACTTTTTTGCGATTATGACGGCGCGCGTATTCAAAAGCGTAGCGAACAATTTTTTCCGATCCGGGCCGGGATATTATCTTCAGGCACTGCATCACCTGATCGGTCTGGCGATATTCAATGCCGGCATAAAGATCCTCTTCATTCTCGCGGACAATTACCACATCCATCTTGGGGTGCTTGGTCTCGACGAATGGATGATAGGAAACACAGGGACGCACATTCGCATACAGACCCAGCGTCTTGCGCACGGTCACGTTGAGGCTCTTGTAACCACCGCCCTGCGGAGTAGTGATCGGCGCTTTGAGAAATACTTTGGTGTCGCGCAGTGAATCCCATGCACTCGGTTCAATGCCGGAAGAGTTTCCGGCCAGATAAACTTTTTCGCCAATATCGATCGTGTGAATCTGTAATTTGGCTCCCGCCTCTTTCAGGATGAAGAGAGTTGCCTCCATGATTTCGGGGCCAATTCCGTCGCCGTGGGCGACGGTGATAGGTACGGTTTGCATTATTGAGTGCCTTTCTTTCTTATCCGCTCATTTGAGAAGTTGACGAATATATTCCAAAAACGGAGGGTGAGCAAAGCGAGGAACGGTGAGGACCGCGAACATCCCTGCCCGCCGGAGCGCGCAGCGCGAACACCTGCTGGACCATTAGACTGTGCGGCTGAGCGTGCCGCGGACGCTGGCGGAAAGGGATGTCCGCGCTCCAACATCGCTCTTGTTACTGACCTAATGCAGCTATGCCCTAACTCTAAACTGCTGCGCGAGTGTTAAGATTGCATCTCCGAGATGAATCCACAGGCTTTCGACACGCTGGAATTTAATGCTCTGCGCGCGCTGGTGCGTCGTGGCGCGCAAACTGAGATGGGCCGAGAGCGCATTGCCGCCCTCGAGCCCTCATATGATCTGAGCCAGTTGCAGCGGGCGCTCTTCGCGGTCGGAGAGAACCTTGAACTGCGTCAAGGCGGCAGTCGTTTGTCGTTCGACGGAGTTGCCGATCCTGCTGAATCGATCGCCCGGCTGAAAATTGAGGGCACGGCTCTCGATCCCCTGGCCCTGTTGGATCTGGCGCGGCTTTGTGAGCGAGCGACGGAGGCCCGGGCGGCGATTCTTGCCGAACGTGACCACGCCCCGACTTTATTCGAGATAGTTGCCGGGGTGCCGGGTGAGCTCAAGAAGCTGGCCGCACTCCTGCAGCGCAAAATCCTGCCCGGCGGCGAGCTTGATGATCGGGCCAGTCCGGAACTGGCGCGGATTCGTCGCGAACTTACCAGTGCCCGCTCACGCATCACGCGCTCGCTGGAAAGCGTAATGCGCCGATCCAGCGAAGCGATCCAGGAAGAGCTGGTCACCGTGCGTAACGATCGCTTTGTGATCCCGGTGCGCGCCGATCACCGCGCACGCATCAATGGCGTGGCCCACGGATCATCTTCGTCAGGTCAGACGATTTTTGTTGAGCCCCTCGAAACGATTGAAGCGAACAATCAACTGCAGTCGCTCCGCGAAGCTGAGCAGCGCGAGATTGCCGAAATCCTGTTCGCTCTCTCGGAAGATCTGCGCCGGGATCTGCCGGCGATCGAGTGTGGCGCCGAAGCTATCGCTGAGCTTGATTTCATTAACGCCAAGGCGGTGTTCGCGGAGAGATTCAATTGCGTGATTCCTGAAGTTGAGGGCGACACGCTCGAATTCGTTGCTGCGCGCCACCCTCTGCTGCAGGAGAATCTCCGAGCTGCCGGCGGCATAGTCGTGCCGGTTTCGTTCAAGCTCGACTCAGAAAATACGACGATGGTAATTTCCGGCGCGAATGCTGGTGGCAAGACGGTCGTGCTAAAGACCGCCGGGTTACTTTCCCTCATGGCCCTTTCAGGTTTGCCGGTTCCCGCCCAACAGGCACGCTTCCCTTTCTATCGGTCGGTCCTGGCGGACATTGGCGACCATCAATCACTGGCAGCAAACCTCTCGACCTTCACTTCGCACGTGGCAAACATTGGCTCGATGATCGAAGTGTGCGTAGCGCCGGCTCTCGTGCTGCTGGACGAAGTCGGCACCGGTACCGACCCGGAGGAAGGTTCAGCCCTCGGAGTCGCGGTCGTCGATCATTTCAAACAGCGCGATGCGCACGTGCTGGCGACCACCCATTACTCGGGCTTGAAAATTTATGCAGCCAATGAGGTGGGGGTGCTGAACGCCAGCGTCGAGTTTGACGAACAAACTCTGCAGCCAACCTATCGTCTGTTGGTCGGAATCGCCGGTTCGTCTTCGGGTTTGGAAATAGCGCAACGCTTCGGCATCCCCAGCGAGGTGATCACTCAAGCTTCTGCACAGGTGCAGACGTCGTCCCGAGATTCGATCGAGTACCTGCGCCGGATCAAACGAGAAGCCGAAGACGCTGAGGTCTTGCGCCGCGCCCTGGAAGAAGAACGTGCGGCGGTCTCCGAAAAGTTCGCGGCCCTCGAGGTGGAAGCTGCCCACCGCGAACGCGAACGCCAGGCCGAATTTGAGCGACAGCTATCCGGGGCAGTGGCCGAATTCGAAAAGCTGAGCCGTGAGCTGCTCGAGAAAATCGATGATCGCGCCACCCGTTTGAAGGTCGAGCGCGAGACCGCCCAGCGCACGGCTGAGCTGAAGCGCGCGGCACAAAGCGCGGCACAGACAGCGTCGAAACGGAATAGAACTCAACTTTCATCAACTCAGGGTCAGGAAGGGGGCTTGCCCCCGCAACTCCGGGGAGTGCGAGTCATTCGCGACGGAAAAGTTGTTGGCGATGGCGGCAGTTCTGAGTCGATCGTTGAGAAGCGGGCTACGTCCGCCGGCGGACAGGATGTTCGCGATCCCCCGCGCGCTTCTCGCGAGCCAAGAGTTGGCGATCGAGTTCGTCTGCTGTCGTTTGGCTCAACCGGCATCATCGATCAAATCAGGGGCGACGAAGCCGAAGTACGCGTGGGCTCGCTGCGTCTGCGCGAAAAGCTTTCCAATCTGCAACTCGCCGATGACCGCGCAAAAACCGATCAGGGCGCCAATCCGGCGGATAGAGAGACCACGGGCGCGGACAAGACTCGCGCAGCTTTACGACGCACGGCCCAGACCACGGAAGTTCACCTGCGCTCAAAAGACCTGGACTCAGACTATTCGACTGGGGCGGAACTGAATTTGATCGGCAAGAACACCGACGAAGCAGTCGACCTGACGGACAAGTTTCTCGATGAAGTTTTTCTGGAAGGTATGAACGAAGTCCGAATAATTCACGGCCACGGCACTGGCGCTTTGCGTCGTGCAATTGCTCAGATGCTGACCGGTCACCCGCACGTCGCGCGCTTCAAACCTGCGCCGCAGGATCAGGGTGGGGCTGGAGCAACGATTGTGGAATTAAGAACCTGACCGGGCCAGGGCACGAGACAAATCAAGGCTTCCGTGCACCTTCATAGCTGGGCTGCTGTTTGTTTCGGTAAATGAGTTTCGGTTGGCTCGTCTCGTCACCTTTCGTCGCGCCGATTACAATATTGAAGGAATAGATGTTCCCGCCCTGTTCTTTCCGATCCTGAATATCCTTCTGGCGCATTTCTTCGCCCTGCTCCCGCGACCCTATTGCCAGAACTGAACCACCATTGATCTGAGAGTCCTGGTCATAGTACTCGACCACCACACCGCGCTTCTCTGCCGGGCTGACCACGTTCGCGTCGAAATATTCGTTTACTTTTTTCGGGGCTGAGTAACTGGGAATGTTGTCCGGTAACGCGGTCATCTCTGAGATATACCAGCGCCTCTCTTCCGGGTGTTTGTCGTCAATCTCAACATTCTTCGCATGGACGCGGGTTTCGATCACGACAAAGAACCATTCAGTCTCGGCGGGGATCCTAGCCACCGCCGCTGTTGCTGATCGAAATAACGGGGCGGCGATCGCCAGGACGATCAGGATCACTGACAATGTAAGCTGTTTTATTTTCATGACACTCCTCGTTCGCGGAAAGGTCGCTTTTCGTCTCGAATCGCACAGCTTTTATCACCTATCACGTCGAGTCGCAATTACAATCAGACCTAGTGACCAGGTAATTGAGTGTTGGTATCGGAGCCAAGGGGGATCGCGGACATCCGCGATCGCGTCCTGCCTGACAGGAGACCTCAAACAGTGCCCACCTTGAATCGTGCCCTCGTTGGCAACGATTCTGATGTGGGCTAGACTTGAAGTGTTTCAATAGCAAATAACTTCGGCTCGCTGGTTCGCAAATCTCTCGTGCGTTTTCCCCAGACTTTCATCGACGACCTCAAGCGCCAGGCGGATATCGTTCGCATAGTGCAGGATTATGTCTCGCTGAAAAAGACGGGAGCGAACTGGGTCGCGTGCTGTCCATTCCATAAAGAAACCAAGCCTTCGTTTTCCGTCAGTCCCGCGAAAGAAATCTTTTACTGCTTCGGCTGTCAGAAAGGCGGATCAGTTTTCAACTTTGTGATGGAAGTCGAGCGAGTGGCCTTTCCCGAAGCCATCAAGATTGTGGCTGAGAAATCCGGCGTGCCCCTTCCCGTGCAAGTCGACGACAGCCGCTTTGAAGCTCGCAAGCGAGACTCGGATTCGGTGATTGAGCTGAACCAGTGGGCCATGAGCTGGTGGGAAGATCAGCTCAACAGCCAGTCCGCGCCGGCCCAGGCAGCGCGCGCGTATTTGGATCAGCGAGGGATCTCTGAAGAAACCAGAAAGACGTTTCGTCTCGGCTTCGCTCCGAACAGTTGGGAGGCGCTGTCAACCCATCTGCGGCAAAAGGGTGCGACCAAAGAAGCGCTGGAAAACAGCGGGCTGGTGGTAAAGAAAGACGAAGGCGGCTCATATGATCGCTTCCGCGGCCGGCTGATGTTTCCGGTAATCGACCCTCAGGGTCGCCCGGTTGCCTTTGGCGGCCGGGTGATGGATCCGGACGGTGAACCAAAGTACTTAAACTCTCCGGAAACAACAGCCTATACGAAAGGCCGGCATTTGTACGGGCTCAACCTGACCCGTGATGACATTCGGCGACAGGGGTTCGTAATCCTGGTGGAAGGCTATCTCGATCTGATTGTGCCCTACCAAAACGGCGTGCGAAATGTAGTGGCCAGCCTGGGCACGGCGCTGACACCTGAGCAGGTAAAGCTGATCGGCAGATTTGCGCGTAAGGTAGTGGTGAACTATGATGGTGACCGCGCGGGTGTGCAGGCAGCCAAGCGGGCGATCGAAACGATTCTGGCAGAAGATTTGGAAGTTAAGGTCCTGGTTCTCCCGGATAACGCCGATCCTGATGATTTCATCAGAAAACACGGCGTAACAGAGTACCAAAAGCGCCGCGGCGAGGCACAGCCCCATATACAATTCGTGATCGATCAGGCAGTACGGGATCGTAACCTTCACAGCCCAGCTGATAAGGCTGCGGCAGTTGAGGAGGCGCTCCCGTTTGTTCGCGCTGTCCGGAGCCGGATTCAGAAGCGCGAATATTTTGACATCACCATGGATGCCCTGCGGGTGCAGCCGGACCAACGGCGCGAGCTCTGGCAGCGAATTAGAAGCGGCGCCAGCACCGACGCCGCATCCGTTCAGGAGCTGGTCAAACGCAGTCCGATGAGCCGGCCCACCGTGGCGGAGGAAAGACTGCTCGAGCTTCTGCTGGCCAACCAGGAGCTGCGCAAAATTATTTTGCCGAAACTTGAGCCGGCGGATTACGAAGGGTTGGCCTCGGCAATGATCTTTCGCACCCTGATCAGTTTGGTCGCCGCCGACAAGGAAATCGGGTTTGATTCGCTCAGCTCTCAGACGGCCGACGATCCCCGAGCGAGCGAATTGTTGGCGCGCCTGATGATGACCGAAACGAGCGAGGCTTTCGATGAATCGATCGCCGCCGCCGAAAGTTGCTTGAACGCATTGCGCCTGATGAAACTGGATCGTCATATCGACGAACTAAGTTCCGAACTGGCGGAAGCCGAACGGGCGGGCGATGCGGGATTACGCGATCGCCTGGCAGTAGAGCTTTTGGAATCGTCCAAGCAGCGCGGCGAATACTTAAGGAAGACACAGCCGCCGTTGGCTTAATATTTTGACATCGGAGATGACCGTCGAAGCGCGGTCCTCAGGAAAAAAATAAATCGTGGCTATTGAAGAAAAAGACAGGGATGACGTGATGGATCGACTGCTGCAGTTGGGTGGCGATAAGAAGTTTTTGTCATACGACGATCTGAATCGCGAACTGCCGGAGAATGTAGTTTCACCTGACGATATCGAAGACGTTCTGCAAAAGCTGGACGCCTCGAATATCCACGTGGCCGATTCCGATGAACGCCTGATTGAACAGGCGGCGGCCATTGCCACGGATGATGAAGACGGCGACGGCGAAGACCTCGAACTCGATCTGTCCGCGGGCGCCCTTGAGAAAACCAACGACCCTGTCCGTCTCTACCTCCGCGAGATGGGCGTGGTGCCGCTCCTGACCCGTGAAGGCGAAGTAGCGATCGCCAAACGCATCGAGCGGGGCCAGATCAAGACTAAAAAAGCCATTGCGCGCTCGCCGATAGCCGTGGGTGAATTGCTCAAGATCGGTGACGAGCTCTCAGCCCATACCATCAGCATCCGCGAAGTCGTTAATTTCTCCGAACAGGCGGAACTGGCGGGAGAGGAAGACAAGGCCGACGAATATCGCGAATGGACTATCGAAGGAATTGAGAATATTCGGCGTCTGTTCAAGAACGCTCTCAAAGAGTGGGTCAAGTTGCGCGCGGAACAAAAGATTACGCGGGGTAAGAAAACGAAAAAGCTGCTGCGCCTACGGCGCAAAGTGGCCCGTCTCCGCATCGAGGTTGCCGACGAAATCGGACGGCTGAATATGACGGAGCGCTCGCGTCAGCGCCTGATCAATTCGATTCGGAACGTGCAGAAGGAAGTGCGTTCAGCCGAACGCGAGGTCGACACTTACTCAGACCGGCTAACCAAGAAACGCCTCAAGGCCGACGACATAAAGGCTTATAAGAAGCATGTTTCCAACGGCAAGAAACGTTTGCAGGTCGTCGAAGAGGAGCATCACATCTCGCCGGTCGAGATAAAACGCTCGCTCCAATCAATCGTTACGGGGGAACATCACACCGGCCAGGCCAAACGCGAACTAGTTGAAGCAAACCTCCGCCTGGTCGTTTCAATCGCCAAGAAATACACCAACCGCGGCCTGCAATTCCTCGACCTGATTCAGGAAGGCAACATCGGCCTGATGAAGGCCGTCGACAAATTTGAATGGCGGCGTGGTTACAAATTCTCGACCTATGCGACGTGGTGGATTCGTCAGGCCATCACGAGGGCGATCGCCGACCAGGCCCGCACCATTCGCATCCCGGTGCACATGATCGAAACGATCAATAAGCTGATCCGCACTTCCCGCGCCCTGGTACAGGAACTCGGCCGCGAACCGACCAGCGAAGAGATCGCCAAGAAGATGGACATCCCGGTTTCGAAAGTGCGCAAGGTTCTGAAGATTGCGCAGGAACCTATTTCCCTCGAGACGCCGATTGGCGAAGAGGAAGATTCGCATCTGGGAGACTTCATCGAAGACAAATCGATCCTGAATCCTTCGGACGCAGTCGTCGCTTCGAACCTGCGTGAGATTACCGACGAAGTTCTGGCTACCCTCACTCCACGCGAAGAGAAAGTGATCAAGATGCGTTTTGGTTTGGGCACGACCGGCTCAGAGCACACACTCGAGGAAGTTGGGCAACACTTCGCCGTAACCCGCGAACGCATTCGTCAGATTGAAGCCAAAGCCCTGCGTAAACTGCGTCATCCCTCGCGCTCACGCAAACTCAAGGCATTTTTGGAGACTGTCCAGCACGGGTAATTCTCTGTTGTTCTCCGGGTAATCTCTGTGTCTCTGTGGTGAATACTTTTGCGGAATTCTTTACCACACAGACACAGAGGAACACAGAGTTTACACAGAGTCCGACCTCTCGGCAGCGATTGAAGTTGTGATGAAGAAAATTATCGAAAGTTACAAACGGAAGTTGGCGGGCGAAGAAGGCTGGATCCTGAAGCAAGGTGCGCGCTTGCGCATCGCTCTTTGCTATCCAAACGTCTACAGCATCGGCATGGCCAACCTTGGCTTTCAGGCGATGTATGAAATCTTCAATAACATTCCGGACGTGTCCTGCGAACGGGCTTTCCTGCCCGACAATGTAAGTAGTGCGCGATCCGGCAAAGGTTCGGGCTATGATCAGGCCGACCCTCGCGGCCGCGCCGCGGACACGCGCCCGTTGGACGAGATGGCCGAATACGAGCGCACCCGGACGCCGCTGCTCTCGCTCGAATCACAAACCAAGCTGCGCGATTTTGACGTCATCGCTTTTTCGATCTCGTTCGAGACTGATTACGTGAACATGGCCCGCATGCTGCAGATGAGCGGCGTGCCGGTCTGGTCGAAAGATCGCACCAAACATGATCCGCTGATCGTTATGGGCGGGGCATCTTCGTTTCTGAATCCCGAACCGATCGCCGAATTCACCGACGTGATTGGCGTGGGCGAAGGAGAAATCCTCGGGCCGAAGCTGATCGATGTCCTGCTGGAAAACGAAACCAAAGAAGAGACTCTGCTGGCGCTCGCCCGGCAGGGTCGCGGGTTCTATGTGCCCTCGCTCTATCACGTCAGTTACAAAGACGACGGTACGGTCGCGGCTTACACTCCTACGGAAGAGGGCGTTCCCGCGCGGGTGGGCCGCGCCGTTTCGGCTGAGAGCCCAAAGGAAGGCAGCCTGCGACGCGCGATTAGGCGCGGTCAAACTGATATCGTCGCCCAGTTGAAACGCGATGAAGTTTTTGCACCATCGACAACTATTTGGGCGCCCCAGGCTGAGATGGGCGATCGGTTCCTGATCGAGATCTCGCGTGGCTGTTCACAGGGTTGTCGTTTCTGCTGGGCCGGTTATAACTATTGGCCGCCACGCGTGGTGCCGGCGCGAGATATTCTGGCTAAGGCCGCTGAATGGCGTGGCAAGACTGATAAGATCGGTCTGGTTTCCACCGCTGTCTGTGACCATCCCGAGATCAGCGAAATCCTCTCTGGCCTGCGAGCGATGGATTACCGCATTTCCGTTTCTTCCCTCCGGCTCGATCAGATTTCCGAAGAGCTGCTCGACGCTTTGGTTGAATCACGCGATCAGCAAATCGCCGTAGCGCCTGAGACCGGATCAGATCGCCTGCGCAAAGTCATCAATAAAAACCTGACCAACGACGAGATCGTCGACATCTGCGGCGCGGTGTTCGATCGCGGCATGTTGACCGTCAAACTCTACATGATGGTCGGCCTGCCCACCGAAACCGATGAAGACCTGGTCGAGATGATTACCCTCGTCGAACGGATCAAGGATCGCATGCTGGAAGCGGGCAAGCGTTTCGGCCGGGCGGGTAAGATCATTCCCTCGCTCAACGGCCTGGTGCCAAAGCCGAACACGCCGTTTCAATGGGAAGCGATCTGTGATGAAAAGGAATTGAAGCGTCGCTTGAAATGGGTTTCCAAAAACTTGTCGCGCATACCCAATGTTGAAGTGCGCACGATGTCGGCGCGCATCGCCCACGAACAGGCCTTGTTCTCTTCGGGTGATCGACGCATCGCGCGCGTGATCGAAGCAACCGCACGTCTGAAGGGCGATCTGAATGCCGCCCTGCGCGAAACGCAGGTCGACGCCTCATTCCACACCAGCCGGCGTCGTAGCTACGACGAAATTCTTCCCTGGGAGATTGTTAACTCTGGTCTATCCAGGGAGTTCATGCAACGTGAAGACGAACGCGCCCATGAAGCTCAATCAACGGCTCCCTGCCCTTCCGTGAATCAATGCACCCGCTGCGGTGTCTGTCCTACGACATGGCTGGGCGAAGCCCCCGCCGCGCTCGTGCAGCTAAAGGCATTCGCCACCTTACCGGTCGCGTGATCCCTGCGCCGCGTGCGGCAGGCGGGGCATTGTTCCCTGAAAACAAAATCAGAGGAGGCCATTTGAGAGTTAACTCTTAAATGGTCTGTCGTCTTAAATCACTTTGTTGGAAAAGGAAAATCCCTGCTTATTTGATGGTCAGAAAGCTTGTGCTCTTGGCCGTGTAGTCAAAGTCGTACTTGTAGATATAACCCGGGAATGAGATCGGTCGGGTGAACTGCACCCGCACCTGCATCTGGTTATCCTGCTTGGCCGGGCTGATGATCGCCTCAGCGGGAACGTGAAATTCATTCCTGCTCTTGTCGAGCTGGTCTTTGATCCAATCTGTTTCATATCCCTGGACGGCGGCCGCGTTGACCTTGTTCTGCATCGCGTCCTTGAAATAGTAAGCGTCAACCGCGACCGGTATATACATGTAGCCGACATAAACCACTATGGCAAAAACCGTCATGGCAATGATGAATTTGAGGCGGGCACTGCCGCGCTCGTTATTTATAGTTCGCATATATCCCTCGTCCTTGATCAAGTTTGTGGGGCGATGAGTTTGAGTCTTATTAGTAGCCTGGAAGGTGAGCTAACCAATCCTACGAGAGCGCCCGTAAACCTGCCTTTAGAGAGGAACGCAGGATTCGTTTATCGATCTGGCTCCCCTCAACGATGCGCGCGCGTCCGACCTGCTCCAGCAGGATCCAGCGAGTTACGCCGCCGAAGGATTTCTTATCGCCCTTCATCGCCGCGGCAATCTCATCTATTGAAAGATCCTGGGCCGAGGGTAACGGCCCACAGAGCCGCACCGCCTCACGCAACGATTCTAACTCGCCGGAGCCAAGCATGCCTATATTTTTTGATATTTCGCCGGCCACCAGCATTCCGTAACCAACGGCCTCACCGTGGCGAAAGCGCCTGTAATTCGTTAGTTTCTCGAGCGCATGCGCCGTTGTGTGACCAAAATTGAGAATCTTTCGCGACCGCTGATCATCGCGACCCACCTCTTCGCGCTCGTCACCGGCCACTATCCCAGCCTTGAAACGACAGTGGGCTGCGATCGTCGCGGAGACCTCAGCCTGTGCTTTCTCTCCATCAAGCCACATCCTGAAGTCTGTACCACTGCGACCAAGCAAACGACAGGTTTGATCGAACAGCTTGCGGCTGCCTACCGCGCCCTGCTTCACTGCCTCGCACCACCCGGCGGTCAACTCACGACGCGGCAAAGTCCGCAAAGTCTCGGTATCGATCAAAACCAGATGCGGCTGATGAAAGGCCCCAACCAGATTTTTACCCGCCGGCAGATTTATCCCCGTCTTGCCGCCAACCGAAGCATCGATTTGCGCGAGCAAAGTCGTTGGCACCTGAACAAAAGCAATTCCGCGAAGATACGAAGCCGCGGCAAAGCCCGCCAGGTCGCCGACAACGCCCCCGCCCAACGCGAGTACCGCGTCGTTTCTTTCCAGACCGGCATGGCTCAGGAAGTCGAGCGCAATTTGCCATGAACGCAGGGACTTTCGTCTTTCACCTTCAGGCATCAGCCAATGTGTGATTTGAAAATTTCCGGCTTTAAGAGTGTGCAGCACCTGCCTGCCGTAGAGCTCAAACACGGTTGGATTCGAGATCAGCGCCAGTCGCCGTGGGCCCGGGCCCAGGGCAAAGCGAACCTCGGGACCTAGCCGTGACAGCAGGCCGGCGCCGATCTTTATCTCGTATTGTTTTGGTTGAGCTGGTAAGCGCACCTTGACGGTTGGCATGTTGAGACTTTACAGCGAACCGTCCTGTACCGGTCAAGCCCCGTAGGCTTACGGGCGTATCGAGCCTAACTTTAAGGGGAGCTTTTCATGCTCGGAAAGAGCCATGTCGGTACTCTCACCACCGCCTAATCAGAGTAGCCGCCACCCAACTATTTTTGATTCAAGTTCCAGACCGAATCCTTATACCGCGAAGCGATTATTCCCCTCAGCCGAATCCAGCGAATCGCAGCCCCAAAGGGGTTGTGTCATTCTTCAAGTTAAGAAGTGTTAAGTAGGTGTGACTTAATCGCTTGGGTTTGACCTGCCGAGGGCGCAACCCCGTTGGGGTTGCGTCGCTTTCGACGGCTTGATCCCTGGGTTGAGCTACGTAACCGCTTCGCGGTTAAGGAATCATCTAATCACCCCCTCAAGTTATCGATTCAGCCTAAACCTTAAAAATTGTGCTTGAATGACCCTATTTCTCGATGCCGGGGCCCGCCTCCCGTTGGAAACCAGTGGCCATTGGCACTTTTACTTGATAGTTGTCTTTGGATTCCGAGTGCTGGGGAGATAAACTCCTCGAAATCGCACCAGGCGTGGCTCTTGTCCGGTCACGCCATACGAAAGGGTAAATGATGATGTCTCGAAAGAGTCTTTGGTTCGGCCTCGCCTTCGCTATGGTCGTCGGCATGTTGGTGTTCGCGTCCGCGGACGCAAAACCCAGGAAGAAAAAGAACACTGACCGGTCGTCCGGCCCACCGTCGCTGTCCCTGATAGCCGAGCCCGGCACGATCAAGGCCTGCAATGACGAATCGGCGCGCGTGCGTCTGGTAGCCACAGCACGCTCTGCCGACGGCGCCCCGCTGCGTTACAAGTGGAAAACGCAGGGCGGCAGACTCAGAGGCGAAGGAGCGAATACCACCTGGGATTTGGCAGGAGCCGCACCCGGCGTCTACCAGGCCTGGGTTGAAGTCGATGACGGCCGCGATCAGAATTGCGTGGCATTTTCATCGGTGTCCATCGTCGTTACCGAATGCCCACCGCCACCAGTAGAAATTGTTTGCCCGACCGTCACTATCACTTGTCCCGACGCTGCAAGCGAAAATGCGCCGGCCACCTTCACCGCCAATGTCAGCGGTGGGACGGGCGGCAGACCGACTTACAACTGGACGATTTCCGCCGGGCGCATCACCAGCGGCCAGGGTACGACCAGCATTACGGTGGACACGACCGGCCTGGCCGGTCAGACGATCCGCGCAACCCTCGATGTAAGTGGCTATGGCACGCCTTGCCCGGCAAGCTGTGCGATGTCGATTCCGATCATGAACAAGCCACGGAAGTTCGACGAGTACTATGACATCGCTCGGAATGATGAAAAGGCGCGGCTCGACAACTTCGCCATTCAGTTGCAGCAAGAGCCGGGATCGCAGGGTTACATCATTGTGTATCCGTCGCGACGAGCCAAGTCGAACGATGCCCAGGCACGATCCCAGAGAATTTCGGACTACCTGGTAAATTCTCGAGGCATCGACACACACCGCGTGGTCATTGTCATGGGGCCGCAGCGAGAGGATTGGTTGTTCGAGCTGTGGGTGGTACCGGAAGGTGCGCCACCTCCAACTCCGAATCGCTAGGGCATTGTCACTCTTACCCCAACCGGCGCGGTCTTGAAAAAGGCCGCGCCTTTTCATTGGCCCACGGTACAAAACCGCGAGCGGTAGCGAGCGGGTTCACGGCGCAAGTTGAGGGTAAACGAGGGCCTGACGACTTCTGGACTGAAGATAGCCTCCGAGATCCCGCTTGCTACCGCTTGCGGTTCTGTACCAGGAAGCCATTTCAAGGAACTGCGTTTATGTCGGGGGTTCGAACCTGGTGAGCGGGATCTCGTGACTTGTACCCTCTCCCAATGATAAAAGAGTAGCGTAGCCTCTGTGGGAGAATCCGCGATGCCTCGGCTCAAGCTTTCCGAAATCGTCATTATTGTTTTGGCCTTCCTGGGCGGGCTGGGATTTGTTTTCTTCGCGGGCACACGGTTAATGGCGACGGCGGTCAGTCGCGCTACTGCGGAGACCGGCGGCACCGTCTTTTCAGTCAGCGGTGGAATAACAAGGCTCTTCACCTTCATAGTACTCCTGGTGCTGGCGTTGATCGTCCTGACGATCGTTGCTGTTTGGCGTCGCTAGAACCCGGGTGCGGAAGAGGTCAATTCGTTTCAGCGATGGACCCTGCCTTAACCACCGTGTCGCTCTTAACAAAGACGACGAACCGCTTGCCCTGTGGCAGCATCGCATTCTCACCCCGCTTAAACCCGCTGATCAAAACCACCGGAGCAATGGGCCACATCAGCGCGCCGAACACGATCATCTCCGTGGCCACCCGCCCTCCGTGACTGGTGCCGGCGATGCGGTTTTCGCCAGCGGGTCGATCGTTCCGGGCCTGCAGCGGGACGCGGATAAGATCTACCGCTACTACGTCCACCATGGTCCAGGCGAGTTTTCCAGCCTTGCCCCAATGCCCCCCACGCTTTGCTTCCACCACCCGTCCCGTGACCAGAGACTGTTTGTCTATGACAGTCACTCCGTCGACCTGGATCGGAACCAGGACCCGAAAGCTCACATAATCGTTCGGACGCACCTCGAGTGAACTGACAGTGAAGGCTGTTTCGATTTCGATTGCGGTGCCTGCCCGAATCGTAAGTTCACGTTTCCCAGCCAGCGGTGCCGGATCGGTGTCGCTGATCGACTGCGCCGCTTGGATTGGTTTTACTGCACCGGCTTCCACGACGGGACTTTGAGCCGGCGTCATAAGAGGGGATTAAAGGGGTAGTAATAAAAAGAAAATAAGCTTTCTCAAGGTGCTGGACTCCTTCAGATCGAATCAGACGAGCACTCTTATCGCAAAATGGGTGCCGCTGAAGAGTGGGACAGGCGTCCGGCCCGTGAATGGCGCGCCAGATGAAGCCGTTCAGACGCCAACTTCAACCGCGCTTCCCCCCTTTCGCAGTCAACGCTGGGAAGTGAATCGATGGCCAGCATATGTTCAGTAAGACTTCTTCCTTGACTGTAAATTCCGAGGCCGCTATCTTGTTTGCATCTAGCAGCTATTTGACGTCTCTTCCCTCAACTTCGAATAACCTCGAACTCAGAAAGGATCCCTCCATGAGGATTAGCATCAGACTGATTATGCTGTTGAGCTTTGCCGTGCTCATTGCCTCGTTCGCTTTGGCTCAGGACCAGATGACAGCCCAGGGGACGCGTACTTCGGCCACGTCCGTTCCGGCGGATACACGGATACCAAGAAACTCGAGAATCTATATTGCGCCGATGGACGGGTTTGAAATTTACCTGGCGGCGGCGATCCGCAAGAAAGAAGTTCCTATCACGATGGTCACGGATCGCGCCCTGGCAGACTTTGAGATCACGGGAACTCATGATACGAAAGACGCCGGTTGGGCCAAGACCATTTTCGTCAGCCCTCAACCTTCAGCGACCGCCAGCATGCAGGTCGTCAATCTCAAAACCAGCGTAGTCGTCTATGCCGATTCCTCGCATCGGCAAACCGCCAATCGCGGTGAGCGCAGCACCGCCGAGAAGCTGGCAAAATATCTCAAGAAGAAGATTGAAGACGACGAGAGGTAGGCAAAGGAAAAGGGCGGCCAAGGCCGCCCTGATTTATCTGCGTCTTTCTAGGACTCAAACACTCACGGTTTCTTCTTCGCGCTCCTCGATCAGATAAGGCGTGACCTTTTGGGCATTCGGATCATCTTCATCGATGATGGCGCTGATTATAGGCAGACTCAGCGAGTGCTTCCTGGAAATGCCCGGAACGTTGTGACCGCCGGCATAGACCGCATGGCGGTCGTTCTCTTCGTACCACTCAGCCAGATTCGCGGTCTTGTGCATGTTTTCAATTATCTGCCGCCAGCCCACACCGGTGTTGTAAGCACAGAATGAAATCTCGCCTTCCTGAGTGCCGTAAGGAATCACGCACATCTCTGTCCGGCGGAAGTCGTAATTAAAAAGATCCTGGAACCACATGCCCTCGACGCACAGGACACGCCAGTTGTCACTCGATTCATCGGCAACCTTGGACTTCATGCGGTCGTTCCGATCCGAACTGGAGTTGGTCGATGAAGGCTTGAACAGATTGACGATCTGCGAAATCGGGAAGCCTTCAGGCGCCCTGCCCGCGTCAAAGTTGCGCATGATGGCCATGCCCAATTGAGCATATGAAAGTTTCCTGCCGCGGGCCGTGTCGGTAATCACCGCGACATCTTTCATGAACTGTTCGTAGTTAAAGAAATCGAACAGCGACGAGTAGTGCCCGGTCTTCTTGTTGACCACGATCAAAGTAAAGATGCCGCAGTTCGGATGGCAATTGCACGAAGACCAGCCCCATGGTGCATCCGCACCCTGTAACATGTCCATCACGCTGGTGAACGCGGAATACGAAGACAGCGGATACCAATCACGCAAAGGCTGCAGCCGCCCGCCGAGCTGATCCTTCAAATCATGCGTCATGCCCGCGAGCGTGTAACGTTGCTTGATGCGCACCGCATCCGGCACATCCTCGTCGCGCCCGGTAAAGGACACGGGCTGAAACGCAATCGTTTGGACCTTATCGATGTTCCGGGCCGCGAACTCAACGATTGCACCGATACCGTCGTTATTGATGGTGTTGACGATCGTCGTGACGAGGGTAACTTTGATACCGACACTGGCGAGGTTTTCAATCGCTTGTTGTTTCACATCAAACAGATTGCCAACACCGCGATGCGCGTTCTTCTCTTCGCTGACACCGTCGAATTGTAAATAGACGCCGTGCTGGCCGGCTTCCTTAGCCGCCTTACAAAACTCAATGTCTTCAGCGAAGCGAATTCCATTGGTGGCGGCCAGGATGCGATAGAACCCGACCTTCTTTGCGTAGGCAACCGCTTCGAGGTAGTAAGGCGAAAGGGTCGGCTCGCCGCCGGAGAACAAAATGATAACCTGTCGCTTTGGTTTGAACGAGACAGCGCGATCAAGAATCGCTTTAGTATCTTCAAACGTCGGCTCGTGCACATAACCAACCTGGTTCGCATCCATGAAGCATGGATTGCACATCATGTTACAACGATTGGTCAGGTCGACGGTCAGCACCGCGCCGCGGCCAAATTTGATATTTGAAGTGCCGTGATGATGGACATGCTTGTCATCCGCGGCTTTGAAGTCGCGTCCGAAGAACAACGATTCGATGCGTTCGAGAAAGGCCGGGTCGGTCGCCATGACATCGACGAACTCGCCGTGCTTGGGGCAGGTTTTACGCATCACAACCTGACCATTTTCTTCAACTATCTGTGCTTTGATTTCGCCGGGGTGTTCGTTCATCAGCGATTCGAGCGTCGTCTCGCCGCTGATGACGGCGTCGCGCACTTCTTTGACGCAGCGCGGGCAGAGCGAATCTGTTTCCCTTGGAAATCCGAGCGGTGGTGAGGTTCTCTCGTAGGATTTCAAGAGCGGGCCGGGCGCCCACTTGGGACGAATGGCCTCGCCTTCGGGCAAGCGC
Organism: Pyrinomonadales bacterium; assembly: GCA_038230715.1. Lineage (GTDB taxonomy): Bacteria > Acidobacteriota > Blastocatellia > Pyrinomonadales > Pyrinomonadaceae > UBA11740. Next base: position 102,289 of record JBBRMS010000004.1, read on the forward strand.
TGATTGACGGATTGAAAAGCTTTCCAGGCAACATCAGAGAGGGTTGAGACAATCTTGGAGCTCTTGACCCCGCTCAACTTACTCTTGTCGGTCTCGCCGCGGCGAAATTGATCACTAAACAATTAATACTCTCCTCGATTGGCGCTTCAGGAGTTCAGACGCGCCGCTGCTCTTAAAAGGTTATAAAAATAATCGCACTGCGACGCTCAAAACAAGACAGCCTAATCAACAGCGCCAGTCATGATAATTGGCCGGGACAGTCAAAGGCAAGACAAAAAGCCATTTCCACGACGACTCAAGCACCTTTAGTCTGGCCCGAGACTGGCTTAAACCATTGCTCATACGGGTAGCAGCCGACCCCGCTGTCACGCCGATCGACCAATGCCGGGCCTTCCACGAACTGCTTCAATGCGTTCCGTTAATGCTTGACAGCACTCTTCCTTGCCTGTCCGTTCTGATGTATTATCTCGCCGCTAAACCGTTTGCCGCTCATCGCACATCAGGCTAACGCCCAAAACTGGAGTCTTCTAACAAGGCGTCGCCAACGTTGGATTACAGGTCGGAGCCGGGTCTCCTACCCGTCGAACCTCAGAATAGGGAGTACTCCGAATGTCCTACATTAGCGTCCTTTACCAATGGATCATAGTGCGGTTACCCCGACGTTTCTCGATACCAATGGTCATACTATTGGTCGCCTATTTTGCCTTTGCCTTCCCGTTATTGGTGTTGCATGCAGTTCCCCGGGCGGACCGCTATGTCGCCATTAGAGTCCCTGCTTATTCGATACCGGGCCGGGATCTGCTTGGCATTCCGCCGCAGTACTCTGTGGTCGGCGGAATTGTTTCGGCCCTGTTGATTATTGCCGTGGCAGTGTTGGGAATTCTGTTGAGCTATGGATTGGGCTCGATTTTCTACCGCCTCGTACGCAACAAACCCATGCGCGGTCTTAAGATTCACGATCCCTCGGCACGGCCCTGTCCGCCTACAGGCGAGGTGGATAACGGAAACCCATTGGCCCAGTATGAACGGATCGGAATTATCCTGGCCGGCGGAGGCGCGAAAGGGGCGTATCAAGCCGGCGCCATGCAGGCTATTTATGAATTCCTGGAAGAAAATCAGGCGTTGCACAAGGTGAGAATGATCGCCGGGACTTCGATCGGATCCTGGAACACGCTCTTTTGGCTGGCGGGAATGGTCAAGAGACCTGACGCATCAACGCCGAGCGTACTCGAACAATGGTGGACTCAAGTAGACGTCCAGAGCGTCATCAGACCCGCCTGGTACTGGCCGTTGCAGCAGAACTATCTCCTGTCGCCGCAGCCCTGGGAAGAAACGTTCACCAGGCTCTTCAAAGAGAACGCGAAGGCTAAAGAGTTATTGCTGCACCATATCAATCACCCGCCACCCGACGGTGATCACAGTGATTGCGGCGACGCAATGCACTTCTACCTGACGCGTTCGAACGTGGCTCTGGGAAAACTGGAATTCACCACCAATCGCAACGACTTAAGCAAAGTCGAGCGAAACCTACCGCCGGAGTTGCGCCCCCGGCAACTGGCCAAGCCAGACATTTGGAAGGCTGCGCGTTCAGTCGATGACATACAGAATGCGGTCTTTGCTTCCATGGACATTCCACCGTTATTTAAGAACAGCATGATTGGTGACGAACTATTCGAGGATGGGGGAGTAGTTGATAACCTGCCGATCAAGTTTGGCACGGAATTCGAGAATTGCGACTTGCTATTCATTCTGCCGTTGAACGCAAGCTTCGAACAAAAGCCCGAGACTCATTCGATCATCAAAAGACTATTTCGGGTCATGGACGTGCGGCAGGGCGTACTGGAACGCAACTCTTTCAAGATGGTCTATCTCTACAACGAACTCGCCGCCTTACGACGCCGGGCAGAGAAAGCGGAGAAATATCAAATTACCCTGGATGAGATCCGGGCTGAGGCAGCAGCGGCCAAAGGCGCGGGTTTGGATTCCGATGCGCTGTTAAAAAGAATTACTGCGACTTTGAGATCACCTGTTGCAAGCGGCAACGGCGCGAGTGACACTGACGAACCCACCGATCCGGGAGCTGCGAGCGAGAATGGATCTGCGGTTAAGCGCGCCTTAAATCGCAAGCATAGGATGGTGCAGGTTTTTTCGATTTGTCCCGCCCCGGAATTGGCAATTGGTACGGCGGAGTTTTGGAAGACACGGGAAGCAGGCAAAGCCTTTCGCCTGATGTACGATCGGACCCACGACGAGCTGCAGCAATTCTTCTGTGTCGATACGCCGGCGCCGGACTGGATTCGCATGGCCCGGGTCAGCCCCGAGGGCGGCGTGACGTATTTGACGGACTTCTAAGCCTTTTTGACGATGCGGTGCTTCAGAAGGATCGAATTACGCCTGGCCGGCGACGTTGCGGCCGTATGCGGAGCTCTGCGAAAAACAGCCAATAGCAGCTCCTCAGTCGAGTTCAGCGCCCGCCAAGGTAAGACGCCAGGACTCACCCCGCAATTTTCAATTGGTTCCTGAGTGTGACGCATCTGGTTGTACTCCAGATCTACCGCATGTAATACTTCGCCGACTCTCTTCGAAACATCGATCTATAACCGCCGGAGCTGAATGACTTGGATGACTGATGTTCGCCGGAGCAACCTGAATGACTGAGGCGAAAGTGTTAACGGCATCAGAACTTGCCGCGCGGGTAGACGGGCGCGTGGTTGGCCACGGGGGTGTTGCCATCCGGGGCGTAGCCAACCTGGAGACGGCGAACGAAGGCGAGATCGCCTATGTCGAAGAGGAAAAGTTTTTTGCCACCGCCACCGAAAGCCACGCTTCATGCCTTATCGTTCCATTAGGTACGGCGATCAACTCACCTTGCCTAATCGAGGTGGCTAAACCAAAACTTGCTTTCGCTCTGATCGCTGAAGTTCTTCATCCGCCAAAACGACGTGACCCTAAGATCGACGACACGGCCATCATAGCGCAGACCGCTGCTGTCGCTCTATCCGCTTTTGTCGGCCCACACGTTTCCATCGGCGAGCACAGTCAGCTGGGAGAAGGCAGCCAGGTTTTGGGAGGCGTTAGCATCGGCGACAGCGTCGTGATTGGCCGCGATTGTGTGATTCACCCTACCGTCGTGATTTATGACAACGTAACAATTGGGAATCGAGTGATCTTACACGCTGGAGTAGTATTAGGCGCTGATGGCTTTGGCTATATTCGCGACGAACAAAGCCATCACAAGTTCCCGCAAATCGGCACGGTAGTTATCGAAGATGAGGTTGAATTGGGCGCCCACACCTGCGTCGATCGAGCCGCTCTCGGGCGCACGCGTATCGGCCGCGGCACGAAGCTCGACAACATGGTTCATGTCGGACATAACTGTGACATTGGCGAACGAGTCGTGATTGCGGCACAGACAGGCATCAGCGGCAGCGTCACCATTGAAGATGATTGTGTTATCGGCGGCCAGGTAGGGTTTGGCGATCACATTCGTGTGCAGAGCGGGGCGATCATCGGATCCAAGGCGGGCATTTTGCCGGGGAAGATAGTCCGGCCCGGGGTTTGGTGGGGTATTCCCATTCAGCCTCTAAATGAATATAAGCGTCTGAACGCTCACATCAGCCGCTTGCCACAGGTGCGCAAAGAATTAAAAGAGCTGACCGAGCGAGTGAAGGAGATGGAACGTGTCTTGCTGAGTGAGGCAGAGTAAACTGGTTTGCGCCAGCACCGCTGCAACGCAAACTGTCTCACGACCACACCTTCAGCAGACCCATCAGAGAAAGAAAAGTGAAACATTGCTCGCTCTTTCACGACTTTGAAAAAACTGGAAAGCAACGTACTATCGTCCAGAAATTAATTGGAATTCGATCATTGATCTTCCAGAAATTTAATTGGAAATCACTTGATGATCTTCCAGAAAAAAAGTGGAATTCAATGCGCGATCTTCCAGAAAAATAGTGATTGACAACGAGTGATGTTTACGCGAATCTGAGGGCACCTTCGCACACCGCGAAGTCCTACCTTCAGAAAAGCAAACATCATGAAAAAGCCTTCCATGTATCTTCTTATCACACTCGTACTCTCCGTTGCCGCCGGCTCTGAAGCGCAATCATCCCGCTCGATCCAAACGCTCACTCGTCCGCGTGTAGTTGCTGACGCGAGGAGCGGTGGTCATTCAAAAGCGAAGTACCAGGAACCATCTACGCAACAGCCGTTGCCGGCGCGACCGGTGGAGCCCGAAATGCGTTCGGCACAGCCTGCGCCCACACCGAAGCAACAACCGGAAGACTCAAAACCGTCATCGCGAGAGGAATCCAGCCGTCGTCTATCCCCGAATCGAATTCGCTCGCGGATCAACGAAGCCGAGCGCCTGATGAAAATCCGGCCACTGCCAACGGCGATGATGTCACCTTCACTCGAATACGTGACGGTAGCAGCGTTACTGCCGGAGACTTCACAAATCCATTTAATCCGCATATCAAAAGAAACCTTTCTGAAAAAAGGCTCTGAACTTTCGGCTACGACATCGCTGGGACTGCCTGTCTCAATCCGCATCGTGCGCGCCAATGGCGTCAACACCGCCGTTACGGTTTTCGATGACAAGAACCGCGCCTTGCTGCCTTTGGCAGTTGAGTTCCCAATCGAACGCAAGGGTGTGTTTCGCGAGATGGCCTATTACACATCTGCCCATCCGGCGTTGTTATCGCCTGAGCTGTTGAAGTCAGGTCAGGTTTACGTTAGTTCAATGGTCGATCTCGCGGCCAAGCGCCTGAAGGATCGCGGTGTGAACATCGCGCCGAATCTGATCGATATCGCCAAACACCTCTGCATCGTTGAGCACACCGATCACGAACGCTTCCGCAATGAGAATCGGATCGCTCTGTTCGAAGAGATTTACACCTTGTACGCCTTGAACGAACTGGACACTTATCGTTATTCGGTGAGTTCGGCCGGAGCCGGTGGCATGGTGCAAATGATTCCCTGGACATATGCGCTCATGCGCACACGCCATTCCGGCGTAGGCCTGAACCCGGATTTTGTGGCCGGAATGCGCAATCACGGCAACGCGCTCGAAGCCATGCTGCTCTACATGCAGGACACCTGGAACGATCTCTCAGCTAATGAGGATGTACAGGCAGCTCTCAGCGCCAGACAGGCGACTGTCAGCGAACTGGTGGCCGCCGGCTACAATTCGAACGCCGCCAAGCTGCCCGGTTATATCCGGCGTGGAGGTCCCGGTTGGCGCACACTGATTCCACGCGAGACTCAAATGTATTTGCAGATCTACCAGTCGCTGGACACCCTGATGAAGCCAAAACAAAATCATCCACGCAAGAAATAGATTCAGAGTTTCAATTTCATAGCTTGCAACACCCGGCGACGATGCCGGGTGTTTTGTTTTTGGTAAGGGGTTTTAGTGTGTGAACGGTACCGGGCCTCCCCCCTGCTGCTCTTGCATCCACTCAACATTTCGGTCTATAACAACGTGCCGTTAACTTCGTCTTCCCAGACACAGGCCAGCGTTCCAAAAAATAGCAATCATTGTCGGGGTCTTTTCGTCTCGAGGCCACCGCACGAATTAAATCTCTTCTTCGGAGCAACTAATGAAGCTTCATATTCTCAGATCTCTCGTCGTCGTTCTAACCTGTGCCGGCGCCCTTCTGGTTTTTACCACTGCCCGCGCGCAACGATCACCGCTTCACCGGCAGTTCAGCGCTTCGCTTTCGAGCCTCGGCTTCGCCACGCCGTCGCAAACACCGGCCATGGCGGGAACCCAGGAGAAGACGGTCGAACAGGCCAGAAAAAATATTAAGGTGCTCACCGGAATGCCTGACTCGCAGTTGATTCCCGCAATGAATTTCATGAGCGCATCGCTCGGAGTCCGCTGCAACTTCTGTCACGTAAATAATAATGGTCAGTGGGACTTTACTTCCGACGAGAAGGAAGAGAAACAAGTCGCGCGTAAAATGATCACGATGACCATCGGTCTGAACAAGGCCTCGTTCCGCGGCAATCCGGATGTCAACTGCTACACCTGCCACCGCGGCCGGAACCAGCCGCAGGGAATGATTCCTCTGCCGCTGCCCTCGCCCAGACCACCGGCACCGACCGGGCCCCCGACCGCAAGCCCGTCGCCCACTCCGGCGCCCCCGACCGCCGATCAGATTCTGACGAAGTATCTGGAAGCGCTCGGCGGACAAGCAGCGATCGATAAGTTAAAGACCGCGGTGATGAAGGGGACCTTTACCGGTTCAAACGGACCACCGCTTCCTTACGAGGTCATCATGGTTTCTCCAGACAAGTTCCATGTGCTGGTAACCACGCAACAGGGAACAATGGAGCGAGCTTTTGACGGCACGGTGGGCTGGGAAAAAAACGCGCGCGGAGTGAGTCTGATGCCCGCAGGCACATTCGAGGCTATGAAACAGATGTTTCTTTTCTACAGCAACATCAAACTCAAGGAGCAATTCCCGTCGATGCGCGTGGGCCGCCGGGACAAGGTCGGCGATCGAGAAGTTATCACTCTAAGCGGACGAACTGCGGACAATCGCCGCGAGCAATTTTATTTTGACGCTGAGACGGGTTTGCTGGTACGCCGCATCCGTTACCTGCCGACCATCATTGGCATCATTCCAGAGCAGACAGACTTTGAAGACTATCGCGTCGTCAACGGCGTCAAGTTCCCGTTCACGGTTCGCGTCTCTGCCGCCGATCCTGGGAATCCCGTCGGCACTCGCCAGTACTCCGAGATCAAACTGAACGGGCCGGTGGATGATTCGAAGTTCAAGATGCCGACGGCGACCAAACCTCCATCTCCTTGAGACGAGTCCAACTCTGATTCACGAACCCGCAGCGGGTTGCGTTTCCGCCGCGGGTTGTTCAAAGGCTAGCTCATCCACGTTTGCCGGACTACTCGATGACACCTAATCAAGTGGGTCTAACTTCAAATCCTCCCGGGGTCAGCATTCTCGCTCGCCTCGTGCCGTCGTTTTCCTACATGATCGGAATGGGTGGCGCAGCGCTGGGGTCGGTCATGATCGTCCGCACCTTTCAGGGGATGAGAAATGCCGAGACTGCGGGGATCGCCGCGGTTGCCGGCGGTTTGGCAGAAGCCAGCCAAACCATGGCCGTGGCGCTTTACCTCGCAATCTTTTTTGGCTTCATCGCTCTGGCGCTGATGATGGTTCGGGCGCTGACCAGCCCCGCTACCGCTTCGCCCACAGGCTGGTTCTTCCTAATCACGGGTGGCCTCGCTTTCATTCCCATTGGCTTATTGTGGAAAGCAGAGTCGCTGATCGTGCAAGTCCTCTTACCCGGATCGCAGAATGTGGCGACGGCGGCTGCGACCATTCAGATGTATCTCACCATGACCACGATCACTGCAGCTATCCTCTGCCTCGTCGTGTTGGTTGCTGCGCTGGTGCCGGCGCCGGTGGTGTTGCGAGCGAAACGAACATACGGTCCGGTTGTGGGAGTGCTTTTGATCCAGTTAGCACTGATCGGAATCGCCGTGGCATTTCAGCTGCGGGCCTCATGGCTTTTCCATGTGCGCATGACTGAGAGTTTCTGACGCGCTAGTCCAATTCTCGCAACTGTGTCTCAATGTGTTCGAGGGCTGCTTTGAGCCCAGCCCGATAACGCGGATTCCGCGCGAGTTTTATCCGACCGAGAATTTGTGAACGAGATAGCAGCAGCGACTGCCTGCGTGTCTCCTGCTCGCGTTCCGCGAGCGACACAACAGGTTTGGAGCGCAGGGCTTTCTCCGCCTCGGCTTCGCTAATCTGATCTTCGACTGACTTGCTCTCCCACCCACGTGCCATGAAGGAAGTATAGCGCTCAATTGGCTACAACAAAGAGCGATGCACGAACTCATTCACGGACGATTAACGGATCGCGGACATCGTTTCCGCCTGAGCGCGCGAACCCTGCTAACGATGGGCGTGCTGCGCACGCTGTCGGACAGGATGTCCGCGCTCCATTAATTCAATTCGTGTTGGTGGATCGCGTTTCTGCGAAGGGTTGAAATTAGCTATCGATGGGGATGAAGCCGTGGGAGCGGCTTCCCCGAAAACAATTTCCTGAATTAAGGCATGGTGAGTTTGAATTTGTACCAGCCTGATTTACCAAAGAACCTGCCACCCTCGTTGTCGTAAAGGGCGAGATAGAATTTCAGATCATAGCTCTCTCCGCTTTCCATATTGAGCGCTTCGTAGGGCATGAAGAGCTGCAGATCTTTATAGACCGCCGGATCGTAAGCCGGGGTGAAGTTCACGTGACAAGACACATTGCCTTTCTTGTCCCGATATTCCGCGTCGCCTGACTTGAGCGGCGTGTTGTCCTCGTCGTCATAGTAAAAGTAAGCGATCATCATGGACGGGACGCCCAGTCCATACCTAACTCTGAAAGTGGCGTGAACTCGCATCCCCTTCACACCATCCATCGTAACGTTATGAACGATGCGGGCGCCTTCATAAATAGCTTCAGGATCGTCCATCACCATCGCCGTCAGCGGTCCAACTTTGGGTGATTCCACCAGCTCGATTCGCGGCCCAAGCGCCGGATCATTGCCGGGCGTCCTGGCTGAAGTTGCTGCTCCCGCAAGGCCAGCAACGACGAAAATCAGAGCAGCCGTTGCCAGCACCCTGAGCGTGATATCTTTAGTCTTCATTGTGTATCTCCTTCTATCATTCTTATTGGGTCAAGGCCTGTAAGCCTGCCCGAGTGTTCAGTTAAGTCAAAAACGGGAGAGCCAAATCGAGTGGATTGTAACGCAAGCCGCTCACAATTCTTACACCAAAGGACGTTGCGCCGTCCTTCATTTGCGCGAGCCTAACAGTTTTTTCAAAAAACGAAAAGAGCTTAGGCGATCGGGTTGTGGGGCAAAATTCCCGGACTTACCCGACTTCAGGCGCTCGACATGCGCTGACTTTTCCGCGCTGCGACCCGGCTAACCACCTAAACACAAATCTCTTTCCGCTACAATTCGAACTTCTCTCGTTCGAGTTTCGCCCCAGCTTCAAATTGTGCGTCGGCCTGTATCACCGGGGGAACTTCTGGCTTTCGATCCCACCACTTCTCGGTCATAAACCAGACTAGTCCGGGCAGCAGAAAGAATGTGCCCACGCCGGCCGTGACGATTCGCGGCGAAAAACCAAAGCGATCCATCAGTTCGCCGACGAGGTAATTCGAGGCCGCCATCGTCAAAGTTACCAGCGCCATCTCAGCCGCAAACACCCGCCCGCGAAATTTGTCCTCGACACTCTGTTGCAGCAAAACGGTGGAGAAGACCCAAAGAATACTCCCGCCAGTGTGAGCAATTGCCAGAAACAGCAGCGCGAGCCAGAAATTGCGCGAAACGCCGAAAGCTATGTAGAAGGTTCCGCCGATCAGAAACGCAATCCCGATGGCGTTCTGCATCTGCTTGCGCGTCTCGCCTGCCCAGCGCCGCGCTACCATCGGCCCAATCGCAGTGCCGATCCCGCGAGCAGTGAACAAGACGCCGATGCCCGTTGCGGTTTTGCCCGCTACCGGAAAAACTTTTTCGCCGAACACTGCCAGCAGAGTCAGGATTCCTCCGCCCACTCCCCAGGCGGGTTTCACCAGCAGGTACGCCAGGACGCGCGAACGGTGCTTGACGTAACGCGCGCCCTCGATCGTGTCAGTGATCCCGAGGGCTTTGCCCACGCTAAGTTTTGCTTTGGCGCGGGGCGCTCGCTTAGGAAACTTGACGCTCAGGATGAGCACTGCCGAAGCAACGAAGGTTAGCGAGTCGAGCAGGAAGGCTACGTCGGTTCCGAAAATGCCCGCAACAAATCCACCGATAGCCGCTCCCAGGGTCAGCATCACCGACCAGGTGACCGCCGCGATTGCATTGGCGGGCAATAACTCGCGACTGGAAACAATCGATGGAATAGCCGCGGTCTTGGCTGGCTCAAAAAAAGTTGAGAACGCCAACTGCAGGACGGTTAGTAAATAGATCAGCCACATCTGATCGGGACGACGAACGAAGAGGAACCCGAGTACCACGACAGCGCGAAGCAGATCGGCCGTGATCATGATGGTGCGACGACTGAAGCGATCAGCCACCACGCCCGACAACGGTCCCATGACTACACTGGGCAAAAATCGCGCGACCATGATCAAAGCCACCGAACGACTTGAACCGGTCAGCCGCAAAGTGATCGTATAGACGGCGATGGTATCGAACCAGTCACCCATTTGACTGACTACCTGGCCCAGCCAGAGGAAGCGAAAGCTGCGGTTACCGCGCAGCAATTCCCGGTAGCCGACTGAGGGCTGACGTTCGCGTGGTTGAATGACTTTGCTCACTGGTTTGATGGTTCGAACGAAAAGCTGAAAGGTGCACTGTCCCAACATGCCTTGTCAACATAGTGCTCAACCCCGGTGGTGGAACGCCTGATCTGAACGCGTCATTCTATGAGAACCCGGCGTTAAAACGTCGGGCTACAATCATATCGACGCCCCGCGTCCAACGCCTGAACTGAGCAGACTCCAATGCGATTCTCAAGCCAATCAGCAATAGACCACCTTACTCTCTCGGACGGCGGAGCCGCGGCGCTTGATCGGCGATCCGTAGCGAACGCCTGACCGAGCCTTCACTTTGACCTGTCACATTGATGCTAGGAACTTCAGGGAAGGGATAGTCACCATTAGTGCCGCCAAAAACCCTATCAATCCCTGCCTTTCCGGCCTTCTACTCATAGTCCGTCCTCGGCACAGCCTTTGTACGTCAGAAGTCGCGGCTAGGAAGCGTAACCGCTGGGGCCCACCGCACTGGGCCCGCTAGCCGCGTAAGAATGCCTTGGGAATTGAACACAAGCACGAAGGTTAGATGCGAACCACAAACCCCTGCTGACGGATGCGTGCCACGTCCGCCGGCCTTCCCGGTCTTGCGCCGGAAGCGAAAGTCCCAGTTGCTCGGGCCATTCGCTTTCGGCGCAGGCGTACTTTCCCTAAACACCCGCGGAAGCTAACTCAAGCGCAGTACTGTTCCGCCGGTCAAGCACGTGCAGGTGGTGCTTGCTACACACGAAAATGAAACTGATAGAAATGTCCGACTACAACCGAGCCGCCAGGATTTACTGGACTGTCATGGTCGTAGCGGGCGTAACTGTGTTCGGATGGGCAGTCACAGGTTGCTTTCGTCTGTCATCGAACCAGGTGGCGGGTTTTGCCGGTCTCCTGGCTCTAGTAATCCTGGCAGGATCAGTTCCCATTCGTATTCCCAACACTCGATCGAGTTTTACTGCTGGGGATGTTTTCATTTTCGTGGGCGCTTTATTCCTGGGCGTCCCGGCCGCGATTGTTATCGGAGTAGTGGATGCCTTTGTCAGCTGTCGCCTGACGTCGAAGCGTGTCGCCAGTTGGGTGGCCGCACCGGCCATGATGGCCGTGACGACACTCATCGCGGCGAAGGCTTTCTACTTTGTGCTGGCGCACTATGGCCATGTGACGGAACAGCCGCTGGGATCAACTCCCATTCGCATGAATTACCTGTTGGGTGCACTAGCCCTGATGGCGATGCTGCAATACTTCATCAATGGATTTACGATTTCGACCATTTATGCTTTACGAACTCGCCAGCGAATCCTGAAGTTCTGGGTTGAAGGTTACCTCTGGACTTGGTGGTCGTTTCTGGGCTCGGCGATCGCGACGGGAATCATCTACGCGGCGGCGACCCATCTGGGGTTTGCTTACGTATTCCTGAGCGTGCCGATCATGGCTGCGACTTTCTGGAGCTACAAGATCTACTTCGAACGCGTTAATGCCAGGACCCGCGAAGCCGAAGAACTCAGCCGGCTGCATCTGGCGACTGTGGAAGCCTTGGCGACTGCGATCGATGCGAAGGATCAGACCACCCACTTTCACGTGCGTCGGGTCCAGATTTATGCGGAAGGGCTGGGCAAGTTGCTGCATCTCTCAAACCCTGAAATCGCCGCACTCAATGCCGGCGCGCTGCTACACGATGTCGGAAAACTCGCGGTACCGGATCACATTCTCAACAAACCCGGGACGCTGACCCCGGCAGAATTCGAGAAGACAAAGATACACACCATTGTCGGTGCGGAGATCCTTGGGCGCGTGAACTTCCCCTACCCTGTCCTGCCGATCGTTCGGCACCACCACGAGCGTTGGGACGGCATGGGTTATCCGGATGGCCTGCAAGAAGAAGAGATCCCGGTCACAGCCCGAATCATGTCTGTGATTGACTGCTTCGACTCAGTCCGCGAAGACCGGCCGTTTCGCCCTGGCAAGTCGCGTGAAGACGCGATCGCGCTATTGCGCACCGAGGCAGGCACTCAGTTCGATCCTCGGATCGTCGAGCTGTTCGTCACGAACCTGCCTGGCTTTGAAGCAGAAATCGCAGCCCGAGGCCTGGCCGATCAAGTCCATATCAGCGTCCCCGGGAACCGGATAGCGACACCCGGTGAACAGGTGGCCCAGGCGCGAGAGAATACTTCTTTCGCTGCCTATGACCAGATTCGCAACGCCCATCGCGAAGTCTATGCTCTTTACGAAATCGCTCGCACGTTAGGGTCCTCGCTCGAGGTCAAGAACACCCTCTCGGTGCTGGTCGATAAAGTTGGGCAAATCGTCCCGTTCGATACCTGCGTGGTTTATCTACACGACGAGGTCAAAGGTTATGCCACCGCTGCACTCGCGGTGGGACAGAATGCCGAGCATATGCAGAGTCGGTGTTTCGCTCCGGGTGAAGGCGGAACGGGATTCGCTCTTTCAAACCGGCAACCAGTCAACCGCATTCATCCCAGCGCGGATTTTGCGAACCTGAAGCTACCC